>JAVWHL010000017.1:0-23560 GCA_036640095.1 Erysipelotrichales bacterium | reverse complement strand
TAAGATAAATGCTGAAACTTCTTGAGGAGTATAATCTTTACCTTCTACATTCACTTTATGAGAAGATCCCATCTCTCTTTTAATTGACATAATCGTATCTTTATTAGTAGCAGCTTGACGTTTAGCAGCTTCCCCTACGATTCTTTCTCCATTTTTAAATGAAACTGTTGAAGGAGTAGTTCTATTTCCTTCTGGATTAGGAATTACTTTTGCTTCATCCCCTTCCATAACACTAATACATGAGTTTGTTGTACCTAAATCAATACCAATAATTTTTGCCATATTAATCACCTTTCCTTATTCGTTTACTTTTACCATTGCTGGTCTTATAACTTTATTTCTAAATGTATATCCACGTTGTAATTCTTCTACAACGATATTAGACTCATAATTTTCGTCTTGTGCTTGCATTACTGCTTGATGAACATTTGGATCAAATTCAGTTCCAACTGCAGGAATAACTTTAATTCCTTCATCTTCTAATGCTTTATAAAGTTGTTCATAAATCATTTCAAACCCTTTTAAAAAGTTATTTACTTGATCATCTTCAACCTTAGTTTCTAAAGCTCTTTCAAAATTATCAAGAGCTGGAAGAATATTTTCTACAATTGCACTTACTTTATTATTAACTAAGTTATCTGCATCAATCTTTGCTCTTTTAGCAAGATTTTGTGCATCAGCATAAGCTAATAAATATTTCTCTTCTAATACTTTATTCATTTCTTGTAAGTCTTTAATATCTTCTTGTAATTTAACTTCTTCACTTACTTCTTTTTCTTCTTCATTTTCGACATCAATTTCAATTGTTGTCTTGTCTGTTTCTAATTCTTCATTATTATTTTCACTCATCTTTTTCACCTCTTTGTTCTAAACTTAGCTGACTAATCTCTTGTGCTACATAATCAAGTAAGTTTATTACTTTTTCATAATCCATACGTTTTGGACCAACAATAGCAATTACGCCCTTATCTTCTTCATTAACTTGATAATTAGTTGTTACTACAGTTACATCTTCTAAATAAATGGAACCTTTATCCATTCCAATTGTAACTGAAGGTCCTTCTATATTCTTAGCTAATGTTTCAAAGAAGTCATGATCCTCCATCGCATTTATAAGAAGACGTATTTTATCAATGTTATCAAAATCAGGTTGATTTATAATATTGTTTTTACCACTGATATATACTTCTTCATTTGTAAATTTTTTAAAAGCATTAACAAAGGTATCAAGAAAGTTTTCATAATCTTCTATATAAAGTGATAGCTCTTTTTTTACATTATCATTAATACTATAAATAACTTCACTTAATCTAGTACCAACTAACATTTTATCCATCACTTTAACACAATTTGAAATAGCCTTTATATCAACTTGACTATTTACATTAAATATCTTTGATTCAGCTTTTCCAGATTGTGTAACAATAACTACTACAACACTATTATTAGATACTGGAAGCAATTCTATTTTAGCAAGAACTTCTTCTTTATTATCTGCACCTAATGCTATAGAAGTATAATTGGTCATTGAAGCGATAATATTACATGCTTCTTTAACAACATCTTCTAATTCTAATTTCTTATTATGAAATAAATCTTCTAATTTACTTTTAAATAATTCATCAACATCTTCTTCTTCAATCAAATAATCGACATAATATCGATAGCCCTCATTAGATGGAATACGTCCACTTGAAGTATGTGTCTTTTCTAGTAAGCCAGCTTCTTCAAGATAAGCCATTTCATTTCTAATGGTTGCTGTTGAATAAGGTAATTTATAGGTAACTTTAAGTGTTTTAGAACCTACAGGAACTGCCTTAGCGATATAATCATCGATTATAACTTTTAGTATATTGATTTGTCGAGATGTAAGCATATTATCACCCCTTTTAGCACTCTCTTTCCTTTAATGCTAGATATATTATATAATAGCGTTTTAGCAATGTCAATAAGTGAGTGCTAGCGTACACAAATTCGTTATATTTGCTTTTTATTATCACTTAATAATCGTTTTATGATATAATATTAAAGGTGATAAAATGAATTATACTCTGTTTAATCCATTATCTAAAAATGGATCTTTATATCAAGACAATACAAATAATTATATAGATACTACTAATAATTATTTAATGAATAAATTAGAACAAACAATTAAAATAAATGATACGTTAACTATTATCGGTGGTGATGGGACTCTTCAATACTTAGTCAATCACTATCCTTTTATTCTTAAGTATCAAATTTTTTATCATAAATCTGGTTCTGGTAATGATTTATATAGTGCATTAAATCAAAAAGGAATTTATTATTATGGTATTAATGAAACAAATTTTCTTAATTCTTTTGGCATAGGTTTTGATGCTATTGTGTGTGATAATGTAAATAAAGCACAAAATAAAGGGAAACTTTCATATATAAAAGAAGCTTTTCTAGGCATCAAGAACTATAAACCTTTTGATTTAGAAGTAGAATATAATAATGAAAGGCATTCATATAAAAATGTCTGGTTGTGTTCACTACAAAATGGTAATTATTTTGGTGGTGGTCTTAAAATCGCAAAAGATGCTAATCCACATGATAAAGAAATCGATTTATGTATAGCTCATGATGTTGGACGTTTTATGGTTCTTATAATATTATTATTTGTTAAATTAGGTAAAGTTCATTTATTTAAAAAATATTTCTTATCACTAAAAGTAAGTGATTTAAAAATATATCTTAAAGAAGAACGTTTAGCTCAGTTCGATGGAAATACTCTAGTTTTAAATAATACGCAAACACTAAAAAATAAAGGTCATATAGACCTTGAGAAAACAAATATTAACTAAAAATTGTAATAACTAAGATTCTATTTCTTACATATTACCATCAAAAACCGAGTGAATTTCCACTCGTTTTTTTGTGTATTTAAACTATGAATAATAATAGATATAAGTAATTATATCTATTATTGCAAAAGCAAGCATAAAGATTAATATAAAATATACCATTAATAATAGTATATTTTATTGTGAATAAATACGAAAAATAAACTATTTACTACTTTTTTAACTAACTATTTTTTAAATCATATTTTTATATAAAAAAAGTTGTAACGCTTAGAATTTCTTCTAAGTATTACAACTACTTCTTTTTAGTAACGAAACGAATATTTATTTTAAATTAAACTCAATAAAAGCCTTAGCAGCATCGTAATCTTTATTTTCTATACTGGATGAAAAAATTATGCCAACATTTTCTGTTCTAGATGGATTCGCAATATCATATGTTACAATCTTACTAGTTTTCTCTCCTGGCTTTAAACGACATTTAGTTTCTGGCTCTCCTTCAGTCAATCCTGTTCTAACATTAACTCCCTTGTATCTAAATAGAGTATTATAGTCGTAATAAACAATTGGATATTTAGTCTTATTTTCTACTGTAACATAAGCTCTCATCTTATATTTAGCTATTTCAATTTTAGATACCGAATATTCAATGTCCTTAGAATTAACTGTTTCATTAATATCGAGTGTTTCGATTGTTGGATTAATAGCCTCATATTCAGGTATAAACTCAATTTTATCAGTTACAATAGTTGGTTTATATAATTTAGTTGCAGGACTTTCCATTCTATTTTCTATTGTACCAGTAACTCTAATTCCATGATTTTCAACAAGCTTAGATAAAGTCTTATCATCAATATTAGCTTTTTTAATTTCTACTTCAAAGAATGCATTAATATCATCATTCTCATTAATAACATCGAAAATAACACTCTCATTACCATTAATAATATTATCTGTAAATAGATTACCTGTAATTGTAACTCTTTTATCTACATAATCAGGCAGATCAGTAAATATGTTCTTAATTTCATCAGGACTGATTTCTTTATCACTTATTCCTGAAAATTTTCCACAACCACTTATTGAAAAAACTAAAATAAACAGTATAAATACACTTACAATCTTTTTCAAAACTTATTCCTCCATATTTTATTTTCCCCAATATAATTCTATTATGTTAATAAAACAGAACTTAATATTAATTATTATAAAATATATATACTTACCTATTATTTTAGGAGTTCTGCTGCTTTAAAGAAATACTCTTTATCATTATTTTTCATTTCAACAGCATCCTTAATTGGTGTATAGAATAGATTTGCTCCATTCGTACCTAAAGCTACATTATATGTATCCTCTAAAATTAACTTAATAGCATAAGCACCAAAGTTTGAAGCTAAATAGCGATCAAATGCACTTGGTGTCCCACCTCTTTGAACATGTCCAAGTATTGTAGAACGTGTTGTATATTGTGTTTTCTTTTCTACATACTCTGCTAAGTCGATAACATTACAAATATTTTCTGCAATTATAATTAATGCATGTTTTTTATAATTTGCTTGTGCCTCTTCCACTACCTTACAAACACTATCATATGTAAATGATTCACCATCAACATAGATTGCCTCTGCACCAGTAGCGACTCCAGAATGTAAAGCAATATCTCCACAATCTCTTCCCATTACTTCAATGATAGAACAACGTTTATGAGAATTAGAAGTATCGCGAATACGATCAATTGCTTCTACAGCTGTATTAACTGCAGTATCAAAGCCAACTGTAAAATCAGTTGAAGCTATATCATTATCAATTGTTGCTGGTATACCAATAACTTTGATATCAAAGCGAGATAGACTCATTGCACCCTTGAATGAGCCATCTCCTCCAATAACAATAATATTTTCTATATTATGTTTTCTTAGATTATCCGCTGCTACTTTTACTACATCATCATTCATAAATTCAGGAAAACGAGCACTTTGTAAGAAAGTACCACCTCTATTTAACTTTTCAGAAACAGATTTTCTTCCTAATTTAAATATTTCATTGTCATAAAGCCCTTTAAAACCACCTCTTACACCATATACCTCTAAATCTAAAGCAATTCCAGCACGAGTTATAGCTCTAATTACAGCATTCATTCCTGGTGCATCTCCACCAGATGTTAAAATAGCAATTCGTTTCATCTTATCTTCCTTTATTTTCAATATCTTTTTGAATTATATCAATAAATCTTTCTACACTTACTGTTATTTGTTCATCACTACCATGTTTACGATAAGTAACAGCATTTTCATTTACTTCATTATCTCCAATTACTAAAGTATATGGTATTTTATTTACTTGTGCATCTCTAATAAGATAACCAAGTTTTTCGTCTCTAGTTTCAACAGATGATCTTAATTCTAAATCAAATAACTTATCTTGTAGTTTTTGAGCATATTCTTGATGTACTCCAGCTACTGGAATAATTTTTATTTGTTGTGGTGCTAACCAAGTTGGGAAAGCTCCAGCATAATGTTCAATTAAAATACCAATAAAACGTTCAATTGAACCTAGTAGTGCACGATGAAGCATAACTGGACGTTTTTTACTTCCATCTTTTTCAATGTAATTAGCATCGAATCTTTCTGGTAAGTTTAAATCTAATTGAATTGTCCCACATTGCCAAATACGATTTAGTGAATCTCTTAATTTAAAATCAAGTTTAGGACCATAGAATGCTCCATCTCCTTCATTAATTTTAAATTCATATCCACCTTCACGACATGCTTTTTCTAATGCTGCTTCTGAAATATCCCAAATTTCTTGAGTTCCAATTGAATTTTCAGGTCTAGTTGAAAGTTCAATATGGAAATCTAATCCAAATGTAGAATAAATTTCATCATATAATTTAATTAATGCTATAACTTCTTCTTGAATTTGTTCTTCAGTACAATATACATGAGCATCATCTTGAGTAAAAGCTCTTACTCTAAATAAACCATGTAATGCCCCACTTGCTTCATGACGATGAACATGACCTAATTCACCCATACGAATTGGTAAATCACGATATGATCTAATTTCACTATTGAATACAAGTAAACTACCAGGACAATTCATTGGTTTAATCGCAAAATCATGTTTATCAATTTCTGAAACATACATATTTTCACGATAGTTATACCAGTGTCCTGATATTTTCCATAACTCTTTATTTAACATTATAGGAGTATTTATCATTTGGTATTTTTCACGACGATGTACACTATGCCAATATTTAAGTAATTCTTCTTTAAGAATCATACCATTAGGTAACCAGAATGGGAATCCAGGTCCATACTCACTAATCATGAATAGTCCTAATTCTTTTCCAAGTTTTCTATGGTCTCTTTTTTTAGCTTCTTCTAACATTTCTAAGTGAGCTGCTAAAGCTTCTTTTGATGGTTTAGCAATCCCATAGATACGTTGTAACATTTTATTTTCTGAATCACCACGCCAATATGCACCAGCAAGTGATAATAATTTAAAGCTTTTAAGTAATTTAGTATTTTCAACATGAGCTCCACGACATAAATCAGTAAATTCGCCTTGAGTATATAGAGTAATTACTTGATCATCTAATTCTTCAATTAGTTCTTTTTTATATTCATCATTTTTAAATAGTTCTAATGCTTCTTCTTTAGAAACAACTTTTCTTTCTACTGGAATTGCTTCAGATACTATCTTTTTCATTTCCTTTTGGATTTTACTTATATCTTCTTCATGGATTACAGGATCAGTCTCCATATCATAATAGAAACCACCTTCAATTGTAGGTCCTACTCCAAATTTTGCACCTGGATATAATCTAGTTACTGCATGAGCAAGTAAATGTGCTGCAGAGTGATTTAAGATATCTTCTCCTACTTGTGAATCAATCTCAATTAATTCAATTTTAGCATCACTTTCTATTGGTCTTGTTAAATCATAAACTTCTCCATTGACATATCCTGCAATCACTTTTTTACGAAGTGATTTTGAGATTCCTTCTGCGATTGATGCAAGAGTTATATTATCTTCAAACTCCTTGATATTACCATCTAAAAATTCTATTTTAATCATATTAATCATCCTTTCATTATTGCTTTGTTTAAATAAAAAAAAGTCCATCCCAAAGGACGAACTTTCGTGGTACCACCTTAATTTACTTAATATAATATTAAGCCTTAAAACCTATAACGCAGGTATACGACACACTTTTTCAAGGGTAGTTCATAGGGAGTAACTATATTTCTATCTTATCTAGCTTCCACCATTCTAGACTCGCTTTAATGAATTAAAATATAATCTTATCCTAATCAAAACAATATTTATTAATAACTATACTATCATATCTACGCTTTCACTTCAAGTATTTTGAGAAAGTTAGTAACTTCAGTTCCATCAGGATGTCCTCCTGTAATAACAACAAAGTCACCATCTTCTAATCCTACTTTTAATGCTTCATCATTAACAATATCATACTTGCTTTCGATGCTTGTATAAGCACCTTTCTTTCTACCGATAATTCCCCAATTTAAAGCTAAACTATTTAGAGTACTTCGATATTGAGATAAAGCAAATATTGGACATGTTGGTCGATATTTTGAAATTTGTCGAGCTGTTGCTCCTGATTCAGTGAAACAGAAAATACCTTTTGCTCCAATTTTAGCAGCAAGCTCTACTGCACTCATTCCTATACCATCATATGGATTAGATGATACTTCTCCCATAAATGATTTTAGTATCTTAGTATGATCAATTGTTGATTCTGTTCGTGAAACTATTCTTGCCATTGATTCTACTGCAAGTACTGGATATTCTCCTTTAGCAGTCTCTCCTGAAAGCATAACAGCATCCGCACCATCACTTACAGCATTTGATACATCTCCTACTTCTGCTCTAGTAGGTCTTGGATTTCTTTCCATTGAATCAAGCATATGTGTAGCAATGATAACTGGTTTTCCTACTTCATTACATTTATGACAGATTGCTTTTTGTATTAATGGCACTTCTTCCATAGGTACCTCAGTACCTAAATCACCACGAGCAACCATAATACCATCACTAATATTTATTATCTCATCGATATTATCGACACCTTCTTGATTCTCAATCTTTGCGATAATTTGCATATCAGGACGATTATATTTTTCACAGATTTCTCTAAGTTGTAAGATATCATCTTTTCTTCGAGCAAACGATGCTGCAATATAAGATGCATCGTTAAGACATGCGAATTTAATGTCTTCGTAATCTTTAGGTGAGATATAATCCATTTTTAAAATTGCATTAGGAACATTTACTCCTTTTCTAGAACTTATATATCCACTATTTAATACTTTAGCTTCTATTTTTTCTTTTGAAGTACTTAAAACCTCTAATTCGATTAATCCATCATCAATTAATATTTTTCCACCAACTTTAACACAATCATATAGTTCACTATATGTTACTGATATATTAAGTTCATCACCTAATACCTCATGCATATAAACATTTATAGTAGTTCCTTTTTTTAAGAATACTTGTTTTTCTTTTAATTGGTGTAATCTTATTTCAGGTCCTTTTGTATCACATAACCATGCAACATAAGTTCCTAATTCATCATTTAATTCTTTTAAAATGTTAATCTTTTCTAGTGTACTTTCAAATTCAGCATGTGAAAAGTTAATTCTCATAACATTCAAGCCATTCTCAATTAAATCCTTCACCATTTTTTTATCATTACTTGCAGGACCCATAGTCGCAATAATTTTTGTTCGTTTTTCCATCCAATTCACCTCAAAACAATTGTACCATTAAATAGAAATAAATTGTAGTTATGTCCTTATTTTTTGTTTAATAAAATAAACTAGTGTGCAAATTAAACTGCCAAGTAATATTACTGTAACTGTACTCTTTTTATTCTTATCATCCAATCCTACTTTATAATCATTAATTTTTTCATTTTCAATTCTTACTTTCTTTATTACACTTCCTTTTAAACAGATATTTCTTGTTTTATTATTATTTATATATCCAACCTTAGCTTTAGTCTCGTTAAGTTTATAACATTTATTATCTAGAATAACTTCAATTAATCCCTTTTCATCTGTTTTATAGTATTTATTATTAATACCATCACCTATTGAAAAGTATGTATTAGAAAGTGGCTCTCCATTATTTTTATCTACTTTTTCTATTACCAAAGTAGGTTTAATATTCTTTTCATTATAAAATTTTATTTCTTTATCATTATCTAAATATACTTTTTGCATAATATTATCCAGTTGATATCCTACAGGCGCTTTTATTTCTTTAATATAATAACCATCTTGTTTCAATCCAGATATACTACTATCATTATCAACATAGTTTTGTATAAAATTATTTGTATTATCATATAAGGCAAATGTCGCTCCAAGAATTCTTTTATTAGTTTTCTTATCGTATTTTAAGATAGTTAATTTATGTCTTTTAAATTTATTAATAATATCTCCTAGTTTTATTATACTATTATCTTTAACATCAATTAGTATAGTCTTACTATCTAGCATCAGATTAGCATTTGTTTTAACCTCTTTTAAATAGTATTTACCAACAATAAGTTTATCTTTTTTTATAGCCCCTTCTTTATTAGATGTAAGCTTTTCAATAAAATTATTATTTTGATCATATAGATTAAATTCGATACCACTTAATTTATTATTTTCTTCATCTTTTTTTATTAATTCAAAACCACCTGTTCGATATTTATTTATGATAGGCTTATTATCATTTAAAGTTTCAATTATTCCATCTTTTACTATAACTTGGTATTCTTTAGGATTAAGGATTAAATCATCTCTAGTCTTTATCTCTTTAACTTTATATTCACCAACATCTAAATTATTCACTTCAAACTTACCATTAATATCACTTATTAGTTCTCCTTGAAGAATATTATCTTTATAATAATTGAAAACAACACCTTTTACTGGCTTATTATCTTCACTAACTTTCACTCCTTTAAAACCGCCTTTTGCTATTCTAGTATTGATATTAATGTTAAGTACTATTTTATTTTCTAATTTAGCATCCACAAAATCTTGATGGGTAGCATTTGTATAGGCAACACTACTGCCTGTTGGGTATTTATTTTTATATTTATCAAATTTTAATTGTTGTTTTATTACTTTGTTATTATTTTTAGGATTACTTATAGTAAGATTATTACCACTCTGCTTTACTATTAGACCTGTTTTCTTTTCAAAGTCAGCTTTATTAGTAATACTAAAGTCTTTTAGATTACTATCTTTTAGTGTGATACTTTGATTATTTGTTAGGGTATATGTTTTATTATTAAGAGTTGTTTTATTATCAAAATTTTTAAAAATATTAGATATATTATTACGATAAGTAGTTAAATTAGTTTTAAAACGATATTTAGAACTTGTTATTTGATCCCAGACAAGTTCTTGTGTTGCATAATAGTAATAATAGTATTTCTTTGCATTAGCTTTTTTACTTTCATTAAATAATGTCTTTCCAATTAATGCATACTTATTAATATTATCTTTTTTAGTTTTACTAAGCTTATTATAATTTTTTAAAAAGTTTCCTTTTTTATAATTACTACTTCCTACACTAATACCAGGCTCTAGGCATAGTGTTAATTGGTTATTTACATAGATTCTTTTAATACTCCAATTATTCTTAGTTACCATATTATCATTTGTTAATTTGATTGTGACTGCATTTATATTTACTTTAAAAATTAAGATAAAAAATAAAAGACAGTACAATGACTTTTTCATAAAATCACTCCCTGTCTAATATTTACAAGACTATTATCTTTCCTATAATTTAATAAATTTTAAGCGTAATGCATTTAACAATACAGAGATTGAACTAAAACTCATTGCTGCTGCTGCAAACATTGGATTTAGTAAAGGTCCACCAAATAGATGTAGAACACCCATTGCAATTGGAATACCTATAGTATTGTAAGCAAATGCCCAAAACAAGTTTTGTTTGATGTTTCTGATTGTCATTTTAGATAATTTAATAGCTTTAACTACATCTCTAACATCATCTTTAATTAAGACAATATCTCCTGATTCTATAGCAATATCTGATCCTGAACCAATAGCGATTCCAACATTAGATTGAACTAGTGCTGGTGCATCATTGATTCCATCTCCAACCATTGCTACATTATAACCATTATTTTGTAGTTCTTTTATTTTATTAATCTTATCTTCTGGTAATACTTGTGCAAATACTTTATCTATACCAAGTTGTTTAGCTATGGCATTTGCGGTTTTTTCATTATCACCAGTTAACATCATTACTTCAATATTCATTTTGTGTAGTTTCTCAATTGTTTCTAAACTTGAATCTTTAATAGCATCTGCTACAGCAATTAATCCTATTAATTCATTATCAATAGCGATATACATTGCTGTTTTTCCCTCATGAGATAGTTTATCAAAACTTTCATCATACTTATTAAATACAATATTATTTACTTTCATTAATTTATCATTACCAATTAAGACTTCATTATTTTCTACTTTAACACTAATACCATGTCCAACGATATTTTCAAAATCACTTGAAGCTAGGATTTCAAGGTTTTGATCTTTGGCATGATTTACAATAGCTTGTGCTAGAGGATGTTCACTATTGTTTTCTGCTGAAGCAATTATTTGGAGTAATTTTGCCTCATCTATTGTGCTATGTAGGTCTGTAACAATTGGTTTACCAATAGTAAGTGTTCCTGTTTTATCAAAGACAACAACATCTATTGCTTTTGCATTTTCTAATGCTTCACCTGATTTAACTAAGATACCACTACTCGCACCTTTTCCAGTTCCTACCATGATTGCAGTTGGCGTTGCAAGACCAAGTGCACATGGACATGCAATGATAAGTACTGCAGTTACGATTGTTAAAACAAAGCGAATGTCTTCGCCCCCAACAAAGTACCATAATAGTCCAGCTATAACTGCTAGAGCAATAACAACTTGGACAAAGTATCCACTAATAACATCTGCCATTTTAGCAATTGGAGCTTTAGTTGCTTGTGCATTTTCAACTAGTTTTACAATTTGAGATAATGTCGTATCTTTACCAATTCTTGTTGCTTGGTATTTTAAAACACCATTGCTATTAATACTAGCACCAACTACTTGATCGCCAATATTTTTTTCAACAGGAATTGATTCTCCACTTAACATTGATTCATCTACAGCTGAATTACCTTCAATAACAATTCCATCTACAGCAATCTTTTCCCCCGGTCTTACTAGTAAGATATCATCTAATTCAACATCTTCAACACTAATAACTTCTTCTTTACCATCTTTAATGATCGTAGTTGTTTTTGGCGCTAAGTTCATTAGTTTTTTAATTGATTCACTAGTTTTTCCTTTTGTTTTACTTTCTAAGAATTTACCTAATAGAATTAAAGTAATTATAGTAGCAGCTGATTCATAATAAAGTGAATGAGCATACGATTTATCTCCAGTTGCAATCATTATAGTAGCAAATAAGCTATAAACAAAGGCAACTGATGTTCCTAATGCCACTAATGTATCCATATTAGGAACTCTTTTAATTAATGCTTTAAAACCATTTACAAAGAAGTTACGTCCTGCATATACAGCAATAATAGTTAATATTAGTTGGATTAAAGCGTAATTTAATGGATTAATCATAGGATCTATGATTTGTGGCAATGGTGTATTTAATAGCATGTGTGGCATTGTAATTAATAATAATGGAATAGTTGCTACTGCAGAAAGTGTAAGCTTATATTTAAATTTACTTACCTCAAGTTGATTCATATCTTCTTGTTCATCTTCTATTTCATAAAGTTCATAACCAACATCTTTTACTACTGCTTTGATATCTCTAAGCTTAATGATTTCTTCATCAAAAGATAAATTAATTTTGTTTGTTGCTAGATTTACACTAGCTTCTTTAACACCATCTACCTTTGCTAAAGTTTTTTCGATAACACTAGCACATGAGGCACATGTCATTCCTTTAACACCTAATACTAATTGTCTAGTAGGAAGTTGTAATTTATATCCTAAATCAGCTATAACTTTAATTATTTCTTTTTGATCAACAACTGATTCATCATAATCAACTGAAGCTTTGTTAGTAGCAAGATTAACACTTATATCACTAATCCCCTCAGTTGCTTTAAGAGTTTTTTCTATTCCACTAGCACATGATGCACATGTCATTCCTTCTACATCAAATATTTGATTAACAATCTTATTATTAGATGCCTCAAAACCTAAATCTTTGACAACTTTAAATACTTCATCTAATTTTACTTTACTTTCATCATATTCAATATTAGCACTATTAGTCATCAAGTTAACACTAATGTCGTTAACACCATCCATCTTACCAACATTCTTTTGAACTGCACTAGCGCATGATGCACATGACATTCCTTTTATATCAAATGTATTTTTCATATAAATACCTCTTTCTTAATACTCTATATTAAATAATGCACTCGCATTGACCAACGCAACCACAATTTTTAACTGCTTTCATTCTATTTGCATCTTCAATAAATTCTTCTTTTAATTTTAATTCACCTATATATTCAATGATATCTTTATACTCATCTCTAAACTTATCGCACACTTTATAGTAACGATTATTACCTTTAGTTCGAGCACTAACAATACCATTCTCACTTAGTATCTTTAAAATGCGTGAAGTATTAGATTGTTTTAAATCTAAACCAATATATAAGTGCGTCATACAGACTTCTCTATCCAAAAGAAGAACAATAAGTCTTAACCTATTCTCATCACCTAACATTTTAAACATCTGAAAATCTTTCATTGTATCACCTCAAATCTATATTATCATATAGTAATATTGTTGTAAAGTGATATTATAAAAAAAGGATAAATAAACAAATGTAATAATATAATATGAAAGGAGTTTTTTATGAAAAAAATAATGATTGTATTTCTTTGTATAATTTTTATGTGTAATAATATTGATGCATTAAGTATAAGTAATAAAAGTCTTTTTAAAAGAGTACGTCCTAAAAAGAAGACATCTATAAAATATTACCCACGTACTAAAGGAAGTATTTTAGTAACACCTGATCTCTTTAAGAACATCCTACCATTAGGACATGCTGCTATAGTATATAATGCTCAGTTTGTTTATGAAGCAACAAATAAAGGAGTAGTTAGAGGTCTAAATAATTGGAATATAACTAAAAAAAGAGTCTTTGGATTAAGAGTTAAAAATCTATCTAATAACGCTCATAGTAAAGCAGCAAATTATGCTAAAAGACAAGCTAAGAAAAAATATAATTTTAATTACTATAATACAAGGATTAGGAAGAAATTTTATTGTTCTCATTTAATATTTGCATCATTCTATGACTTATTTAAAGTAAACTTAGATACTAAATTATTTGGCCTAGCAGGAAAGAGAAACGGGGCTATCCACCCTCTTGAATTAGTCTTATCTAAAAAAACAAAGAAGGTGTATTATAATGAAAGGTAAAATAATTGTAACAGTTGCACTACTATTATTAATATGTAGTTGTCATAAAACAAAAAGACCTTATCTTATAAGTATTAGTAATGGTGATAATACCAATCTGATTTCTTATGATAAGGATTTAAACGTATTAAATGAGAATACTCTAAAAGAAAGTATTTCTATTCCATCTAATAAGAATATTATTCAAAACAATAATCTATATGATATTAAGTATAGTCCTAAGCAAAATGATATTGTCTCATTGAATTTAGATACTTTTAAACTAAGTAATATTAAAATTAATAATAAAGAAAATCCCCAAGTATTTGACTACAATAATAAATTACTAGTCTATAGTTCTAATTTTCTAAAGAACAATAGTCTTAACTTAGTAAGTAATAATAATAAAGAAAAGTCTTGTATATATGAGAATTATTTCTTTAATCATATTATTTTAAAAGATAATAGACTCTTTGCATTTATTACATATAATAATAAAAAAGAATACTTATTAGAAATAGATTTAAATTCACTAAAAATAAAAAAAGAAATACTATTAAAAAGTACTACATCCATAAATTCAAATCCTATTATAAATAAAGATACTATTTATTTTATTGACAATACTAAAAAACTCAACTTATATAATATGAATACTAATAAAATAGAACAAGTTAATATTAAATTAGATAGTCCTGCTAAGATGTATTTAGATCAAGATAATATCTATATTAGTAATGCAGATAATCTTCAATTAACAGATATTAAACCAAGAATTAATATCTATAATATAAAAAAGAAAACTAATAAAATAATTAAATTACCATTTATTACATATGATTTTATTGTAGAAGATGAATACTTATACCTATTTGGACAAGATAAGATATCTAAAGTAAATAAAAAAGATTTCAAAGAAATTAAAACCGTTTCTTTAAAACCCAATCAAATACCTATTAAAATAATTAAGGCAGAAGAATAACTCTTTTGCCTTTTATATTAGCTCCATACTTTTTAATGTAAGATATACACCATCATCATCAATGCTTTCACATACATAATCACTAGCCTCTTTTACATATTGACCAGCATTTCCCATTGCTACACCAAAGCCAACATATTCAAGCATTGTAATATCATTTTGTCCATCACCAAATGCTATAGCCTCTTCTGGTTTAATTTTTAAATGCTTTAAAACTTTTTTAATACCATTAACTTTAACACCATTATCTGGAACAAAATCAAATACATCATCACTCCAAAATGTCATAACACTATGTTTTAGATGAGCTTTAAAATATTTCATCTTATCTATTTTTTCATAACAAACTAAATGATCTACTGGTTTATTAAAACTAGTACTTACTTCTTCTATGATTGGTTTAGGATAACCAACATCTTCAAATGATTCATCAATTAAATCATTTCTTTTATTAATAATATTAAAACCATCTCCTACTAAAGATAATGCAAAATCTCTTTCTAAAACAATTTTAATGATTGTTTTAACATCCTCCGGGTGTAAGAAATTTTTATAGACTAATTGATTTTTTTGAAAGATTGCTTGACCATTAGATGCAATAACATAATGAAAATCTATATCATCAATATAGTCTTGTAATTGATCTAGCATTTCACCAGGACGACCTGTTGCTACGCATATCTTTATGCCATTAGCTTTTAATTGCTTTAATGCATCTATAGTAACTTTTGATATCTCTTTAGTACGATGATTAAAAAGCGTTCCATCAACATCAAAAAATGCTATTTTAAATTTATCTTTCATCTCTATCACCTTTTATAATTATAACCTACCTTATTTATCTAGTCTAGCTTTGTACAAAGATTAACATAAGTATATCTATCAATTAAGATTATAAGATGTACCCTTTGTATTATGTTTGAATAAAACTTGTAATATGCTATAATAGAATAGTTATTTATACTATTAAATAAAATTTTATAGAAAGGAGTATAGTATGAAAAAACGTAAACATGATACTGCCGTATATTGTCTTGGTGGACTAGGTGAAGTTGGTAAAAACTCTTATTGTATTGAACATGAAGATACAATTGTATTAGTAGATGCTGGAGTTAAATTTGCTGGCGATAATGCTTTACCTGGAATTGATTATGTAATTCCAGATTACACGTATCTAAAAGAAAATAATGATAAATTCAAAGCATTAATAATAACACATGGTCATGAAGATCATATCGGAGGGATTGTCTTTTTAGCACAAACACTTAATTTAGATGTGATTTATGCATCTCGATTATCTTGTGCTCTAATAAGAAAGAAATTAAGTGAAAAAAAATTAAATATTAAATTAATTGAATTCGATAATGATTCAAAATATACATTTGGAAAGATAAAAGTGAGTTTCTTTAGACAGAATCACTCTGTTCCAGATGCTTATGGTATCTTATTTAATACTCCAAATGGAAACATTGTTACAACTGGAGACTTTAAATTTGATTTTACTCCAGTAGGAGATCGTGCTGATATTCAAAAGATGGCACAAATAGGAAGTAAAGGAGTGGATTTACTTCTTTCAGATAGTACCAATTCAGAAGTTCCTGGATTTACAATGTCTGAGGCACAAGTAAGTGATTCGATAAATGGTATTTTTAGAAATACTAAGCATCGTTTAATAATCGCTACTTTTGCATCTAATGTTTCAAGGGTCCAACAAATACTACATGCTGCAGATAGATTCCATCGTAAAGTAATTGTCTTTGGACGAAGCATGGAGAATATTATTGATGTTGGTCGTTCTAATGGAACAATTAAAGCAAAAGATGATTTATTTGTTAAACCTAATATTGGATTGAAATTGCCTCCTAATCAAATTCTTATTTTATGTACTGGATCACAAGGTGAGCCTTTAGCTGCATTAAGTAGAATAGCAAATGGAACGCATAAACAAATAAAAATTATTCCAAATGATACTGTTGTATTCTCTAGTTCACCAATTCCAGGGAATGCATTAAGTGTTAATCATATTATTAATAAGTTAACTAAAGCTGGTGCTGATGTAATTACAAATTCAGTACTTAATAGTATTCATACTTCAGGACATGCTTCTAAAGGTGAACAACAATTAATGATGCAATTAATGACTCCAACACACTTCTTCCCTATTCATGGTGAATACCGTATGTTGAAAGCTCATATTCAATCAGCAACTGAAGTTGGAATACCTAAAGATAAATGTTATCTATTATCTAATGGTGATGTTTTATTACTTTCTAAAAAAGAGGTAAGACTTGGTGGTAGAGTTCATAGTGATGATATTTATGTAGATGGTAATGATATAAGTGGATTATCTACTAAAGTAATTAGAGATAGAGTTCATCTAGCAAATAATGGATTAGTATCTATTATGGTTACGATTGATTCTAAAAACTCTAAACTTGTAAGTAGACCACAAATTATATCTCGTGGCTTTGTTTATATGAAAGAGAATACTGAATTAATAAAAGCTACACAAAAAATTGCTGATAATACAATGAAAAGAATTATGAAAAAGAAACCTACTTTTAAAGAAATAAAAGAGGCCCTTAAAAATGATATTGCACCATTCCTATATCAAGAAACTCATCGTAATCCTATTATTATTCCATTAATTATTGATAAGAAGTCTGATTCATCAAATGAAAAAGAACCTACTAAAAATAATAATAATAAGAATACAAGCAATAAAAAAAGTAATGGTAATAATAAAGCTAATGTTTCTAAGAATGCTAATGCTTCTAAGAATACAAATAAAGCTAAAAATACTAATAAAGCAAAGAATTCAAATAAACCAAAGGTTAATAGAAAAGTTGAACAAACAAGTAAACCTGTTGAAAAAGAGCAAAAGGCTATCTAATAGCCTTTTTCTTTTGCTCAAGTACACTAGCTTTCATCTAGATACAAAAAAAGACTCCTAAGAGTCTTTTTGAAATAATAATTAGTTTATTTGATTTTCTCGTTAACTTTTATTTCACCTTTGATGATTTTTTGTTTGAATTCTTCAACTTTTTTAAGAGTTTTTTCATCTAAGTTAGGATTTTCTTTTGGAAGCCCTACACCATCATTTTTAAGGTTATAGTCTAATCTTCCACCTTTGAATCCACCATCTAAGATTGATTGCATAGTTTCACTAACAGGTACATAAATGTTTTTAACCATTGAAGTTAAGATAACTGATTTATCTCCATCATATTTACCTTCATCATATTGATCTTTATCAACACCAACAACCCATACATCTTTACCTTGGTCTTTAACTAGTTCTTTAGCAGCACTAATTACACCATTACCTGCATTACCTGCAGCTTGATAAATGATATAAGTACCATCATTATACATTTGAGTAGCCATTGTTTTTGCTTTAGAAGCATCTGCAAAGTCTCCAGTATATTGGATTTTTACTTTAATTCCAGGGTATGCAGCTTCTGCACCTTGTTTATAACCAGCAGCGAATGCAGCAATGATTGGGCTATCCCCACCACCGATGAATCCGATAGTATTTTTACCAGCTTCTTTAGCTTTAGTAGCTGAAGCAACACCAGCTAAGAATGAACCTTCATTAGCAGCGAATACAGCTGAAGCTACATTTTTGTGATCTACAAAATCATCAATAATTAAATATTTTTGATCTGGATATTTTTTAGCAACTTCTGTAATTGGATCTTTGAATTTATATCCAGCAGCAACAACTAATTGATTAGAACCACTACTTGCAGTAGATAAGTTAGGCACTAAATCAGCATCTGTAGAAGATTGAATTGATTTAGCTGCACATGCACCTTTATCTTTATTATCTTCAGCAAATTTTAATAATCCTTCATGAGCAGATTGGTTAAATGACTTATCATCTACTCCACCGATATCTGTAACAACGATACCTGTCGTTTTACAATCTTTAGCTTGGTCGTTTCCACCACAAGCAGTTAATAATACCGCTAGCACTAAAGCGCTTGCAATACTTGCAAATTTTTTCATTACGAAAATCCTCCTAATATTATTTATATGCTTATAATATACCTTAAAAGAGTAAAAAAATCAATCTAATTACCAAAAGTAAATTAAAAATTATAAAGATATATTTTAAGTATAAATCAAGCTAAATTAAAGCAAGAATAAAAGCCCTATTTAATGGGCTTTCATTCTTATTTATTTCTGTTATAAATTATTAATGTTTTTCTACTATATTTCAAATTCACATCTAAAATGTTAGCACTTACATTTTACAATTCTAATATATCAGTTGCTACATCCCTAAATGCTTCATCATGAGTAACAACAACTATTGTTTTTCCTAACTTATTCATCTTAATTAGATAATCAATTACTATTCCTTTATTAACTTTATCTAGATTACCAGTAGGTTCATCAGCAAAAATAATATCAGACCTTTTAAGATATGATCTTGCTAGTGCAACTCTTTGTTGTTCTCCACCACTTAAAGTAGATACCTTATTATGTATTAAGTCTTCGATATTAAAATATGCTAAAGCATTAAATATTCTCTTATCCTTTTCTTTTTTTCTTACTCTTTCATTTTTTAATACCATCTCTAAATTTTGATACACGCTTTTTTCATTAATTAAGGCAAAATTTTGAAAGATATAACTAATATAGTTAGCTCTTAACTTCTGAGTAGAACAAACTAGTTCTACATTATCCTTATCAAAATATCTAACACTCCCATTATCAGGTTCAATCACTTTTGAAAGAATATTTAACATTGTTGATTTACCTGAACCTGATTCACCGTAAACAACAAAAAAGCTACCATGTTCAATTAGAAAATTAAATTTATTAAATAAGACTTTATTGTTAAATTTTTTGGTAATATCGTCTAGTATAATTCTCATAGCTACAACTCCTTTAAACTTTCAATTATTTCATTCTCATAATATTTCTTACTAAATTTTATAATAATGATTACCTGTATTATAAAGACTATTGTAAATACTACATTATTAATCCAATAGAATTGAGATAATAGATTTGTTATTAAAAATACAATTACATTAATAAGTAAGATATTAATTATTATAGGCTTATATATTAAAGAATTTCTTAATCCCATAAACGTAGCTATACTTAGATGTTTACTAAAAAACTCAAATATAAAATATATATAAGTAATTAAAACATACACAAAGATAACTATGTATATAACAAAAAGTACAATTAATTTGCTTAAACCATCTATAGTACTAAAAATATCACTACTATAATTTTCGTAGTAAGACAACACTTTTGGTTTCGTATCCTGATCACTACCTTTATATACTTCATCAATTACTTTTTCTATTTCCACTTTAGATTTATTTTTTACTACTATATTTTGTATTAAAAAATTATCCTCTAAATTCGAGAAATATACACTCTCTTTTTCACTAAGATGTTTGTCACCTATCATATAGCTTTCTTGTGAAAAGTTGATATCTTTATCGTAAAAAGAACAATTTAAATTTTCAGGTAGTATCTCGCGTTTAATTTCATATCCATTTTTCTTTAAAGCTTTTCCATTATATACATATACGCATTCTTTTATATCACTTATTTCTTTTTGATCTAAATAACCTAGTTTTATTAGTGATTTAAAATCATAAGTAATTTCAGTAAAATCTGTATTATCTTTATGTTGCATCGTAGTTATAGCTTCTGAATCTAACGCATTCATTAAGGCCTTGTAATTACTAATCATTTCGTTTAATCCATCGCCTTCAGTCTCAATAATAAAATACGTTTCTTGATTGTTTTTATAATCATTATAGTAAGCTTTAAGACTCATGCAATTGGTTGTAATTGCACTTAAATTATAAATTAATATAATGAAAACAAAGGCGCTAAAACAGTTTATAAAACCATAAAATAGTTTGTTCATCCTGCTTTCATTTAAAGAACTGATATTTTTTCTTGAAAGAGAAAGAATTAAAGTGGAGAAAACAATGGATATAATTATCATAAAAATATATATTAAAACATAGATGTAAATATTTATATTATTTAAAAATAATTGTAAAAAGACTGAAGATATTATTAATAGTATCACTTGAATAAATATAAATTCTTTGAAAATTAATATATATAATGACTTAATGAAACCTACTCCAGAAATATTATAAACAAACATTTCTTTTTTATTTTTATATGCATTATGCATTAATAATAAAGTAACAAAGCTTATTGTAATAGCCAGTAAGATATATGTACTATTGATAATAGATTCTATATCTACTTCATTTGTAGTTTCCAACTCACTATTATCATCAATCTCATTACCAAATTCATCATATATAACTTGTTTAATATCTTTAGTCCCATCTAAAACTAGGCTTAAAGATGAAAGATTATTATTAGTTTTAAAAGTAGAAATTAAATTTTCTACTGCATCACCATTTTCCTTAATAAAGTAAAATTCATCCATATTTTTCATTTTAATATCTGAACCTTCAAAAACAGTTTCTTGAATTTTTTTAAAGGGAAAAATATTTGATTTCTCAATTATCTTCCCCATTCTATTACATTTATTATCTTGAAATGTATAGTAAATTCTTTTATCTTTAATATATTGTATATTATAAACGCATACATTATTTTCATTTGCAAATTTTTTTAATTCACTATTTAATTTGTCTCTATTAACTTTGTCAACAATCATTATTGTGGCAACACTTTCTTTACTTGTAAATTTTTCTAATTTATTTTCATTTGAAAGCTGAGAGTAATTAATAAATAAAATGGCTAAAACAAACATTATAAATATATGTAATATTTTTTTCATATAACTCCAACCTTTCAAATTTACAAATAGACTATTAGTATTAGTATAATATTAAGCATCAATATTAGTCAATAAAAAAAGCGTTCTTGTGAACGCCTTATTGTTGCATTGTACTATAAAAGATTTTATTTTTTGATGTAGGATCTATAAATCCTTTAATATTATTTATAACCACTGGAACTTCTCCTAAACCAATTGCTATTAGTTTTGGTCTTCCTTCATAATGTATTGCATTACCACAAGCATAAATACCATCTAAACTTGTTTCAAATACTCTATTTGTGATGTAACCTTGTGGATATTTTTCTAAATCTAAACCACCAAAATCAGATACCTTTGTTATGTTACCATAATTTACCAGTAAATAATCTTGTTCTAATTTAATGACTTCTTCTGCTTCTTTATGCTTAATAACAACTTTTTCTAATTTATCATTACTACCTTCTAGATCTTCTACTAAATATGACATATATTGTTTAACATTGCTTTTGTCTAATTTAGCAATACTATCTTCTTTAGCACGATACTCATCGCGTCGGTGTACAATATTAACTTTTACATCTCTATCATCTAGCATTAATGCCCAATCAAGTGCACTATCTCCTCCACCTAGAATTGTAACTTCTTTATTATCAAACATAGATAGATTAGATACCGAATATAAGATATTATCAAACTGTTCTTCTTTGTCTATTCCAATTGGTCTAGGTTTAAAGACCCCACTACCTGCTGTTATTAAAATTGTTCTAGATTCATATACATTATTAGTATTACTTGTGATTCTAAAATAATCTTCTACTCTTTCTACTTTTACTATTTCTTGATTAGTATAAATATCAACTAAATCTTTTCTATTTAATTCAATTTGTTGATTTAGATTATCTATAAATTCATTTGCTTCTATTTTACTATAGCCTGGAAGATCACCAATTATTTTTTCACCATATAAAGCAGCAGGTTGTCCTCCTAGAGTTGGCATAGATTCAATTAAATTTACACTTAGTTCTCTAATTGATGCATAAACACATGCATACATCCCAATTGGCCCTCCACCAATGATACTAACATCTTTCATAATATATCCTCCTTTTTAAAAAAAGTTGGACAAAAGTCCAACTTTCAATAATTTCTATTATCTTCTTAATCCTAATTTAGCAATTGTTTCACGATAAGATTGTACATCGTTTTCTCTTAAGTAAGCAAGTAAGTTTCTTCTTTTCCCTACCATTTTTAATAATCCACGATTTGAATGATAATCATGTTTATGTTCTTTAAAGTGAACATTTAAATTATTAATTCTTTCTGTTAAGATTGCGATTTGTACTTCAGCACTTCCTGTATCTTTTGCATCTTTACCAAATTCTTTGATTAATTCAGCTTTTCTTTCTTGTGTAATCATTTTATTGATCTCCTTTAATTTTTATTTGCCCTAGACCT
>JAVWHL010000016.1:0-27112 GCA_036640095.1 Erysipelotrichales bacterium | reverse complement strand
ATTTTTACGTCCATGTCCTTTACTACTAGTTCTAACATACGCCATTGGCTTATCTAATATATGAGCAATAATTGCTGCATGTCCAATACCTGCGGTTGCTGTTCCAACTACAACATCGCATTCACTATATTCTTCTTTAATTATTCGTGCAAATGATTCTTCAATTAGAGTTCTAGTACTTGGTATTGACAATGTTATACGATTATCACAATAAATAGGACTTTTAATACCACTAGCCCAAGTAAATGGTTCATTAACTTTTAAAAATACTGCTTCATTTTTTAATAATGCTTTTGCGATTTTATTATTCATTATAACTCTCCTTTGAAATCTCTTTTTATTTTATCATACATTTCTTTTTGATTATCTGCTTGGCTTATTGGTCTACCAACTACTATATAATCACATGTAAGTTGATTTGCTTGTTGTGGTGTTGTAACTCTTTTTTGATCATCATTACCACTCTCATATCTAATTCCAGGGCAGATACATAGAAAATCACTACCTACTGCTTCATGTATTATTTGAGCTTCTAATGGTGAACAGATAACACCATCTAATCCTGCTTCTTTAGCGTTTTTAGCATATTCAATTATTACTTTATTTATATCTTCTTTAATAAGTAATTCATTCTCTAGCATTGCTTGATCACTACTAGTTAATTGTGTTACACCTACTACTTTGATATTTTTATTTGCTGCTTCTTTAGCTTGTTTCATCATTTCGATTCCACCTGCACAATGAACTGTTAAAATATCGATATTCATCTCATTTATTACTTTAACTGCTGATTTAACTGTATTAGGTATATCATGTAGTTTTAAATCAAGAAATACTTTATGATTCATATCTTTTATTCTATTAACAATATTAGGTCCATAATGATAGAAAAGTTCCATTCCTACTTTTACATAAATACTTTTATTAAATTCATCTAAAAGATTAAATACTTTATTTTCATCATTGAAATCTAATGCGATTATTACATCTTTATTATTCATGAGCCACCCCTATTATATCTTCTAATTTATCTATTTTAAGTTCTTTCATTACATTAGGTAAATCTTCTATAATCTCTTTACATATAAATGGATTAATTAGATTTGCACTACCTATTTCTACGGCACTAGCACCTGCCATCATCATTTCGATTACATCATATGTGTTTTCAATTCCTCCACAACCAATAATTGGTATATCTACTTCACTATAAACTTGATATATCATTTTTAAAGCTATTGGTTTAATGGCACCTCCAGAAAGTCCACCAAATGTATTTGCTAGGATTGGTTTTCTAGTGTGAACATCAATTCTCATCGCACCTAAAGTATTAATCATAACTAAGCCATCAGCTCCTGCATCTTGTGCTGCTTTAGCGATTGAGACTATATCACTTACATTAGGGCTTAATTTAACATATACTGGTTTACTTACTTTTTCTTTAATTGTTTTTATTAAATCAAATAAGACATCTTTATCTATTCCAAATGCCATTCCACCTTCTTTAACATTTGGACAAGATACATTTATTTCTAAGACTCCTACGATTTCTTGTTGATCCATCTTCATTGCACATTCAATATAATCTTCCTTAGTAGAACCTGCAATATTTGCGATTATTTTTTTATTATAAACTGCTTTAAGTACTGATAGTTCATCTTTTATAATGCTATCTACTCCAGGATTTTGTAGTCCTATCGCATTTAACATGCCGCCTTGACTTTCAGCTACTCTAGTTCTAGGATTACCAAAGCGAGGTTCAAGTGTAGCCGATTTAATACAAATACTTCCTAGTACATTGATATCATAGAAACGCAAGTATTCATATCCAAAGCCAAATGTTCCACTTGCAGGAATTATTGGATTATCTAATTCTAATCCTGGTATTTTTATTTTAGTAGTCATTTAAATCCAACTCTCCTATCTTAAATACTGGTCCTTCAACACAGATTCTTTTATATTCTTTATCTTTAGTTTTACAAGTACACGCATTACATACTCCAAAGCCACATCCCATCTTTTCTTCAATAGAAATTTGTCCTGGACAACTAACATATTCTTGTATTGCATTAAGCATTCCCATTGGTCCACAAGCATAAACATAATCATAGTCTATATCATGGTCTTTAAGGTATTCTATAACATTTCCTTGGTAATATTTTGATGGTAAAATAGTTGTTACAATTGGGTTGTATTCACTATAAATATTATCTTCTTCACCTGTAACTCCAATTAATAATTCCACACTTTTATTTTGAGTTTTTAGTTGGTGATATAATTCTAATAGTGGTGGTACACCAATACCTCCTCCAATTAGTAGTACTTTCTTTTCTTCTACTAAATCAAAGCCATTACCTAAAGGTAGTATTATATCTATTTCTTGATTAGCTTTATATTGAGCTAATTTTTTTGTTCCTTCACCTTTTAATTTATATAACATTTCAAAACTATCTTTATGTATTCTAGATATTGAAATGGGTCTTCTTAGGTATTGACCTTCTACTTTTATATTCGCAAATTGACCTGGTCGACCTTCAAATTCATGGTTAACTACCATTTTATAAACTCCATTTACTAATTCTTCATTACTTTTTACTTCCATTTTAAATTGCTTCGACATTAATATCACGCTCCTCTAATATTGTTAGTAAGACATTTACTGTATCTAAACTAGTGAAAGTTGTTATATTATTACTTGCTGCATGTGTTCTTATAATATATCCATCACTATTTTCATTATCATTACCGACTGATTGAGTATTAATTATATACTTAATATAATCATTGCTTATCCAATCAATTATCTCATTACTTCCTTCACTAATTTTTGCTAAAGTCTTAGTTTTTAATCCATTTTCTTTTAAAAACTTAGCAGTATTTGTAGTTGCTACTATGTTAAACCCTAGTTGATAAAATCTTTTTGCGATTTTAAGGGCTTCTTTTTTATCTTCATCTGCTACTGTTATAAAGATAGTCCCATAGTCCTTAATCTTCATTCCACTAGCCTGTAATGCTTTATACAAGGCTTTATTTAATGTATAGTCATATCCAATTGCTTCCCCTGTTGATTTCATTTCAGGTCCTAAATTAGTATCTAATCCTTCTATTTTAGAAAAACTAAATGTAGGAGCTTTTACATAGAATCTTTTATCAATAGGCTGTACTAATCCATGTTGGTATAATTTTTCACCTAGAATAATTCGTGTTGCTAGTTCACTTACATTAACTCCTGTAGATTTTGATATAAATGGTACTGATCGTGATGCTCTAGGATTTAACTCTATTATGTAGACATTGTCTAATTCGTCTACTATAAACTGAATATTATATAGTCCTATTATATTTAGTGCTAATCCTATTTTAGTTGTTATATCGATGATTTCTTTTATAACTTCATTAGATAATGAGAAGGTTGGATAAACACTTATTGAATCTCCTGAATGAACCCCTGTTTTTTCAATATGTTCCATTAATCCTGGAATTAAGACATTTTCTCCATCACTAATTGCATCTAGTTCAACTTCTTTTCCTTTGATATATTTATCTAAAAGAACTGGTTTAGACTCACTAATAATATCGACATTATCAAGATAATTTATTAAATCACTATCATTATTTACTATTCTCATGGCTTGTCCACCTAAGACAAAGCTAGGTCTTACTAATAGTGGGTAACCTATTTCATGAGCTACTTCAAGACCTTGTTTCTTATTACTAATAGTCTTTCCTTTTGGTTGTTTTATATTATTATCTTGTAACACTTGTTCAAAGAGATTTCTATTTTCAGCTATATCAATTGATTTATAAGAGGTACCTAGTATCTTTACTCCTGCTTTAGTTAACATATCTCCTAAATTGATTGCTGTTTGTCCGCCTAATTGAATTATGACTCCTATTGGTTGTTCTTTATCAATGACATCTTTTACTTTTTCATAGTTTAATGGTTCAAAGTATAATTTATCACTTATTCGATAATCAGTTGAAATAGTCTCTGGATTATTATTAATGACTATTGCTTCATAACCCATATCCTTTATTGTTTTAATACAGTGTACTGTTGCATAATCAAACTCTATTCCTTGCCCTATTCTAATTGGTCCTGATCCAATTACTAGAATTGATTGTTTACTATTATCTATTGTAATATCAGATTTATGATATGTTGAATAGTAGTATGGTATTGCTTCTTTATTCTTCAAACATGAATCTACCATTGCATAATGGGGTATTATCTTATTATTAATTCGATACTTTCTTATACTTTGTTCATCACTATTAATGAATGCCGCTATAACCTTATCACTCATACCCATTTCTTTTGCACTAGTAATGATATCTTTTTCTAATTTTAGTTCTTTTTCAAATGCCACTACTTTACTTAATTCTTCTATAAAATACGATGTTATTTTAGTTTTCTCTACTATTTTCTCTACACTAATACCATTTCTAAGTAGTTGCAATATCATATAGATTCTTTGATCATCAGGTTTTGTAATACACTCTAATAATTCTTCATTAGATTTATCAAAGCTTGTAAGATAATCACTACCATTATCAAGTGAGTCCAATGCTTTAAGAAAAGCTTCTTGATAAGTTTTTCCTAGTGCCATGATTTCCCCTGTTGCTTTCATTTGCGTACCTAGTTTATTACTTGTATCTTTAAACTTATCAAAGTAGAAGCGAGGCATCTTTATTACACTATAATCTACTTGTGGTTCTTGACTTGCTTTATTTCCTTGTATTTCTAATTCATCTAGATTATATCCAACTGCGATTTTAGATGTAATATAAGCTATTGGAAAACCTGTTGCTTTTGAAGCTAATGCTGATGATCTCGAAACTCTTGGATTAACTTCTATTAGATAATATTCTTCTGTATTTGGATTTAAAGCAAATTGAACATTACATCCACCATATATATTAAGAGCACTTATCAGTTTTAGTGATGATTTTTTTAGTAGCTCAATACTAGTTTTAGGTAATGTTGCACATGGTGCAACTACGATACTATCACCAGTATGTACTCCCACTGGATCGATATTTTCCATATCACATATTGCCATAGAATAACCCGTATTGTCTCTAATTACTTCAAACTCTATTTCTTGGTATCCTAATAGTGATTTTTCAACTAGGACTTGTGAAGTAGTTGATAGACTAAGAGCAGATTTTGCGATTCGTTTTGTATCTTCATCATTATATGCAAAACCTCCTCCGGTACCACCTAGAGTAAAGGCAGGTCTAAGTACAATAGGATATCCAATTTCATTGGCGTGCTGTAATGCTTCTTCTATTGTATGAGCAATATCAGATTTAATAATTGGTTCTCCTATTTCAATACATAGTTCTTTAAAAAGTTCTCGATCTTCTGCTTGATTAATTGATTGTAAATCAGTTGAAAGTATTTCTACTTGGCACTCATCCAACACACCTTTTTGGGCTAGTTCTACAACTAAATTAAGCCCTGTTTGACCTCCAAGTCCAGGTAGAATAGCATCTGGTCTTTCTTTTCTAATTATTTTAGAAAGATACTCTATTGTTAAAGGTTCCATAAATACTTTATCAGCCATTATTTTATCACTCATAATAGTTGCTGGATTAGAGTTTACCAAAATTATTTCATAACCTTCTTCTTTTAATGCAATACATGCTTGTGATCCAGCATAATCAAATTCAGCAGCTTGCCCTATTACTATTGGTCCACTCCCTATTACCATAATCTTATTAATATCAGTTCTTTTCGCCATATTAATCACCTTTCCTCCATTGATATCTTTCATTTTCAAAGATTGTTTCTTCTATAACTCCAAATAACTTAGTATTCAAATAAAATGTATTACTTGATTTAGAATAAAGATTATCTTTCGTATAGCTTATCTCTTCATCTAAGTCTATTATATTAAGATATGCTCTATTTCCAACTTTCAAACTATTATCTATCTTAAATACTTCTTGTGGCTTATCAATCATTGCTTTTAGTATTGTCTCTAATTTTACCTTGTTTGTTTTAACTAGATTAGTGTATATTAGTGAGAATGCTAATTCAAGACCAATTATTCCAAATGGTGCTTGGTCTATTGGTAATTGCTTATCTTCATTTGAATGTGGTGCATGATCAGTAGCAATCATATCTATAAGACCACTATTCAATGCTTCAATCATAGCCTCTTGATCTTCTTTTGACCTTAAAGGTGGGTTCATTTTATAGTTAGTATCATTTAAATCAATTTCACTATCATTTGAGATTAAATGATGAGGTGTAACTTCACATGTTACATTCAATTTATTATGCTTAGCATCTTTTATTACTTCTAATGATTCTCTTGTTGAGATATGACATACATGATATTGATATTCATATTTATTATGTATCTTTTTAATTATTTCTACATCTCTTCTAATCATATTTGCCTCACTAGCATTATTAATTCCGTTCTCATTATTAGATGATTTATTAAATGAATTAGCATTTCCTAGTTCTTCTTCATCTTCACAATGGGCACTAAATAATTTATTATGCTTACCACATTCAATTAAGATCTCTTTCATTAGCTCATCATCTTGTACACCCCTACCATCATCACTAAACCCTACAATATCAAGAGTACTAAGTTTTTCAAAATCAACTTTCTTTTCTCCTTTTAAATCTAGTGTTGCTGCACTAAAAGGTATTATATTACAGTGTGCTTCTTTATTTATTTGTTCTAGATACTCACTCATATCATTATAATTATCTAAACAAGGTATTGTATTAGCCATTGTACATACATGTGAGTATCCACCATGTAATGCTGCTAGACTACCACTCTTTAAATCTTCTTTATATGATAATCCAGGTGTTCTAAAATGCACATGTCCATCAATAAAGCTAGGAGTTATTAATTTAGAGCTACAATCTATATTAGTCATGTCTATAATATTATCTTCAATCTTAATTACAATACCATTTTCAATTAAAATATCTTTTTTTACTAGCTCACCATTTAAGTAAACTAAACCATTTTTTAAGTTATATCTATTTAAGTTCATTGTATAACACCGCCATTCTTACATATAGTCCATTATTCATTTGTTGAAAGATTCTTGATTTATCAGCTTCAACTAAATCCCCATCTATTTCTAATCCCCTATTTACTGGAGCAGGATGGAGTATAATTGCATCTTCTTTTAATCGATTATATCTTTCCTTACTTAAGCCATACATATCTAAGTAATCCTCTTTTTCAATATTGAGACTTTCTTCATGTCTTTCAAATTGAACTCTTAGCATCATTACTACATCTACTTTATCTATATACTCATCAATGTCCACAAAAAAAAGTTCCTCTTCTTGAAATTGGTCTGGTCCACAAAGGTAAACTTCATTGTTTAATCTTTGTAAGACATCTATATTAGAATGAGCTACACGTGAATGTTTAATATCACCAACAATTAAAACCTTCAAATTTGATAGGGTATTAAATTGTTCATATATAGTCATTAAATCTAATAAAGATTGGGTTGGATGTGCATTAGTGCCATCGCCACCATTCAAGATTGGAACTTTAATATTATTCAATTGTTCAAAGTACTTATTATCTTCATGCCTAATTACTATCGCATCAGATTCAATACTTTCAAAAAACTTAATTGTATCGTAGAAGGTCTCGGCCTTCTCTAAACTACTATTTGTTGGATAGAACTCCAAAGTCTCAGCACCTAATCGTTTAGCTGCCATCTCAAACGAGTAATGAGTACGAGTACTAGCCTCAAAAAATAAATTGGCTACTATCTTCTTTCTTTTGAAATCTACTTCTTTACCATTTTTAAATTCAATGGCTAAATCAAGTATTGATACTATTTCATCGTTTGTTTTATTCCTTAAATCAAGTAAACTCATGTATATCCTCCTTTTTTGCACAAAAAAAAATACATAGCGGTCACTAGCATTTATTTTGGGTATTCTTTTTTCGCTAGTGTTTTTTCAACCTAACTAACTTTAACATATCCATTTATTTTTTGCAACAACAGAACACAAATAATTTTTATAATAGGTGCTCTCCAATATAAAAAAGAAATATTTTTCTATATTTCTTTTCCACATATTTATACTTACTTCTCTTTAAAAATACCAATAGTTATAGGCTCATCACTATCTTTATCTGTACTACAATCAAAATTAAAACTATCTTTAGGAAGTTTTTCTAAATCTTTTTTTAATATATTGCACATTTTTATATCCTTTACTTTAACACTACTTTCTACATAATAATAACCAAACGACTTGACTGAATTTGTAGTTCCACTTGATCTAAATTCTTTTATCCCAGGTTCATCCATTATTATTCCAACATTAACATTATCTATTTTGTGTTCCTTAAGAATATCAACCATATCTTTTTGTACACCAACAAGATCTTCTTTTTTATCATATTTAAAGAGTTCTTTGTGATTTTCATAAAACTGTTTTGCTTCTGGGTTTAATCCACAACCACTAACTATTATTAATATTATTATCATAAAAATATTTCTTTTCTTCATACTAATACCTCGTTCCTTACCTTAAATAACAACTGTTTTTATCTTTATATAGGTAATTCTTTTGTAAATACTATAACTCTATTATACGATCTGCACGCTTAGCAGTCTCTTTATCATGAGTAACCATAATAATTGTTTTACCTTGTTTATGTATACTATCTAATATATCCATGACTACTAATGCATTATCTGAATCAAGTGAACCAGTTAGCTCATCAGCTAAAATGATACTAGGACTATTTATAAGTGATCTTGCGATTGCAACTCTTTGTTTTTCACCACCGGACAACTTAGAGCATTTTACTTTTAGTAACGATTTTATATCTAAAGCATTTAATATACTATCTATATCTTCTTGTTCTTTGTTGTTGTTTAAATACTTAGCAATTCTTAAATTAGACTCTACAGTTTCTTTTTCTAATAAAGCAAAATCTTGAAAGATAAAACCTACTTCATTTGCTCTAAACTTTGCTTTTTCCTTGTCTTTAGCAACTGAGATATCAACATTATTATATAAATATTTTCCCGAATCTATTCCATCAATTTGCCCTATAATATTTAATAATGTAGATTTTCCACATCCACTTCTACCTATAATTGCAATGTATTCACCTTGATTAATTTTTAAATTAAAGTCAGTGAATATAGTTCTTTCGTTCCTCTTATTTTTATTGTATATTTTAGCTATATTAATAAGCTCTATATTTGACATATTACTCTTTCCTTTCATATATAATTGTATTCTTTATCAACTTGTTTATTGGATAAATTGAAACCAATGCAGCAATTCCATACAAAATGAATACAATTAAAAATAGTGTTTTATAATTATAATTAAAGGTTTCAAAGAGATTATTGAGTATTAATGTTGAGAATGTTATTGATACGATAAAGAATATAGTAATATACAATAGATAACTTATTATTAGTACTTTATTATCTGCACCAAGCATTCTATAAACTGTAAAATTCTTTTTTTGTCTTGAAATATTAATATATGTCATAGCAACAAAAGTTATAATTGTAGTAATGTATACTGGTATATCCAAAGAAAGAGTTTCACTTATTAATTGCTTATCCATCTTCTTAGTAGACTTTAATATATCATCTAAAGTAGCTACATAACCAATAGAACTTAATTCCTTATTATTTTTAAGCATATCTTCTTTTTCATTATTAAAGATTATTCTTGCTAAATCCTGACTAGTAGGTAAATCTTTTTGATTTTCCATAACCAAAACAAAATCAACATCAAATTCATAATATAGAGTACTTAAGTTATCTACATTAGTTGTATTGCCTATCGGATAAAATATTTTCCCACTATATTTTTCTTTCTTTATTATCTCAGCACTTCTATTTTTATACGTTTTTTCATCACCATTGTCTGTAACCTTTATTTGAGTAATATTTATTTTATTTGATGATATCTTACTATTATTACTTTCGTATAAGATTGCAGTCTCACCACTAATATTATGACCTAGAAGTTTTAGAGTATTTTTATCATATGTAACTAATAAGCCTTGTTGTCCATCTATATTAATATCAAAATTATTAATATTTGATAGACTTGCATTATTTTTAGTAATATCTTTTATTTGTGATAGGTATTCTCTTCTTAACCTTAGTTTCTCACCCTCTGATACTTTATCATTAGCTAAACTTTCTTGAACAAATAGACCAGGCATTACTATGCTTATATCTTTATTAGGACTAGCTTCAACCTCGTAATACTGACCTATTTCTAAATACTTTGTAGTACTAAGTAATATAAAGACAACAACAAATATTATCTCAAAAAGAAACAAAATACTTAAAACAATATTATTTTTCACTATATTTTTGACTATATATAAATATTTCATGATATTAACTCCTATACCTATCTACTATACTACTTCTGTTAACTATTAAACTCGTGAAATAAAATAATGTAAATTCCAAAGTTATAAATAATATAGTTAGTTTAGTTCCACCATACATAAAAAGCTCTTTGATACTAATATATGTATAAGTATACTCATTAAAGAGTTGGTGTAATATAAAGTATAATGTTGTTGAAATTAATAAAGATAATACTATTATCAATGCGATTTCAATTAATGGAATAAGCTGTAATTTAAGCTTAGTTAAACCCAATATCTCTAGGATTGCCAGATCTTTTTTTCTTGCCTCTACCACATATAAGTATATGTATACTAGAACTAAAATAAGTAACGATATAATTACATAGCTATTTATATTACTTTCAGAAAGGTACATATCTAAATAGTCATCATAATGTGAACTATCTACAATATTAAGACTCTTATTGTCATCTAACTTATTAATGTATGAATCAAATTGTTCTTTTGATTGTTGTGTATTGATATAGACTCTTATATACTTTATTTTATTTTTGACAAAAACCTCATTATTATATTTTAATGCAAGAGTATTTTCACTTTCAGATAAATTAGAATATGAGTTAATACTTACAACTCTTTTATTCATATTATCTATTTTAATAGAATCATTTCTTTTAAGTATTTTATCTTTATAGATAACACTTGATGCGATTGCTTCATTTGATTTAATGTTATACTTTTTATTCTGTCCAATATTCTTCTTTTGGGGTGGTATATGAAAATATTGATACTCAATCTTATCTGTTTTAGACTTAACAACTATCATTACTCTATTCAAATTATTATCTAATTCTGCATTAAGCATATTTATATCATTAAGATTAAACTTATCTTTATTAACTTTAAAGTCAATATAATTTGGTTCTTCATCAGTTAATTGCGTTTTCATACTAAAAAAAGATGATGATTCACTAAAAAATAATAATAACAATACAAATGATTGTATTACGATTATTAGAAGTATTTTAGAATTTAAATATGTTTTAAGTATCTTCATATTAATGTTAAGAAGTTATATCTTCTTTCTCCCACTTTTCAATTATTTTACAAAATAAACTAAACATCTAATATAATTATCTTAATTTAAAAACCTATTCTTGTCTATATTTTTTTTACTTATAGTGAGTTTTAGATGTGTGTAGAATAAAAAAATACAATAATTAAATTGTATTTTAGTTGTTACTCATGATGTTTTAAAAAAGGGTACTTCATTATTTGATACTGTTCTGCTTGAGGAGCACTTAATTTACTTGAAGATTTTTTAATTGCCTCTTCATCAAATAATGGTTGTAATAAAGTTCTAAGACGTTTTAAGGTATATCCATTGTAGTTTTCTGTTGAAAGCCAGAATGTATCTCCTATTTCTAAGTCTTGTTTCTCTATTAGTTTTGTAATATCTTTTATTAATTTTTCTGATGTTAACATAGTATCAACTCCTTTACAAACATATTATATCATAACTGTAAAATAAATATAAAATAATATGATTCTAAATAAGCCTTTTTACTTGTGCAATTTTTAACAAGTGGTATTTTATGAAAACTAGTACTATGGTATAATAAATATTAATATATATATATGGATAGAAGGAAGTGGTTATATGGGATATTTACTAGCGTTAACTCTTTTTTTAAGCGTTTTGTTTATTGTCTTTTTTAAAAGGAATTATGCATCATTAATGAATGGTTTTTTATTTATGGTAGCAAGTTTTTTTGTTTTATCAAGTGGTTTGTTCTTAGCATTACAACTAGAAAATAAGATAGTAAATACAATTATTTTGATAATCGCAATTCCTCTTATGTTTATAATGTTTTTAAGTGTTTTTATAGCAATCTTTACTCTATTACTTAGTGCATATAAATTATTTAGAAATGAAAGTAAATCATTAGCTAATAGCTTAACTTTATTGACTGGAATTGGTTTAATTGTATATATTGCAGTAACACTTATGGTGCCAGATCGTAATCTACCTCCTGTAGTTCAATTTATATGGGCATTAGTTACATCAATTATAACTTTCTATGTTTTTCATATTTCCTTTTTTATTATGAGTACTTTCCTTTCTTATCGAGTAAGACCTAAGCATAATAAAGATTATATAATTATTCTAGGTAGTGGTCTAATTGATGGAAATGTAACACCTTTATTAGCAAAAAGAATTGATCGTGCAATTACTTTTTATCACAAGCAAGCTAGTATTACAAAGCCTCCTAAGCTTCTTTTTTCTGGTGGACAAGGACCTGATGAATCACGCGCTGAGGCTCTTGCAATGCAAGAATATGCAATAAAAGTTGGTATTCCTGTTGAGGATACATTAGTTGAAACTAAATCACGTACAACACAAGAGAACTTTAAATATTCTAAGGAAGTTATTGAAGATATATCTAGTGAATATAAAGCTATCTTTTCTACTTCTAATTATCATGTATTTAGATCAGCAGGGTTTGCTAAAGCGGCTGGGCTACCTATTTATGGGTTAGGTGCGAGAACTGTTTGGTACTTCTATATCAATGCTCTTATAAGAGAGTATATTGCACATATCTGGATTCATAAAAAAGGTCATCTAATTATAGTAGTATCTCTAATTTCACTAGCAACTATTTTTCATATTTTTTCAACATTATTAGCACCTTATGCTGGCTAAAGAAAGTATGATTGTATGCTGTTGATGCTAGGACTGTTTGGTACTTCTATATTAATGCTTTAATTAGAGAATATATAGCTCATCTTTGGATTCACAAAAAAGCGAATATAAACTTTGTTTGTACGACTATATTATTAATACTAGCACTACATTTCTTATTTGCTTATATGCAACCAGAACTAGTAATGGAATAGAAAAGACTTATCATTTTATATATGATAAGCCTTTTTTTATCCAATAATTTTTAATGTATTATTTAATCTTGTATTATTAATATCAATTATTCTTTGATTACTGCTTCCCTTAAATACTAAATCAGGGTGATATAATTCTTTGTTGAATCTTCCTTCAACTAGAATATCGATATAATCTAATGCTTTACTTTCACTAATTTGTTCATAAGTATATCCTGTATAAGCCCAGATATTACAATTTAAGTGTTTCTTTAATAAGTATAAGAGAAAAGTTAGTGCTTCATCTTTATAGAAAGGGTCTCCACCACTTAGTGTTATTCCATCTAAAAGTGGATTGCTTTGGTATTTATTTATGATCTCTTCTAAAAGATTACCAGTTAAAATATTCCCACTATTATAATCCCAAGATTGTTTATTATGACAACCATTACATTCATGGATACAGCCACTTACATAAATAGATAATCTAAGTCCTAAACCATCACTTATTGTTTCATTATGAACATTGATAATGCGTAAACAATCTTCTTGATGATTTTCTAACCATTCTTCATACTCTTTTATCATAGATGTTTAACGCGATCTTTCTCTTCTTCTTTTTTAGCATTATTCCATGTTGTTAAGTCTCCAGTTAAATAACCAGTGATACGACGCATACGTCTAATTTGTTCACTACCACATAATGGACATTCAGCATAGATAATACCTTTATAATTACAGCTTACACATTGATCTACTGGATGGTTAATTGAACCATAACCTATTCCTTCTCGATACATTGCTTCAACTATTTTTAATAAACTATGTAAGTTCTTTTTAGCCTCTCCATCAACTTCAATATAAGTGATATGACCACCTAATGTTAAAGCATGGAAAGGAGCTTCTAATTTAATTTTATCAATAGCACTAATATTAGATGCAACATCAACATGGAATGAATTAACATAGTATGATTTATCAGTTACACCTTCAATATCACCATATACTTTATTATCAATCTTAACAAAACGACCACTTAATCCTTCAGCAGGAGTTGCTAATAAAGAGTAATTAAGTTTATGTTCTTCTTTTAATTCACTAATACGATCATTCATCATAGATAATGTATTATATAAAACATCATATACTTTCTTATCTTCATCATGACCTTTTTTAAACATTGCATACATTGCATTATGAGCACCAATAAATCCAATACCTAATGTACCATGATTTAATATTTCATTAACAGCATCATTTGGTAATTTAGTTTCACTATCCTGCCATAAGCCATTATACATCATAAATGGGAATTGTAAGACAAGTGCTGATTTTTGATAATCTAATCTTTCTTTTAATTGTTTAGCAATTAAATCTACATATCTTAAACATTCAGATTGGAAAAACTCAATCATTTCATCTTCATTATCGTATTTTTTAGCAGCTTCAATTCCTAGACGAGGCATATTAATAGTTGTAAATGATAAATTACCTCTTCGGATTGCTGATTTATCTCCATTAATATTTTCAAATACACGAGTACGACAACCCATAGTTGCTACTTCGTTCTCGTATCTATTAGGATCATTAATATCCCAATCTTCATGAACATTAAATGGAGCATCTAAAAAGACAAAATTAGGGAATAATGAAGTTGCTGTTGTTTTGATTGATCTTAAGAATAAATCAAAGTTACGTGCTTTAAACTTACTAGCAAAGAATTCTTCATTCCATTCCATTGTACTATAAGCTAATTTTAAATCTTCATCACTAATATTCACACCATTTTTAACTTTAAAAATTTGAATAGGGAATACAGGTACTTCTCTATTACCTAAACCTTTTTGTGTTACTTTAAGTAGTTCTTCAATAACCATACGGCCTTCATCTGAAGTATCAGTACCATAGTTAATTGAACTAAATACTACTTGATTACCACCACGACTATGCATAGTATTTAAGTTATGAATAAAACTTTCCATTGCTTGATTAGTTTCTTTTCTAACTTTAATAAGAGCAAGTTCATATATTTTTTTGAAGTCAATGTTAAATTCTTTTTCAAAAAGACTAAAATCACTAATAGAAATACTAGTAATATTTTCATTAACAAAGTCTTTAATATCTCTTGTTTCATCATTTAAAAATAATTGATAATTAATTAATTCAATAACAATCTTTTTAAATGATTTTAAAACACCTGGAGCCATATAGAAATCAAAAGCAGGGATAGCTTGACCACCATGTTGTTCATTTTGATTAGTTTGAAAAGCAATAGTTGCTAGTTGAGCATAAGACATTATACTTTGAGGCTCTTTTATTTTACCATGCTTAGATTTGAATCCACCATCAAATAGTTTCTTTAAATCATACTGTAAACAAGTAGTTGTTTTAGTAGGATAATAATCTAAATCATGAATGTGAATATCTCCACTTTGATGTAATTGAGCATACTCTTCACTTACTAAATATCTTAGAGCATAATTCTTACTTGCTTGAGATGCTATACCCATCATTTGACCTGATGGAGTTTGTGCTGACATATTAGCATTCTCATTAGTAATATCATTTTGTTCTATAGAAACAATACTTTCAATTGCTTTAGTTAAGAACTCTTTTTCACTTCTATTTTTAGAACGAATTTCACGATATCTAATATACTTTTGTGCAACTTCAGGATAGTTTTCCATCAACGTGATTTCTACTTCATCCTGTACTTTTTCAACACTAACTACATTTGATAAACGACTTACTGTTTTAGTAGTTAATGCTTCCAATTCTTCTTTTGATAATTCAATATTAGCAGCTAAGAATGACTTTTTCATGGCACTTGTTATCTTAGCTTTATCAAAAGTTTGTTTTTGACCATCTCTTTTAATAATTTCCATTGTAAACTCCTTTTATTAGAATAAAAATCCATCTTAGATGGATGTAAAAAGGCATTAAAAACACCACTTATCTTACACCCAGAAGATAATAGAATATAATTAATTAAGGCAGTTCTACTGGCTTGAAATCATCCTACTTTGAAACCTTCCCAATATTTCTATATCAGTGGTATCTCTTCATTTCGTCCTTCTTACAGTTGCTGGGACAGCCCAAGTTTTTCACTTGATTTTCTATTAAGTCATACACCTAAATTATTCTATTGTCCTAATTATATCTACTTTCAATTTAATAGTCAATCCAGATGTAACATTAATATTTACAAAAAAAATATCAAAAACATTATATGTAAACTTAGCAAAAATTATGTAGTAAATATGAAGAAAACCAGTACCAAATTGATACTAGTTTCTTTAATTATTTATTATTATTTTTAATTTTATTTATATACATTTTAAACAATTCAGAAGTCTTTTCGTTTTGATCTAATTGAATATTATGACCTGCATCATTTAATACAATTACTGTACTATTTCGATAATTACTTAATTTCTTTATTCCATCTTGAACACCTACAATATGATCATTACGACCAAATAATACTATCCCATAAATATCATTTAAATCCTCTTTCATATCCATCTCATAAGTAAGTCCATATCCTCTACCTTGACGATATTCTTTAGCAAACTTACTATCAGTCTCTATAATCCCTGGAATAACATCTTCTTGATATGCTTGCCATGTTAACTCATTAACTACTGCTTGAGTATTTAAATAATCCTTATAGTACTCTTTATTATTTCCTTGGTAATCAATTTTTTCATGTTCAATCTTAATAGCATCTATATCTCTATCTTTTAATACTCCAATTGTAACTGGAGCAATAAAAAATACACCTTTAACCTGATTTTTCAGTTTATATACTAATGTTTGTGATAAGTAACCACCATATGAATTAGCACAAATATAAAATGATTCCTTTTTTATAATATCTTTTACAAAACTATAAATAATATCAGACATCACATCAGCATTAGGTATATGTTTTTTAAGTTTTGATTTCCCCATACCCGGTAAGTCGAAATATACTCTTTTAAATTCATTTTTATTAATATTTGGCTCTACAAAGTTTTTGATAAATAAGTGATTAACTCTATATCCATGTACCCCTAATATTATTGGTCCTTCCCCAATTTCTTCATACCAAATATCTACAAATTCATGTTCATAATACATATTCATCACCTCTTGGTTGTATTATAACATAGGATAATTTGAATTGTTCTAACAATTCAAATATGGTATAGTATTTAAACTAGCTTAAAGGAGAAAAAATATGGCAGAAAATAAAATGATTTGTGAAGAACATCAATTAGATTATATGAGTATTAGAAAGGCTATGATTCAAGGAGCAAGAACTTTTGAAGATGTAGTTGAATTAACTAGTGCTAATATTGAGTGTGATACATGTAAAAAAGAAATGCAACCAGTATTAGATAGTGTATGTGGATGTACAAATACATCAATGAAAGATGTTAGAGATGCAATTATTAATGGTGCTACTAGTGTTGAAGATGTAAATCGCATGACAAAAGCAGGAACTGATTGTAGTCGCTGTAATGCATTAATTGAAAGTATTTTAAGTGAATAATTAAGAGCACCTTTTTTAGGTGTTTTTCTTTACTATATTAAATATATTTAAGAAATGAGGTATACTATGAAAAAAAGATGTCAATGGGCTAATACCAATGAATTAGAAAAAGAGTACCATGATAATGAATGGGGTATTCCTGTTTATGATGATAATAAACTATTTGAACTACTTGTCTTAGAAAGTATGCAAGCGGGTTTATCATGGTCAACTATACTAGCAAAAAGAGAATCAATGAGATTTGCATTTGATGATTTTAATTATATGATTATCAAAGACTATAATGAAGCAAAAAAAGAAACATTACTTAATGATTCTGGAATTATTAGAAATAAGTTGAAAGTAAACGCTACTATATCTAATGCTAAAGCATTTATTATAATTCAAGAAGAATATAAAAGTTTTAGTAATTACATTTGGGGATTTACAAACAATGAAGTATTGGTAAACCATTGGGAAAATATTGAAGATGTCCCTGCCTCTACTGAGTTATCAGATAAAATAAGTAAAGACTTAAAGAAACGTGGTTTTAAATTTCTTGGAACTACTACTATCTATGCATATCTTCAAGCTATTGGAATTGTAGATGATCATATGGAATATTGTTTTAAAAAAGAAAAGACTCTGTAGGGATAATTAATATCCTTATAAAGTCTTTTTAAATTAAATATTTATCTTGTAGTTTAACTTTTAATTCTTTGTTTATTCCTAAAATATTTTCCACATAGTTTTCAACACTTTCAAACTCTTCTTTTATTACTTCGATTGCATAATCTAAAAATTCTTCTTTGACTCCAAGCATTATTTCTACTTTTTCTAAATCACTATCACTAAGACCTTCTTGTCTTAAATATCCTAAAATATTATTGTTCTCTTCTTTTCTCATTTCGTTTGTTAAAAGATAATCTTTTTTTATTTCTTCATATTCTACATCTAATAAATATAAAATTAAAGCTGCACTTAATCCAGTTCTATCTTTTCCAGCAAAACAATGCCATAGAACTGCCCCATTTGCATTAATAAGAATATCTATAAATGAAATGAAACATGATTGACATTGATTTCGAGTAATTAAATCATAGTAGATACCTTTCATATGTTTGATAGGATCTGCATCTTTATGTGAGACCATATCTTTTAATGAAGGTGCAACTTTTAAGCTTGTCTTTAAAAAATCTAGATGTATATTTTCTACACCTTGTATTTGTATATCCGGATCATTATCAATTTCTTCTTGTGTTCTCATATCTACAACTTTATCTAAATTATATTTATTTCTTAAAATATCACTATCATCTTTACTTAATCTATTCAATTGACCACTTCTTAATAGTAAGTGTTCTTTTATTTTTTTACCATTTTTGTTTTTAATATTTCCTAATTCTCTAAAATTAGTTATCGATTCAAATTCCATTCTTTCTCCTCCATCTATTCATTTACTAATGTATTAATTAAACTATATATTATTAATCCACCTAGTGATGCTGTTGCATTAGATGCATCTAAAGGCGGTGCTATTTCAGCTATATCAAAAGCAACCATTTTCTTGCTCTTAATTATATATATTAATAGTCTTAAAAACTTTTCTGGGTGTATACCTAGTGGCTGTGGACTACTAACGCCTGGTGCATACGGTGAAGAGAATACATCAGCACATACACTAACATAAATATATTCTTGGTTATCTATAAAGTTTAAAAGTCTTTTACGTGCAGCTTGTGGTTGATCCAATAGATCAACTGCTAAAACATATTCACTATTTATTTCTTTAGCATATTTAAATAATGCTCTACTAGTTGAACTTCTTTGGATACCTATAGTAAGATGATTAAATTTACCATCTTGATTATTTATATCATCGTATATTTGTCTAAACATAGTACCTGAAGTTGAATATTTATATGGTCTCATATCAAAGTGAGCATCAAAATTTATTAAACCTAATTTATTTTTATTAGCAGGATATTTCTTTAGAACACCACTCATTGTTCCATACGCAACATCATGTCCTCCTCCTATTACAATAGGAAAATAGCCATTATCTAAACATTTAAATACTACTTTTGATAGTGTTGCTTGCGCATCTTCAACACTTGTTTCTAATCTTATTCTGCCCCCATCAAACAATAGTACTTCTTTAGCAAAAGAACATGGTTTATTCCTCAAGAAATCAATTACCTTTTCAGGACCCTCTTGGGCACCTTTGCGTCCTTTGTTTAATGATATCCCCTCATCTACCTCATAACCTATTAAAACAAATTTAAACTTATTATCTTTTATAGGTAATGACAAACTCATATCTAATAGTTGAATATGTTGATGCCATAAAAAACTATCGTAATCACTTTCGCTATCAACTCTACCTTGCCATATACTTAAATTAGCTTTCTTGTAACCAATCATCCCTCTTCCCCCTTAAAATATAATCTTATCATATATAAAAGAAGAAAAGGACTTATTTGATAAATTATACACCTACAAATAAATTAGCGATATTATAGCCAATAAACAAGAATAAAAAACTTGTCAATAATTGTATTATTAGAAATGAAATACCCTTTTTAAATGAGTTATTAATCTTAGTGAGTAAATCATAATTAAAAGATGAAAATGTTGAAAAAGCACCTAAGAAACTCAATATAATAAGTGCCACTTGGTAATTAGTAGTAATAATATAATACATAGTTCCTAAAATAAAGCATGAAATAGTATTTATTATAAATGTAATGTTTATTAAATTATTCTTAATAATAATATTTTCACTAAGATAATACCTAATCCCCATACCAATAAGTGCAGCAAATATCATTTGTATTACTATCATAACATCACCCCACTATTTCTTTTTTTATAAATAGGATAACTTAGTAATGGAATAAGTATAAACATGAGTATAAAGTATAAGCTAATATTAAAATATTGTTTAGCAAAGAATAAATCTAATAATACTTTAAAAATGCCTGAGTAAGTCGTTAAAGATCCTACAAAGACAATATTAAATATATTCTGTTGAATACTTGTTAATTTTTTGCTTGCTTTAATTTCAATAAAAATAATACTTCCTATTAAATTAATTAGTAAGCTTCCATAATAAGTATTAAGTATAAAGTAAGTGCTCTCTCTTATTAAAACAGCACCTATACATAAAATAATAATCGTTATAATTTTTTTCATTAAAAAAACTCCTCTCTTAAAAGAGGAGTCATTAGCTATAATAGCGGTTCACTGGGTGAACTCCATCACCTCTAATTATTTGATTGCTTTTTTCTTTACAATCTTACCTTTACTGTTGTAAGTATATTGATATTTACTTTTTACTTTTCCACCTTTATAGTATCTCACATTTTTATACGCTTTACCATTTTTATTTGATTTTAATTCACCTTTTTTATTTCTCTTATAATCTGTTTTAGAGAATAATCTTAGTTTGTTATTTGTTCTTTTCTTAGTAGTTGCTTGAATAGATAGTCCATTTTTATATTTATATGTAGTATCTACATTGATTCTTCATTTCTTAACACACTTACATAATATAAGTCGTAACGCTTAGATTAGTTAGTTTATTATTTTTATAATTTTTTATGATGAAAACATCAATTTTATATGCATATATACTAGACATAAAAATTGGACTCAAGTATAATTGAAGTAGAGCACTAATTTGGGGTGCTTTTTATAATTAAGGAGGGATAATATGAAATTAGTATGGCATTATTTAAAGAAATACAAGAAGTATTTATTTATTAATTTCATCTGCGCATTCGGTTTTATTCTAATTGAAATTGGAATACCGACCCTACTGGCAAAAGGTATAAATGCCAACTTTAAGAATGGTGATGTTAGTTTCATTCTTTCATTAGGATTAGAAATGTGGGTTTTCTCTATTATAGGGTTAATTATGTTAATCTTTTTAGCTTATTCAACAGAGAGAGTTACTTCACTAATTGTCCGAGATGTTAGAAATGATTTATTTGCTCATATCCAGACATTCTCACGTGATCAATACGAAGATTTTGGTATATCACGTTTTATTACTAATACAGGAACAGATGCATATATGATTATGCAGTTCATGACTTTGATTTTAAGAACAGGTATTATTGCGCCATTTATGATTGCAACAAGTTTCTTTATGATTATGAGAGAAAACTTTGAATTAGCATTCATTACTATTGGAGCTGTACCACTTCTTTTATTAGGAGTATACTTAATCAACCGTATTACACATCCATTATCACAAAAATTACAACGTGGTCTAGATGGTATCAATCGTAATATGAGAGAGAGTCTAACAGGGCTTCGTGTTGTTCGTGCTTTTAATAATGAAGATTTACAAGAAAAAAGATTTAAAACTGTAAATGATAATTATGCTAAGCTTTCAAAACTAATGTTCCAAAAAGTAGCTTTTATTTCACCAATATTTACTGTAATATTCTGTGGGGTAATGGTCGCAGTTGTTTCAATTGGTTCTAGTGAAATAAATGAAGGTATGCTTCAAGTTGGTACTTTAGCAGCATTCATTGAATATGTATTCCATGCATTATTCTCATTTCTAATGCTAGCTTCAGTATTAATTATGTATCCACGTTTCTCTGTTTCAGTTGAACGTATTAAAGAAGTCTTAGATACTAAACCTGAACTAAATCCAAACCGTGAAAATGGTGTTGTAGATACTGAAACTCAAGGATATATAGAATTTGATAATGTATCGTTTTGTTATGGTGATGCTTGTGAGGAATATGTTTTAAAAGATATTTCATTTACAGCTAAACCTGGTGAAACTGTCGCATTTATCGGTTCAACTGGTAGTGGGAAGTCAACATTAATTAAGTTACTACCTCGTTTCTTCGATGTTTCAAATGGTAGCATCAATATCGATGGTGTAAATATCAAAGATTATAATATTGATGCTCTTCGAAGAAAAATAGGTTATGTACCTCAAAAGGCAACTTTATTTTCAGGTACGTTTAGAGATAATTTATTATTTGGTAATCGTCAAGCAACGCAAATTGAATTAGATAAAGCAATTGAAATAGCTCAAGCAAAAGAATTCATTGAGAATAAGGAAGATGGTCTAGAAGAACTAGTTAGTGAAGGTGGTACTAACCTTTCTGGTGGTCAAAAGCAAAGACTTTGTATTGCTCGTGCTCTGACTAGAAAAGCGCCTATCTATATCTTTGATGATAGTTTTTCTGCTTTAGACTATAAAACAGATGCTATTCTTCGTAAAAGATTGAAAGAAGATATAACTGATGCAACCATGTTAATTGTAGCGCAACGTGTTGGAACAATTATGGATGCAGATAAAATCTTAGTTATTAATGAAGGAAAGGTTGTTGGACAAGGTACTCATAAAGAATTATTACAAAGTAATGAAATCTATCAAGAGATTGCCTATTCTCAACTTTCGAAGGAGGAATTAGCAATATGAAATCACTAAAAAGATTATTTACATTTGTTATGCCATATCGTCTAAGATTCTCTTTATCAATGTTCTTCAGTATGCTTTATACTCTTTCTAGAGCATCTCAGCCATTCATTATCGGACTTGCATTATCAAGCTTAAATATGACATTTAGTGCTGGTGTGGGTGTTGATTTTGAGTATATGAAGTTTATTATTATACTTTTAATAACAACAAGTTTATTTGATGCTATTGGAGAATATTTAGCTAACTATTTATTAGCTGATGTTGTTCAATCTAGCATGTTTGATATAAGAAAGACAATTAATCAAAAATTAAATAAGTTACCTGTATCATATATTGATAGTAAACATCAAGGTGATTTGTTAACTAGAATTACTACTGATGTTGATGTAGTAAGTAATGCCCTTCAACAAGGTACACTTAAGATAATTGGTTCTGGATTAACTTTAGTATTTAGTGTTATCTTCATGTTTATTAGAGCTCCATTTTTTGCTCTAATTGCATTATTAATATTTCCAACATGTTTCTTTGTATATCGTTATTTTATTAGAAAATCTCAACCTCTATTCAATAACTTACAAAACTCATTAGGAGATTTAAATGGATTTACAACAGAACACTATACAGGGTATGAAGTTATTCAATTATATGGACAAGAAGAGCATGTAAATGAAAAGTTTCAAGTGATAGCAGAAGAAATTAAAGATACTGGGTTTAAGTCGAATTTTACAGCTAGTTTAATTTCTCCAATACTAAGTCATATCGCAAATCTATTCTACATAGCTTTATTCTTATTAATGGGATTAACTGTATTAAATGGTCCATTAGTAATTGCTGGAATTACAGTAGCAAAAGCGGTAGATGTTGGTATACTTCAATCATTTATTCAATATATTTGGCAATCAAGTGGTCCAATTAAAGACTTCGCTCAATTATCTAATACTTTTCAAGCAGCAGCAGCTTCACTTAAACGTATGTTTGAACTATTAGATGCTGAAGAGGAAGAACCGATTCAAGACAATAATAAAATTGATCTAAATAATATTAAAGGTAATATTAGCTTTAATCATATTTCATTTGGTTATAGTGAAGATAATTTATTGATGAAAGATATTGATGTTGATGTAAAAAGTGGCGATACTGTTGCGGTTGTTGGTCCAACTGGGGCGGGTAAAACAACTTTAATCAACTTATTAATGAGATTTTATGATGTCAATGGTGGGTCTATTACAATAGATGGTTATGATGTTAAAGAGTTAAGTAAAGCTCAATCTAGATCATTATTTGGAATGGTACTACAAGATCCATGGTTATACTATACTTCAGTAATGGAAAATATTCGTTTTGGTAATTTAAATGCAACTGATCAAGAAGTTATTGAAGCTGCAAAAATGGCAAATGTTCATCACTTTATTAGAACATTACCACAAAATTATGAAACGGTATTAAATGAAGAATCATCAAATGTATCTCAAGGTCAAAAACAACTTATCACAATTGCACGTGCTCTTGTTGGTAATCCACAAATTGTTATATTAGATGAAGCTACTTCATCTGTTGATACAAGATTAGAATTATTAATACAAAAAGCTATGGCTAAGGCTATGGAAGGTAGAACTAGTTTTATTATTGCACATAGACTTTCAACAATTAAAGATGCTGATTTAATATTAGTTATGAATCAAGGTTCTATTGTTGAACAAGGTAATCATGAGCAATTATTAGCTAAGGGTGGAATGTATAAAACTTTATATAATGCACAATTTAGTGAGGAAGAAGAAGCTTAGCTTCTTTTTTTCTTGCAGAAATGTGGACAATTGAACAAATTAATAATATGATGTAGTAGAAAGGGTGATATATAATGAAAAAATTAGGTGTAATAGTAGGGAGTCTAAGAAAAGACTCATATAATAAAAAAGTTGCTGAATATTTTATGCAACGACTTGAAGGTGATTTTGATATTAATTTTATTGAAATTGGAAATTTAGAGTTATTTAATGAAGATTTAGAAGATAATGAACCAGCTTCATGGAATAAATTTAGAACTAGTATTAAAGAGATGGATGCATTTTTATTTGTAACTCCAGAATATAATCGTTCGATTCCAGGAGCTCTTAAAAATGCTTTAGATGTTGCTTCTCGTCCCTTCCCTAACAATGAATGGGCAAAAAAACCTACATTATTAGTAACTGCATCTCCTGGTGGTATTGGTGGCTTTGGAGCTGGACAACATTTTAGAAATATCGCATCTATGTTAAATATGTATGTAATGCCTCAACCTGAAGTATATCTAGGACAAATACATAAGTCATTCGATGAAAATGGTAGTCTTACAAATGAAAGAACTACTTCATTTTTAGATACTGTTTCACAATCATTTATTGAATGGACAAATAACTTTTAACAAGAAACTTAACTGTTTCTTTTTTCTTTGAGTAGAAAATGTATTATAATAAGTGTATATAAGGTGTAGAGGAGTGCTATTGTGAACAATGAATTAGTAAAATCTTTTATTCAAAAAAGAGATGAATATGATGTATTATGTGATGTTGCTCAAACATTGATTATTAATACCTTGAACGAACATGATATTAGCGTTTTTGATGTAAAGGGTCGTGTTAAAGATGTATCAAGTTTAGCACAAAAAATAGAGCGTAAGAAATATGAAAATAAGATTAAAGATGAAGAATATCGAAATTATAAAGAATTAGAAGATATTACAGATCTTTGTGGTATAAGAATAATTACATATTATAGTGATGAAGTTGATTTAGTTGCACAATTAATAGAACGTGAACTTAAAATAGATAAAGAAAATTCAATAGATAAAAGAAATACTACTTTACCTGGTAGCTTTGGTTACTCTTCACTTCATTATGTTGTTGAAATTGATGATGCTCGTGCTCAATTAGAAGAATATAATATTATTAAGGGAATGAAGTTTGAGATTCAAATTAGAACTGTAATGGAGCATAATTGGGCAGAAATAGAACATGATTTAAATTATAAATCTAAGGATTTAACCGAGTTTAAATTTAAGCGTCGTTTTGCTCGTTTAGCAAGTCTTATCGAACTGGCTGATGATGAGTTTGTTAATTTAAGAAAAGAATCTGAACAAGTAGACTTATGTAGCTTTAACGAAAATAATGTTTGTACTCAAGGACTTCAATGCTTTACAATGCACGATCCAATGTACATGGAGTTTATAAATAGACTTAAGCAAAATCTACCTCATATTGATAGTGAGCCAATTGCAAATGCACAAGGACATCGTACTCGCGAACTACAACTTGAACAAAATGACTACTATACTTTCCAAGAAATAAGAGATGATCTATTAAAGTATGAACCATTTATTGCTCATCAAGTCTATAAGCATTATCAAGATAAATATCCAATTAGTGATTCACAGCCTATTCTTTATATGATGTATGCAAAAGCTTGTGATATTAATCCTAAGTTTTTAAAAACTAAGTTTGGTTTATCTAATCAGTACATCGAAACCTTAATGGATGATTTCAAATTAGTACAATAAAAAGCCTTAGGGCTTTTTTTGTTTTATGCATATTATATTTATATATTGTCTTAAAAACCTTTAAAACTTATATACATTTACCCTTTGTACACAATGTGTATATATGATATAATAAAAGAGGAGTGATAAAGTGAGAGTAAACAATATTTCATTACTAAAAACAATCGCAATTTCCCTTGTTGTTATGATCCATTTTGGCCCATTACAGTATAGTTATGAGGGTACAAAATTAAACTATAACATGTTTTTAGTATATCGAAGTTTACTATCAATTGGAGTACCTTTATTCCTAATAATAAGTGGTTATCTGACAATAGAAAAAGATTATTCTATAAAAAAATGTCTTAGAAGAGTATCTCATTTAT
>JAVWHL010000015.1:0-27897 GCA_036640095.1 Erysipelotrichales bacterium | reverse complement strand
AAAAAACACTGCTGCAACATTTTCTAGTTCAAATACTAAAGTAGCTAGTGTTGTAGCAAATAATGGAGTTATTACTTTTAAAGATCGTGGTTCTGTTTATATTCGTATAAAAGGTAATGATGGACGTAACTACAAAGTTAAGTTTAATGTAATGGATAAAACTTATGCTCGTGTTAGCATTAAAGGTCAATATGCTGAGCTTTATAAAAATGGTAAAAGAGTAAAAAAAGTTCCAGTAGTAACAGGAAAACCTGGGCGTACTGCAACTCCTAAGGGAACATTTAAAATAGCTTATAAAACACGTAATACTTATTTAGATGGTTCTACAGTAGGGTATGATTATTATTTGCCAGTTAAATACTGGATCCCACTAGCAAACACAGGTGGTGTTGGATTTCATGATGCTTCATGGAGAACATACAAATCATTTGGTAAAGGATATTATAAATGGGATGGATCACATGGTTGTATTAATATGAGAACTGGTGATGCAGCATACTTTTATAAACATTTATCTAAAGGAACACAAGTTAAAATATTCTAATTCAAGGCAAGCTTAGCTTGCTTTTTATTATGCTCAAAAAAACTACATATATAAAATATGTAGTTAATCTTTTTTAGGTATTGTAATTTTCTCTTTTGATTTTTTATATGCTGCTTTTTGTTTTCTTAATGCATTATTTCCATCAATATTCTCTGGTTTAGTTCCTTCTACATAATAATCGTTACCAGGGAATTGAGTTTCAAGTAATTCTAGATTAGCTTTCATACGATATGAAGCATAATCAACATCCTCTTGAGAAGGGTAAACTACTGATAAACCATTTTCCATTCCAGTAGAACCACTAATATATAGTTTTTCAATGTTTAATCCTGTATCTAATCCAATCATTACTTCGTATAAAGAAATAATATCATTTCTTGAAAGATTAGTTTTCATATTATCAGAAACAGATGCAAGTAATTTACTAACTGTTTCTATATTGTTAATTGAAGTTGCTTTATGAATAATCGATTCAATTACTATTTGTTGGTTTCTTCCACGGTAGAAATCTCCACCATCTTGTCCATATCTATTACGAGCAAAAGCTAGGGCTTCTTCTCCATTAAATTTATTTACTTTACCATCATACCAACAAAGCGTTCCTTTTTTACCATGAGAGTTTTGTTCACAAGTTTTCCCGTCGCTTTCTTTTTGAACAAGTTTATTTTCAGGAACATCTACTTCAACACCACCTAGGGCATCTACTATATCGATAACACCAGTGAAGTTAATTCTAACTGTATAATCTACTTTAACATCATATAATTTTTCTAATGTTTTTTGAACACACTTTGTTCCACCATAAGCACCAGCATGAGTTAATTTATCATTACTATAATTATTACATTGAATAGGTACAAATGAATCACGAGGTGTTGTAAGTGTTGTTACCTTACCAGTATCTGGATTAAATGTTACTAATATATTTGAATCACTATTAGAAACATCTTTAATATTACTTGATCTACTATCAATACCAGAAACAAGAATTGTAAATGGTACTTTTGTTATATCTTTATCTGATTTTGAATGTTCTAACTTACCTTTAAATGAAGCTACTACTTTATGATTATCAGCAAAACTACTGTCTAGTTTCGATATTTCACGATCTCTTATACCAGTCATGCTTATCATATCTACTTCGCCTTTTTCAAGAGCAGCTAAAGCGTTTTTATAATTTGTATATTGTTTAATATTCTTTGTTTTGTCCATTTTTTTAACTTCAGCCATTGCAAACTCACCATTTGCTTCATTACTTGAAGTTTGAACACCGATTTTAGCACTATTATCGATATCATCTTCACTATTATACTTACTATCGCTTTTAGCAACTAAAGATGTCTTAAGTGTATCTATTCCTTGAAGTGAATTATCTACTTCATATAAGAACTTATTAGCATATCCTAATACTCCATTGTAAATTAAGAAAATAAGCACTGTAATTACAACTTTCCATTTCTTATTAAAGAAACTTTGGAATAATGATCCTATAACTATAATTGCGATTATTAAGAGTAACGATATTATCGCTATTTTCATTATTATTGCATATTTTAAAGTCGGGAATATTTTAAATAGATGAGCAATTGTTAAGGCTGCCACTATTATCATTTCTATTACGACTATTTTTGTTAAATGTTTTCTCATATACTACCTCCGCATAAACATTATACTTTAATTTAAACTAAAATAAAAGCTTTGACATATCTATAATTAAATCATTTTTTAAAAAGCAATATGTGTTTATACTATATATTAATTATATGAGAGTGTATAATAGATAAAGAGGTGAATTGGATGCCAAGTAAAAAGAAATTATTATTAGTAGGAACACTTATAATTGTTGGAGCAATTGTTTTTATTGTGGAGGCAAAAATTGGAATAGGATTGATTTCTAAATGATAGACCTAACAAAATTTAACCCACAGCAACAACAAGCGATTACATCTACTAATCCATACATTAAAGTAATTGCAGGAGCAGGTTCAGGTAAGACTGCAGTTTTAACAAATCGAATCGCAAACTTAGTATTAGAACGCAATGTCGACCCTAGAAAAATTCTAGCGATTACTTTTACTAATAAAGCAGCAAAAGAAATGAAAAGTCGTGTATTAGACATTCTCGAACAAGATTATTTCCCGGGTGTAATTACTACTTTTCATAGTTTTTGTTTGCGTGTTCTTAGAGAAGATATTAATTTACTAGGATATACAAAAGATTTTAATATTATTGATAGTGAAGATCAAAAACAAGTTTTAAAGGAAATAAATAAGAAACTTAAGTATGATAAAGATTACTTTAAAGTTAAATCAGTACTTGCTTTTATAACAAATAAGAAAAATGATTATCATCCATATGAATCAGATACTAATTTATTAGTTATGTATGAACAATTCTATAAAGAGTATCAAGACTATTTAAAAATAAATAATTCAGTAGATTTTGATGATTTAATTTTATTATGTGTTAAACTCTTTGCGGAAAATCCAATTATTTTAGAAAAATGGCGATATCGTTATAATTATATTCATGTTGATGAATTTCAAGATACCAATGCACAACAATACCAATTGATAAAGTTACTAGGACAAGAATTAAATGTCTTTGTGGTTGGTGATCCTGATCAAACTATATATACATGGCGTGGGGCAAAAACTGAATATATACTAGACTTTGAAAAAGATTTTGAAAATGCTGAGGTAATTAAACTTGAATATAATTATCGAAGTAAGAAACATATTCTAGATATAGCAAATAGTTTAATAGTTAATAATACACAGCGTATTGATAAAGACTTGGTTGCTACTATAGATAGTGATGAAAAAGTAATTCACTTTATTGGTGAAACTGGTGATGATGAAGCTAATTATGTGGTTGATAAAATTGAAGAGATAATTAGTGAAGTAGATGGTATTAATTATGATGACTTTGCTATATTATATAGATCTAACTATGTTTCTAGGGTCTTTGAACAATTCTTAACAAGGTATAATATCAATTATAAGATTATTGGTGGAACAAGGTTCTTTGAAAGAAAAGAAATTAAAGATATTATAGCTTATTTAAAGGTTATTAATAATAATGATGAAATAGCAATGCAAAGAATTATAAATGTTCCTAAGCGTAAGATGGGACCTAAAGCAATAGATAAAGTTAGTGATTATGCAAATAAGAATAATATATCTAGTTATGAAGCATTAAGTAAGCATCTTTTAGATATTAAATTATCTAATGTACAAACAAAAGCGATGGAAGATTTTGTCTTATTTATTGAGATGTTAAAGAATTCTAATGAAAGTGTTGATCATATGATTGAAGCTATTATTCAAAAATATGAATTATTAGAAGAATATAGTAAGAATAGTATCGATTATTTAAAAAGGGAATCAAATGTTGAAGAACTATTAAGCTTTGCTAAAGGTGTTCCTAGTGAATTAAATACATTCTTGCAAGACTCTGTTTTGGAAACTGGAGAAGATGAAGCTGATAATCAACCAGCAGTTAGTTTAATGAGTATGCATGGTGCTAAAGGATTAGAATTTAAATATGTATTTGCAGTCTATTTAAATGATGGAATTTTTCCAAGTGCATATTCTCTAGAATCATTAAATCTTGAGGAAGAAAGAAGACTTGCTTATGTATGTTTTACAAGAGCAAAAGAACAATTATTCCTACTATCTCATTCTAAGAAAGACTTCTATACGACTGTTTCAAGTAGTATGTTTATAAAAGAAATAGAAGAAGAACTATTAGATAAAGAGGGAAGGTATCGACAAGACTATTATTTACAACCTGAAGTTAATGAAGTAAATACTTTCTTTGCACAAAAAAACGATGATGGTGATATTAGTATAAATGATGTAGTTAGCCACCCAATATTTAAAAAAGGTGTTGTTATAAACAAAGTAGATAACGTATTAACTATAGCATTTGAAAATAAAATAGGAATTAAACAAATAGCGGAAAACTTTGTTGAGAAAATTTAACTAAACATGGTTTTTTAGCTAGTCTATTTGTGATATAATAGATTGGTATATTGAAAAAAAGTTAAGGAGTTGGAGGTAAAGAGATGACTTTTAACAAGAAAATATTAACTGCTCTAGTTGTAGGCTCACTAAGTATCAGTAGTGTGAGTGTTATGGCATTAAGCCAAAAAGAAGAAAACAACAATGTGATGAGTGTTAATAATAAAGAAATTAAAGAAAAAGAACTGTACAACAAAATAATGTTTAGTTCAGATTATAAAGCTACTTTAGAGGTGCTTGATGGTAAGGTGCTAGAGAAGAAGTATAAAGATGATAAACGTCTTAATAGTATGATTGAAGCTAAATATAAAGAGATTGCGGATTCACTTAAAAAAGATGATCCTAATATGGAAAAAGAATTTGCTAGTTATGGTGTAGATAATAAAGCTAGTTATATTAAAAAAGCAGATGTTAGATTAGGTGCACTAAGAGAGTTAGCTGCAATTGATACTGCTGCTCAAAAATTATTTAAACAAGAGGAAATTGATTATATTTATGATAATAAATTTTCAGGTACTGCTAAAATTAGCTCTATTTTAATTGAACCTAAAATGTCAGCAAAAGATAATGGTAATAACGGATTAACAGATAAAGCTAAAGCTGAAGCTAATAAAGAAGCTGAAAAAGTTATTAGTGAAATTAAAGGTGGTTTAAGTTTTAAAGATGCATATAATAAATATAGTGCAGATAAAACTTTAGAAAATGGATATATTGGAACATTCAATGTTGAACAAGCTCATACAGCTCAACTAGAAAATCCAGTTATTAAAGAAGCTTTTAGTTTAAAAGATAAAACTTCTAGTACTACTCCAGTAGAAACTAGTCGTGGTTATGAAATAATTAGTGTAGAATATACTGTACCTAAAAAGTCATTTGAAGATGTTAAAAATGATGTAAATAAAATGTTATTTGATTTATATCAAGGAAACAATAACTTCACTAGAGAATATGTATTAGATCAATTTAGAGCTGATGAAAAAATCGAAATAACTGATGAAGTTCAATCTAAACAACATGCTAATAGTGTATTGCAAAATAGAAAATCATATACAACATTTGATCCAGAAGCACAAAATAATGGATTAAATTATGGATACTAGGAGGGTACTTAAATGAATAAAAACATGAAAAGAATTTCCCTAGCAGTCTTATTATCGGTTGCAGTAGTTGGTTGTTCAGATGATAAAGCTGGTGCAGATGTATATGGAACTATGGGAAAAGAGAGCGCGTCTAAAGGAGAAATATATAATGCTTCAAGAATATCTTCTAAAGCTGAAGGTTTCTTTAATTTAGCTGATGCTCAATTATTAGAAAAAGATTATGGATATAAAACAAATAAAAAAGTTAAATCTGAAGTTGATAAACAAGCTGATGAATTAGAAAAAAATAATCCTGAAGTAATTAAAGAATATAATGTTAAATCTGCTTTAGAGTTATTAGAAAAATCTGGAAGTGTCTTAGGAATTCAACGTGAACAATATGCTAAAGATAAATTTCTTAAAGATGAGATTAATGATAAAAAACTTAAAGAAATGTATGATGCTAAAAAAGGTGAATTAACTAGTTATTATGCTATTAAATTATCTGAAGATATGTTTGAAGGCGATACTACTAAATTAGATGGTAAAGTTAAAGAAATTGAAGCTAAATTAGAAGGCGCTAAAAAAGATGATGTAAGAAAAACATTTGAAAAGATTGAAAAAGAATTTGAAGATCAAAATGATGGAACTACAGGTCTTCAAGAAAATGTTGATCGTGAACAAATAAATGAAAGTCTTTTAAAAGAAATAGACAAAATGAAATATATGGAATTTAATAAAAAAGCTATCAATATTGAAGATGGTAAATATTTTATTTTAAAATTAGATAAAGGTGAACGTATTAGTTTTGATGCTAGTAAAGAGAAATTAAAAGATTTAGCATTTGAAGATGCTAAGGGAGCTAACTCTTATTTAGTAGATTACTATGCATTAAAAAATCGTGAAGCTAATAATGTTAAAATGAATTCTAAAATAGATCAAATGGTTTATGATGGAGCTAGTAAAGCAATCATAGATAATTATAATGATGCAATTAAAACTGCTGAGGAGGGTGTTCAATAATGGCTAACAAGAATGTAAATCCTTATGCTCGTAAAAGAAGAAAAGCTCAAAAAGTAGTTGATACTAATGAGACACCATTTAAAAAAGAATTAGACAATAAAAGAAATAATAAAGTAATATACTTTGTAATTGGTCTTATTATTCTAGTAATGGTAGGGGGAATGATTTTCCCATATTTAAGTGGAAGTAAAACAAAAAATTATTCATTACCAACAAATGTATTAGAAGGTAATGATGCACAAAGTGAAGTGGTTTATGTACCTAATCAAATTAGTGTAGGACAATCACTAACAAGAGTGGATAAAGAATACTATGTATTATTTGGACAAACAGAGGAGATTTCAGATTTAAGTACTACCTTAACAAAATTGCCTCTTTACATGGTTGAAAAGGATCGTAGTATTAATAATAGTCTAGTTAAAGATGTAGATGAAGCTAAAAAGAATGAGCTTCCTAAGACAACTAAGGATATTAAAATCTATGATAAAGTAACTTTAATTAAAGTAAAAGATGGTAAAGTTATTGATTATGTTCATGGAAAATCAGAAATAGAAAAATATGCTAAAAAATAGACTGCTTTAAAGCAGTCTATTTTAGAAAGGAGAATTAGTATGAAAGATATCACAAAACAATTTTTTGGAGTTGCACTAGGTGTTTTTTTAATTGTTCTAGCAATTAATACGTTATTTGCACCTAATGATGTTGCAGCTGGTGGAGTTGGGGGGATTTCAATTATAGCCAAGAAAGCTTTAAATATTGAAATGTCATTAACATCTCTTGTTTTAAATGCCAGTTTACTTATAATTGGATTTATTACTTTAGGAAAGGGTTTCTTTTTAAGGACTGCCTTAGGAACTTTAATGTTTCCTCTATTTATTAAAATAATTCCTGTTGTTGCAATTACTAATGATACAATTCTTGCTGTATTATTTGGTAGTTTTTTAACTGCACTTGGAATTCAAATTTTATATAACCTAGATGCATCAAGTGGTGGAACTAGTATTCCTCCATTAATAATGAAAAAATATTTTAATTTAAATACTTCAATAGGATTGTTTGTAACTGATGCTTTTGTAGTAATGCTTTCTTTATTTGTCTTTGGTGTAGAACAATTTATGTATTCAGTACTAGTTATTGTTTTAACATCAGTAATCATGGAGACTATTTCTAATGGCTTAATGAGACGTAAATCAGTAATGATTATCAGTAGACATAGTGATGAGATAGCTCAAGAAATCATGAGTGTAATTCATCGTGGTGCTACTAAAATTAAAGCTGAGGGTGCTTTTTCTAAAGAAGAACGTGATGTTTTAATGGTTGTTATAAATGATCGTGATTATAATCAACTTAGTAAAATAGTTGAAGCGCATGATAAAGATGCCTTTGTAATTGTTCAAAATGTAAGTAATGTCTTAGGACAAGGGTTCTCTTATCATTCAATGGTAGAATAATATGGAAAAAAATTCAATGCTTGCTAATCTAATAAGACCTGAAGTCTTGGATGATGTTATTGGACAAAAGCATTTAGTAGGAAAGTATGGAGTTCTTACTAAGATGCTTTCTAGTAATAAGATTTTATCGATGATTCTATATGGACCAGCAGGTTGTGGTAAAACAACAATTGCTAGAATAATAGTAAATCAAATAGAATGTGATTTCTTAGAATTGAATGCAACTAATTCTAATAAGAAAGATTTAGAGATGGCAGTAGCAAGGGCAAAGATGAGTGATACCTTTATTTTAATTGTTGATGAAATACATCGTTTAAATAAAGATAAGCAAGATATCTTACTACCTCATGTAGAAAGTGGTCTTATTACATTGATTGGACTTACTAATTCAAATCCTTATCATTCAATTAATAGTGCTTTGCGCTCTAGAGTGATTCTTTTAGAAGTAAAGAAAATAAGTGATGAAGACTTAGAAGCTTTCTTAAATAAAGTCGTAGATAATACTAGTATTAAAGATAGTTCAATCAAAGAAGAAATACTTAAAGGCATTGTTAAGATATCTAATCAAGATGTTAGATATTCACTAAATCAATTAGAATTAATAGATATTATTTATGAAGAAGGTATGAGTGTAGAAGAAATATTCTCATATACAAATACTAATGTAAGCTATAATAAAAATGATTCTTATTATTATGATACTATCTCTTCTTTACAAAAAAGTATTAGAGGTAGTGATGTAAATGCTGCTCTATTCTATTTAGCTATTCTAATAGTTGCAGAAGATTTAGATATTATTGAAAGAAGACTAAGTATTATAGCGTATGAAGATATTGGGCTTGCTAATCCAGAAGTAGTAGATCGCACTTTAAATGCTCTTAAAGTAGCTCGCATGGTTGGATTTCCTGAAGCTAGGATACCTTTAGCCTTTAGTGTCATTGACCTTGCCTTAAGCTCTAAATCAAACAAGGCTTATGTTGCACTAGATGAAGCTATAAATAAAGTTAAGAAATCTAGTTATAGTTTTAATGAATATATGAAAGCTACACCAATGGATAGTAATCAAAAACAACTATATGCTCAAATACCTTATGAAAATAAACATTTAATTCAGTATTTACCAGATGAAATTGCACATACTAAGTTTTATAAACCAAATAATAAAGCTACATATGAAAAACATCTTAGTATATTGAATGATTATTTAAATAAGATAGAACGTACTAATGATTTAGAAAAACTTATTGAACAAGTAAAAAAGAAATAAAAATAGAACTACTATTATAATCTATAATAGTAGTTTTAGTTTATGTCTATTTATAAATAATTACTTTTAGTTTTGTTAACTATGTGATAAAATAATTATATAGAGGTGATACTTATGAAGAGAATTAGAAAATTATTAGTTATACCTATACTTTGTTTAGTATTTATTTTTAGTGTGGATATTAATGCCAAATCAACATGCACTAATAAAGGAAAAGTACAAACATGTAATTATAATTATACTAAAACTAATCAATCAGATTGGAAGAGTAAAAGAGTTACATATTATAAATCTGATAAATCTGAAAAAAAGAATGTAGTAAAAAGAGTTTATCTAAAAAGAAATAATAAATTAAAATATACTTCCAATGTTACTTATTTTTATAATAATGTAGGACAATTAAAAACTAATAAATTTGGTAAAGCTAAAAGAATTGAGTACAAGTATAATAATAAATCCAAAGTGAATGCTAGAAGAATCTCAACATATGATGGTAAGGGTAAACTAAAAAAAGGAAAATGGAATACTAAAGCGTATATAAAAAGCAAAAAGAAAAAGTTTAAAGGTAATTCTAAGCCTTTGAAACTTAAAACAGCTTATAAGACATCACAAGCAGTTCACCCCTCACTCATTGATATGAAGAAAAAATATAGAGGGTATCGTTTCTATATGGCAATTACACCATATCCTAAACATGATAGTAGTAAAGAGAACCCTCATTTCTATAGAAGTAATAATCTAGTTGATTGGTATGCACCTTCTAAAACGACTAATCCAATTGATAAAGCACCTAGAGGACAATATAATTCAGATACACATTTAATTTTTAATAATACAAATAAAAGATTTGAAATGTTTTGGAGAAGAGTTAATAAAGGTAAGATAACTATTTATCATTCTACTTCAACAAATGGTATTAAGTGGACACCTAAAAAGGCAATAATGGAAAGTAAAATGAAACAAGATGCATTATTATCACCAGCAGTTATTCTTGAAAAAGGAATATATAAAATGTGGTATATTGATTTTTGTGGAAATGTATATCAAACGAGTAGTAGAGATTTACGTAATTGGACACCTAGAAAATTAGTAACGATCAACCATAGTAATAAGAAAACCGCAAACTGGCACTTGGATGTTAAAAAAGAAAATGGTCGCTATGAAATGCTGGTTAATACATTCTATAAAAAAGGAAAAGCTAATACACCAATAATTCGTAAGAACATGAATTTAATGTTTACAACTTCTAAAAATGGATTAAACTTTGGTAGACCAAAACAAGTGTTAAAGCCAACAAAGAAAGCTAATGATTTTGATGCGAATACGATGTATCGTAGTAGTGCTATTAAGGTTAATGGTAAATATGTTGTTATATACAGTGCTTTTGGATCTAAGGGTAAAACTGGAAGTGGGATTGCCTATGGTAAATCAATTGATAAAGTAAAGCGATTTAAAGATAAAAAAAGTTTTATAAGATATGTATTTAAAAAATAACCGAAGGTTTTTATCCTTCGGTTTTGTATTATCCTCTTATTTCAATTGTCTCATTATCAAGTCCTCTAATTAGAACTCTTTGCCATCCTTCTTCGCGCTTTTCACGTACTTCTGGAGTATGTGGTGGAGCAATCATTTCTACATTGTTTGCTAGTAATCTTTTAATATCTTCATCAAATGAATCACTTTCTAAACAAAAATGATATCCCTCATTTGAAAAATCTGTATCCCATTCTTCAAATTCAAGAACAGTATCACCAAGTTTTAAATAGATTACTTTTTTAATTTCATCCATTCCTGGTACATCATGTTCATAGTATTTAGTAAATCCGAAATTATCTTCATAGAAAGCAATAGATTTTGCTCTATTTTTTACTTTAAATGCTACATGGTCAATTCTTTTAAACATAGTCTACCTCCTTATACACTTAATTTAATTTGCATTACAACCCAGTCTTTATCACTAGTATTATTAAAACCATGTTTTTTATCGCGTGGAGAAAATACTGTATCTCCTTCTTTAATAAAATGTGGTACATCATTAATTGTAATAGTACCTTCACCAGAAATAACATAGAACACCTCATCTAAATCCTTGTGTGTATGATCTGGTGTTGTTTGGTTTGGCTTATATAATAATAATGCTGTATCTAAATTACTAGTACTAAATAAAGGTTGACGAGCACTAGTATCCTCTCTAAAGTTTAATGCATCTTTTAATTCAATTAATTCCATTTTTATATCTCCTAACTATTAATAATCGATAATTTTTTGCGCGCTATTTCATATCGTGATATAATTGTAAAACACATACTAACTTTAGGCAAGAAGGCACTTTTTTGTTCTATACTAACTAAAAAGTATGTATGAAAGGAGAAATGTAATATGCCATGTACTAAACCATGTCCTATTGAGTATACAATAAATTTAATTGGACATAAATGGAAAGTATTAATAATAAGAAATTTATTAAATAATGGGATACAAAGATTTAGTGAATTAGATCGAGGAATTGATGGAATATCTCAAAAGATGTTGACTCAACAACTAAGAGATTTAGAAAAAGATGGTCTGGTTAAAAGAGAAGTTTATCCAGTAGTTCCACCTAAAGTTGAATACTCACTTACTGAATTAGGATTATCATTAAAACCTGTAATGGATATGATGTCTAAATGGGGAACAGATAGACTAAGTGAAGTTAATAGTGTTGTATAGGTAACATTATTATAAAATTAAGTGTTTCGTATATGAAAGAAAATTGACTTTTTTACTTTTTTTGTTTATTATAGTAAACAGGTGATAAAATGAAAAATTATCAATACATTAAAGATGCACTAGAGGCTAATAATAAGAGTATATCGTGGTTAGCAGATGAGATAGGTGCATCAAAAGGTTATGTATCTAAGATTATAAATAATAAAATATCAGAGCCAGGGAATACTAAATTAAATGCTATTCATAAAGCATTAAATATTAGTGATTTAAGTATGAATTATTCGAAAATAGCATATTTGATTGATGTAAATAAGATAAGTATTCAAAAGTATATTTATCTTGCTAATAATTCTATTAATGAGTCTCATGATATATATATACTATTTAATAGTAAGTCTGAACATAAGAATATTAATTTAAAAAGATTTTATGATTATCTAAATTTTTCTACTTCAAAGATATATGTTGTAAATGATGCAGAATTAAAGAAGGTACTAAACAAAAAAGACTATACAAATGTTATAATGTTTAATGAAGAGTTTTCTTATTTAAATATTGATGAAATAGAAAATGAAATAATAGAGGATGAAGAAGAATTAATTGTTAAAGAAATAAGAAATAGAGCAATGTTACTTCTTTCAAATGATAATAATAAATTATCAATAATATTAAATGTCTTAAAGCTTAGAACTGATTATCTTGTAGAAGATTTTGCAATATTTAAAGATGTAGATTATATGGGGAATGCCCTAATAACAAATCAGATAAGTATTATAGAACAAATTCATCGTTCATGTCAGAGTAATAGAAGATATGTAACAGGTAATGAGTATTTATCGATGCTTCAAAGTAATGATGTAAGTAATTCTAAAAAAGATATTATTAACTTGAATGGATACTTTGATATGTTTGATATTATTGTTAATATTGACTTTAATGATAATACCAAAGAAAAGCAACAGCTTTTTAGTAAGAATAAGAAATTATGTAAAAATAATAATGTAAAATCAATAGATATTGTTGATGAAAATATATATGAAATCACTAAAAATATTATCAATGTTATGGAGGGCTATTAAAATGAAAGTTAAATTAGTAGTAGATAGTACAATTGCATATACAGTGGAAGAGGCTAAAGAACATGATGTTGCGATTACACCTTTTCATGTAATGTATCAGGATAAGAACTTATTAGATTGTGTAGATATCTTACCTGAAGAATTTTATGAATTACAAGAAAGAGGAGTAGAAGCTAGTACTTCACAACCTAATGTAGCAAATACAATGGGACTATTTAGTGAATTACTAAAAGAATATGATCATATCGTATATTGTGTATTACCTGCTGAATTATCAGGTACATACAATGCTGGTATGCTTGCTGCTTCTGAAATTGATCCTAATCGAATTACTGTTATTGATATTAAAACAGGTTTAGGGGCACTTAGACACTTAGATAAAATAGTTAAGAATATGGTTAAAGAAAATAAGACTTTAGAAGAAATAATTGAAAAATGTAGTAGATTAAAATATAACTCTCATGCCTTTTTCATGCCATATGATACTAAGCAATTACATCGTTCAGGTCGCTTTGGTAATATGGCTGCTTCGATATTCTCGATGATTAAATTAAAACTATCTTTACAACTAACACAAGAAGGCTATATAGATAAGTTTGCGATATCTAGAACAGAGGCTAAGTTGTATCGTGAAATGGTTAAGAAAGCAAAAGAAGAAGGATTTAATGGGGACAATACTATAATATACTTGATTGATACTAATTATGCTGATAAAATAAAAGAGTTAAGAAGTAAACTTGAAGAAGACTTTAAAGGTGCTCAATTTGAGTATATGTACCTATCACCAACTTTAGGATCACACATTGGTCCTAAGACTTATAGCATTCAATTTGTTAAAAAAGAATGGTCATAGTAAATTAATGGAGGCATAAATATGAAATTTTTTATTGATACAGCAAATATAGAAGAAATTAAAAAAGCAAATGATTTAGGTATCATTTGTGGAGTAACAACTAATCCTAGCTTAATTGCTAAAGAAGGAAAAGACTTTAAAGAAGTAGTTAAAGAAATTACTACGATTGTTGATGGTCCAATTTCTGCAGAACCAGTAAGTTTAGAGGCTGATAAAATGATTGAAGAGGCACAAGAGTTAATTAAAATTCATCCTAATATTGTAATTAAATTACCAATTACACCAGAAGGATTAAAAGCATGTAAAGTATTAAGTGCTCAAGGAGTAAAGATTAATGTAACTTTAATCTTTAGTGCAAATCAAGCTTTAATGGCTGCTCGTGCAGGTGCTGCATATGTTAGTCCATTTGTTGGAAGAATAGATGATATTAATCATGATGGAATTGCTTTAATTGATGATATTGCACAAATGTTTGCGATTCATGATATTAATAGTGAAATTATTGCAGCAAGCATTAGATCAACAATGCATGTTAGTAAATGTGCTTTAGCTGGTGCTGATATAGCAACTATACCGTATAAAGTAATAGAAGGAATGTTTAATCATCCACTAACTGATAAAGGTATTGAAAACTTCAAAAAAGATTGGGAAAATGCCTTTAATAAGTAGGCATTAGGTGATATAAATGAAATGTTATAATTGTGATAAAACAATTAAAATGGATAGAACTTGTCCATATTGTCATGCTCGAATTGATCGTGGTGAATATGAACTAGACAGTACAAATAAAATTCTAAGAGATATTAAAACAAAAAAAGACTTTGCTCGTTTTATAGGTTTATTCTATTTAAATAGCTATATCTTTTTAGCACTATCAATCATATCTTTAGCTGCAGGTTTCTATATGTACATGGAAAAAGATAATGTTATTGGATATATATTTGGTGCTTTAATATTCTTAATCTTTTTTAATTATTTTATTGAAATGAGAAGAGTTGAATCATTCTATAGAGACTTTCAAAAAGGTGAAAATAAATACTATGTATTATATCCTTTTAGAAGAGAACGTAGAGTAATAGTATGTGATGCAAGTGATAAAATATTAAAACAATCAATTCTAGATAAAAGATATAGTGCATATGAAAAAAGAGAAGATGAAATCAGATTATTAAGAGTTAACTCTCATAAATTCCTTCATCCTCAAAAATTGAAATTATTCTATACAAAAGAAAAATTCTACAAAAGACATTTTAATGAAGATGCAAAACATCTATTAAAAACGCATAACTCTGATGATGAATCATATGTTGGAGTTGCTGGTGTTGCATCAGGATTTCTTATGACAAAGAATGGTGTAATAACAATTTATAATACACCAAAATTAGCGCGCAACTATTTACCAGATACAAGAGCTAAGATATTTGTTAAAGATGTTAAAAAAAGAGATAATAAATAGTTTAGCCATTATGGTTAAACTTTTTTTATAGGCAAATAAAAAAGGTTCAATTGAACCTTCCTTAATTAAAACTTGGAGTATAGTCTGCAGGCTTAAGTAGTGCTGCAAAGATAAACATTGAAATAGGGACTATTAAATAGATAAATAATAATCCAAATAGAATACATGAGATAATAAAACTTAATTTATTTTCTTTGTTATATAATCGTTTATATATTAAGTATAAGTAAACAGCTCTAGCTATAACAGCTACAAAGAATATAGTAAAAACTAAGACAAAGATTAACATAAAAATATTACCTTGAATAATATCTATATATGAAAAGATATTATCTTTTTGAAATACAAATAAAATAAAATGTATAAGTATTAGAACAAATATAGATATTGAATAAAATAAATTATACTTCTTTCTTTCCATAATGCCCACCTCTCTTTTAATTATTATATATTAAAAAGATTTTTATACAAAACAAAAAGCAGTTTCAAACGAAGCTGCTTACTTTTTTTGTTCCATATTATCATAATAGGCTTGCTTATTTAGGTAAGTAAAGTTAATTGCTATATTGTCTTTACCTAGTGCTCTAAGTGCAGTATCAAGGGTTAAGGCAACTTTATCTTGAATATCTTTAGGTCTTTCAATATAAGAGATATTAACAAATGTAAATAGATTACTATCCTTTTGGTCAATTAGTGTATATGATTCAATAAGGTTATAAGTAATTTTATGATTTGGGCACCCAATTATATCTGGAAGTGTTTCTTTTAGTTCATTTACTATTTTTTCAAAATTATTCTTTTCTAGATTTCTAAATACTATATGTGGCATAAGTAAATCCTCCTTAATTAAATTAAAACTATTATAGCATTTTTAGAGGTATAAGAAAACACCTTGCTAAGCAAGATGTTTAAATTTTATAAACCACATTTAAGTTGTGCATTACAGTTTGTACAAGTATTACAGCCACCAATTTCTTCAACAGTACCTTCCATACAAATAGGACAAATATCTCCTATTTCAACACCGATATTTCTATCTTGTCTATCAGATCTAAATTCTGTTGCTTCTTTTGGTTTACTACCTTTAACATCATCAAGTAAAGCTAGTTGTTCTTGTGGAGTATCATCATTAGTTAATGAAAGAACTTGTGAATCACGACTTCCATCTACATATACAGTACCACCTTTTGCTTTACCTTTATATAATCTTTCATATAGCTCCTGAACTTGTGCAACACTATATCCACGTGGAGCATTAACCGTTTTAGAGATTGAAGAATCAATCCATCTTTGAATAACACATTGAGTGTCTACATGTTCTTCAGGCTCTAAATCCATTGAACCAACGAAGAATTCAGGTAATGTTTCAGCAGTATATTCAGGATTATATTTTAACCAATCATCTACAATAGCAGCATTAACTTCAATGAATTTACCAAGACGTCCAGAACGGAAGAATTTGAATGAGAAGTAAGGCTCTAATCCAGTTGATACACCTACCATAGTTCCAGTAGAACCTGTTGGTGCAATTGTTAATAGATGAGAGTTTCTAATACCATATTTTAAGATATCTTGTCTAATGTATTCAGGCATTTGTTTCATAAATCCAGTATTAATAAAATCAGTACGATTACTTAAGAATGGGAAACTTCCTTTTTCTTTAGCTAGTTCAATAGAAGTTGCATATGCATTTTCAGCAATATGTTTGAAGATAGTTTCTACTACTTCATTTGCTTCTTTAGAACCATATCTTAAATTAGCATGTAATAATAAATCATGTAATCCCATAATTCCAAGACCAACACGTCTTTCACCAAGAGCTTGTTCTTCATTAGGTTCTAAGAAATAAGGTGTTTGATCAATAATATTATCTTGCATTCTTACACATACACTAACAGTATTAGCAAGTTTATCATATAATATTTCTTTTGTATTTTTATCAATGAAATTAGCAAGGTTAATTGCAGCTAAGTTACATACTGAATATGGACTTAATGGTTGTTCACCACAAGGATTAGTTGCAACAACTTTTTGACCATATGCTTTAGCATTAGTCATATCATTAGCATTATCAATAAAGAAAATACCAGGTTCTGCAGAATAAGTTGCACAGAATGAAATTAAATTCCAAAGTTCTTTAGCTTTAATAGTACGATATACTTTAGAAGGATAACCTAAGCTTTCCCACTCTCTTACATCACCAATATTATGCCATTCATTATCATAGAATTCTTTTTGTTCTTTTGTTAAACTATCTAAATCAGGGAATTTTAATTCAAAGTCTTCATCATTTTCAACGGCTTCCATAAATTCTTTAGTTAATGTAACAGAGATATTTGCTCCAGTTAAAAATTCTTTATTCTCAACTTCAAAATACCCACCTTCAAGAAGTTTCTTATTGATTTGATCAACAAGTTCTTCAGGAAGATTATCGCTATTGTCTTGTAGACTTTCTAAAAATTCTCTTTCCTTATTATCAATCGGAACAAATTTTAATTTTTCGCTAGCTAATCTTCTAATATCTTCATCTTCAGAATTATCTTTAAGCCATTCTAAGATTAAAGGGTTTTGCATTTTAGAAATAATAAATTCTAAAATATCAGGATGCCAATCTGCCATCATTATCATTTGAGCCCCACGACGAGAACCACCTTGTTCAACTAAGTGAGTAAGATTAGATAAATCATTAAGCCATGAAACAGCACCACTTGAGCGACCACCTACATCTTTTGCGATTGCATGTTTTGGACGAAGTGAAGAACCATTAGTTCCAACACCACCACCACGTGACATTATTTCCATAACTTCTTTACGATGCTCAGAAATACCTTGACGAGAATCTTTAATAAAAGGCATTACAAAGCAGTTGAAATAGGTAACATTTGATCCACTACCAGCACCGTATAAAACACGACCAGCTGGAACAATGTTTAAATCTTTTAATTCATCATAAAACTTATCATTAAACTCATCGCTAAGTTCTTGAGACTTTTCTCCTTCACTTAAAGCATTTGCGATTCTTTTTGCGATTTGTTCAAAATAGACTTCTAAAGGCTTTTCGATTGCAGATTTCTTTCGAACAACAATTCCACTTTCAAATTCTTCATCATCTTTTATCTGATTTTTATAATCATCTAAAACTTTTACACTAATATTGTTTCCATCAATCGCATGCACATAACCAATACCACGAGCTGGGAAAGTTGGGTCATGTTCTAAGACAACAATAACTAAATCTCCAACTTCTAAAGACTCTAGAGTACGGTCTTTTTGTGAGTAGCGATCTAACATTACTAAACGTGAAACGCTATCGAATGATTTATTAAAAGTATCCTCTATTTCATATAAATGAGGGAACTTTTCTTTAATTGTTTTATTTAAATTTTTAATTGTTTCTATACTATACAACGCAATCATCCTTTCTTAAACATCTTTAATATTATACTCTATTTACTATATTTTTAAAAGCATTAGACAACTATTTTAATACCTCTACTTTGTAATAAATTTAGGTATTCTTCATTAACTTCGTTGGCATCGTGATTTGGCGCATCAAATGTTGTAACGAATTTTTTTATTACATTTACATTTTCATTTAAATTGAAATTTTCTTTGTATTTTTGAGCACTTAAAGCAAACTCGAAAACACAAATATCAGTAACACATCCAACAATATATATATTCTTTTTATAATCAAATGGATTTTTAGAGAAGAATCCATTAGTTGAATTTTTATAAATGATTTCAATTCCATCAAAATCTAATGCATCAACTGGAAGAGCTTCTTTTGTATTTTCAATACAATGTACTGGATATGTTTTAAATTCTTGAGCATTCTTAGGATGACTATCAGTATAGTGAATTACTTCTACTCCATCTTGTAGCGCTTCTTTAATAAAGATACTCATTTCAGGTATCATTGCAGCTACATTTTCTGAAGCAAAATTACCTTCAAAAGCAAATCCATTAATCATATCAATAATAACTATTAAATCATCATTTTTATTTAATTTCATCTTTATCACTCCTTCTAATATTCTAACTTTTTTTATAAAATAAAACAACAAGATTTAATTAAATTAAGAAGTTTATTAAAAAAGAAAAATATATTTATAGTGGGACATGTTATAATAAGAGGGATGATTTGTTTTAAGAAGTTTAAGATAAATAAAAAAGTCTATAAATATAGTAAAGGCTAAGAATCTTGCACTATTTTATAGGTGTGTTAAAATATTAATTATTTAATAATAAGGAGTTATCATATGAAAACACTATCTCTTCATACTGATTTATATCAAATTAATATGGCGTATGCTTTCTTTAATGACAATGTGCATGAAAGAAAAGCAACTTTTGAATTATATTTTAGAAAAAATCCATTCGGGAATGGATATGCAGTATATGCAGGGCTTGAAAGAATTGTTGAGTACTTATCTATGTTTAAGTTTAATCAAGAAGATATAGATTATTTAAGACATTTAGATTATTCTGAGGAGTTTTTAGAATATTTAAGTAATATTAGTTTTACTGGTAAAATTAGATCTGTTTTAGAAGGTGAAATAGTTTTTGCTAAGGAGCCATTAGTTATTGTAGAAGCTAATTTAATAGAAGCACAACTAATTGAAACAGCATTATTAAATATTGTTAATTTTCAAACGTTAATTGCAACTAAGGCTAGTCGTATTAAGAATATAGCTGCAACACAACTTTGTATGGAGTTTGGCTCACGTCGTGCTCATGAAATGGATGCTGCACTATGGGGTACTAGAGCTGCATATATTTGTGGTTTTGATGGAACTAGTTTAGTTGAAGCTGGGCGTCGTTTTGGTATACCAATAATGGGAACTCATTCTCATTCATTTGTACAAGTTTATCAGGATGAATATATTGCCTTTAAAAAGTATGCGCAATCACATAAAGAATGTACTTTCTTAGTAGATACATATGATACATTAAAATCAGGAATACCAAATGCAATTAAGGTTGCTAATGAGTTTGATTCAAGTAAAAATACTTTTAATGCAATTAGAATTGATAGTGGTGATTTAGCATATCAATCTAAAGAAGCACGTAGACTTTTAGGTGAGGCTGGTTATCATGATACTAAGATAACTGTAAGTAATGATTTAGATGAAGAAACAATTGCTTCATTGCTTTTAGAGGGAGCTAGAATTGATAGTTTTGGAATTGGAACTAAGCTTATTACAGCATACGATCAGCCTGCATTAGGAGCTGTTTATAAATTAGTAGCGATTGAAAATGAAGAGGGTAGTATTGTAGATGTTATTAAAACTAGTGATAATACTGAAAAAGTAACGACACCTGGTTCTAAAGTAGTTTATCGTATTGTTAATAAAGATACTAATAAGTCTGCTGGTGATTATATTGCATTAAAGGATGAATATATTGATGAGAGTCTACCATTAAAAATGTTTGATGAACTTAGTCCTTTAAATCATAAAATGATTAAAAATTTTAAAGCAATAGATATTCATAAAGATATATATATAGATGGTAAACTAGTATATGATTTACCTACTATAGAACAAATCAGAGCATTTCATCAAAGTTCACTAACTTATCTTTGGGATGAAAATAGAAGATATAAAAATCCAGCTAAATACTTTGTTGATCTTTCACAAGCATGTTGGGATAATAAACGACGTTTAATAGAAAAATATAAGAAGTCATTATAGACTTCTTTTTCTTTGTGAAAAATAGCACCCTAAGGTGCTATTTGTATTTTAAATATTCTCTTACTTCTTTTATATTTACTTGACCTGGTGCAATTGGATTATCAATACACGCATATATTATTGAATCAGACTCTAAACGAGATTGACTCCCTAGTTCACCTAAAGCAATAGCAACTATTGGCTTAGTATCATTTTCATTTATAAACTGACTTGTAGTGTTGCGTAGTTGTTCTACTTCTTCACTATCTTGAGGCATTAAAGCTACTTTACATATATCAGCATTTAAATTATTCATCTTTTGATATAAGTCAATTATTTTATCATTAGTAGGCATCTCTTTAAGGTTATGATAACTTAATAAAACCTTAATATCTTTTTGTTGTGCCTTTCTAATTACCTTTGATAAGAAAGCCTCAGGCATCTTAACTTGCAAATCAATGATATCAATCACACCATCTTCAATAATAGCCTCTAAAATATTAAAGTACTCAGCATACCCTAATGCCGCTTTTCCACCCTCACCCTTTGTTCTTAAAGTAACCATTAAAGGATGATCACCAATCGCATTCTTAATTATTCTAGTATTATATTTTAAGTGATCACTACTTAAATAAAAATAATAATAATCAATACGCCATTCTAAAATATCATATTCAAGATTTATTACAGTATTTAATTCTTTAATAACATCCTCATCACTAGTGGGAGTTAGAGGAATACAAACTTTTGGACTACCATCTCCAATACTTATATTTTTAATTATTGTTTGCTTAATCATACTATCACCTTCTTTATATAGATTATAATATCAAATCATATATTTGTCACACCATAAGCAAAAAGTATATAATATATATAAGTAGTATATTAACTAAGACTTAACTATTTAAATATATAATTATCTTGGAGGTCGATATTATGAAAATACTAGTTGTAGAAGATGAACTAGATTTACAAAAAGCATTAAAGATGGGATTAAGTAAGAAAGGCCTTGATGTAGACTGTGCCAGTGATGGACAAGAGGCATTAGACTTATATTTTGAACATATGTATGATCTTATCGTTCTAGATTTAAATTTACCTTATATCGACGGAATAGAGGTCTTAGAAGAAATTAGAAAAGACTCACAAGAAGTTAAAGTAATTGTTTTATCTGCTCGAAGTGAAATAGATCATAAAATTATTGGTTTAGATAAAGGTGCAAATGATTATCTAGCAAAGCCATTTCATTTTAGTGAACTAGAAGCCCGTATCAGAGCATTACTTCGAAGAAGCTTTGTAACTAATGATAATCTAATTACTATTAAGGATTTTAAATTAGACTTAAACAAAAGAGAACTTACTAAAGATGATGAAATAATTTCATTAACTAATAAAGAATATGGAATATTAGAATATTTAGTATTAAATAAAGGTCGTATTATTAGTCCAGAAGAATTAGTAAACCATGTTTGGAATGAAGAAGATATTGATTATGTTAATACGATTAAGGTTCACTTAAATGGTCTTAGAAAGAAAATAGGAAATGAGATAATACTAAATCGTAGAGGCGAGGGATATTATGTCAAATAGTAAGATAATGAATGAATTATTAAAAGTTAAATGGATAAAGAATATGTCTCTTAGAGCTAGGCTTACTATCATAACAGCTACTATTTTAACTATTATATGTGTCGCAATGACTTTGTTTGCCTTGTATAATGTTGATGATACAATGTATAAACCTATTAATGATTTTGGAACAAGATATTTTATTGAAGGAAATGGTAGAATTTATCGCCAAACACCTTATGTTGATTTTAATGATGTTATGTCTACTTCAAGACATAATTTAAGTATCAAAGTATATCTTGCTATGTTTTCATTTATTACATTAGGCTCAGTAGGGATGTATTACTTTGCTGGAAAAGCATTAAAACCAGTTACTAATTTTAGTAAGGATATAAATAAGATAAATGAATATAACTTAGGAAAAAGATTAGAAGTACCAGAAACAAATGATGAACTAGCATCACTTAGTAATTCATTCAATGAAATGATAACTAAATTAGAACGTGCTTTTGATTCGCAAAAAAGGTTTTCACAAAATGCCGCACATGAATTAAAAACACCATTAACAACAATGATGACTAATATTGAAGTCTTAGAAATGGATGATAGTCCTTCTCAAGAAGAATATAAAGATTTGATTGCTGTTATGAAAAGTAGTACAGAAAGATTAATAGAACTTGTAAATGCTCTATTAAAGATTAATACTAATGGCGCTCAAACAATAGAAGAGATTGAATTAAAAAATTTATTAGATGCATTATTAGATGAATATAGTAGTAAAATAAAAGAAAAGAAAATTAATGTTGAAATTAAAGGGGAAGCAAAAGTATATGCTGATTTAGTCTTAATGGAAAGATTATTTTCAAATGTCTTATTAAATGCTATTAGATACAACAAAGATGAAGGTAGTATTAATATTAGTATTGATAAAGATAAAATAATTATTAGAGATAGTGGAATAGGTATGGAAGAAGAAAAACTACACTATATATTTGAGCCATTCTATTGCGTTGATAATTCAAGATCTAAGATGTTAGGTGGAACAGGAGTTGGATTATCTATTGTTAAAGAGATTATAGATTTATATAAACTAAATTATAATGTAGAGTCAAAAGTAGATGAAGGTACTACTTTTACAATTTATTTAAAAAATATTTCACAAAAAAAGCTATCTTAACTTTAGCTTAACTAAAGTATTATACAATGTAGTTGTAGCTAAGATAAACAGACTTAACTTAAGGTGTAAGAAATGTGACTTAATATAAACTAAACTAAACTAAAAATCACTATGATTGTAATATCCTTTATAATAATCTTCATAAACTTATCACATTTTTTATTCCCCACCTTAAGTAAGTCTTTGCTACTATCCTTCTCATATTATGTGTAGAGAAAAAGCCCAGTTATTCTGGGCTTTTTGCTTGTTCAATAATTAACTTTCTATTTATAATTTTTATAGATAAATAAATATATCTATAGATAATCCCTTTATAATGTGAGTTATCAATTTTATTTATGCCTTAGTGATTTATTTCACATGTCTAAAGATAAAGGGGTGTTGTCTATTTGGTTTATATCCTATAAAATGGTAGTAAGACAGAAGTAGATTTGGAGGCGAGAATATGTCATGTAATTGTGGTAATGAGATTACTTTTGCTGAGTTAGATAAATTCATCAGCGAGAATAACTTAGCAGATGAAACAGCACTTATTCAAGTGTTACATCGTGCTCAAGGGCTTTATGGTTATTTACCTAGAAATGTTCAAATTCATGTTGCAGAACAATTGAACATTCCTGCTGCAAAAGTATATGGAGTAGTTAGTTTTTATTCATACTTTACTGATACACCACGTGGTGAAAACGTAGTGCAAGTATGTATGGGTACAGGTTGCTTTGTCAAAGGCGCTGATAAAGTAATGGATACATTTGAAAATGAGCTTGGTATTAAATCAGGAGAAACAACAGAAGATATGAAATTCACTCTTTCAGGAGTTAGATGTGTTGGTGCTTGTGGTTTGGCTCCAGTAGTATTAATCAACGATAAAGTATTTGGTCATGTTCAAAGTGAAGATGTAAAACAAATATTAGAAGATTATCTTGTTGATGAAGTAACATCTAATTAAAGAAGGGAGTATTAAGATGAAAATTGAATCTATTAAACAACTTAGAGATATGCATGTTGAAAAGCAACCATTATTAGCTTTAAGACAAGCAGAAGCTCATGTTGGTAAAGAAAGAGTTCTTATGGTTTGTGGTGGTACAGGATGCCACTCAGCTAGCTCTGAACTATTATTAGAAAACTTACTTGAAGAAGTAAAAGCTAATAATTTAAGTGATCTTGTTGATGTACAACCAACAGGATGTTTTGGTTTTTGTGCAGAAGGTCCAATCATTAGAGTATTTCCTGATGATATCTTCTATACTAAAGTTCAACCAGAAGATGCAAAACGTATTATTGAAGAACATTTAATGGGTGGAAAACCAATTAAAGATTTACTTTTCTTTGAACCAACAATTCAAGAAAAAGTTGAAACAATGCATGAAATGTCATTCTATAAAAAACAATTAAGAGTTGCATTACGTAACTGTGGGATTATTAATCCTGAGAAAATTGATGAATATATAGCTGCTAAAGGTTATTTAGCTTTAGCAAAAGTAATTGAAGAAAATGATGCAGAAGCTTTAGCAAAAGAAATCACAGACTCAGGACTTAGAGGACGTGGTGGTGCTGGATTCCCAACTGGTTTAAAATGGGATGCAACACGTAAAGCTAAAGGTGAGCAAAAATATATAATTTGTAATGCTGATGAGGGAGATCCTGGTGCATTTATGGATCGTTCTATCTTAGAGGGAGATCCACATAGTATTATTGAAGCTATGGCGATTGCTGGATTCTGTGTTGGTGCAGATACAGGTTATGTTTATATTAGAGCTGAATATCCACTTGCTATTGCTCGTTTATCTAATGCTTTACAACAAGCTAAAGAAGCTGGATTATTAGGTAAAAATATTTTAGGTAGTGGATTTGATTTCGATATTGAAATTAAATATGGAGCTGGAGCATTTGTTTGTGGTGAGGAAACTGCATTAATGCGTTCTATTGAAGGATCACGTGGTGAACCATTTAATAAAACTGTATTCCCTTCTGAACAAGGATTATGGGGGAAACCAACTTGTACAAACAATGTTGAGACTTTAGCTAATATTCCTATTATCATTTTAAATGGCGCTGCATGGCATAAAGCTATCGGAACTGAAAAATCAGCAGGTACTAAAGTATTCGCTTTGGGTGGAAAAATCCGTAATGTTGGTTTGGTTGAGGTTCCAATGGGAACTACACTTCGTGAATTAGTTTATGAAGTTGGTGGGGGAATCCCAGATGACTTAGAATTTAAAGCTGTTCAATCAGGTGGGCCATCAGGTGGATTTATTCCAGCTGAATATCTTGATACTCCAATTGATTATGAATCGTTAGGAGCTATTGGTTCAATGATGGGTAGTGGTGGTATGATCGTTTTAGATGAAAATGATTGTATGCCATATATGGCTCAATTCTACTTAGAATTTACTTGTGAAGAATCATGTGGTAAATGTACGCCTTGTCGTATAGGGACTACAAGATTACTTGAAATATTAGATCGTATTGTTACTGGAAAAGGTACTTTAGAAGATTTAAATAACTTAGAGGTTTTATCAGAAGTTATTACTGATGCATCACTTTGTGGTCTTGGTAAAACTGCTTCAAACCCAGTTAAATCATCTTTAAAATACTTCAAAGATGAATATTTAGCTCATGTTGAAGAACAAAGATGTCCTGCTGGAGTTTGTAAAGAACTTTTAAGAATTGAAATTGGGGACAAATGTATCGGTTGTACAAAATGTTCTCGTGTTTGTCCAGTTGATTGTATTGATGGAAAAGTTAAAGAATTACATGTTATTAATCAAGACGAATGTATCAAATGTCAAGCATGTATCAGTGCTTGTCCAGTCGATGCAATACACTTAGTATAGGGAGGTTAGACAATGATTAAAGTAAATATCAATGGTAAAGAATGTGAAGCACAAGATGGAGAAACAATCTTAGAGGTTTCAACTCGTTATGGTTATCATATTCCAACATTATGTCATTTAAATTTACATGATATGGATTATTGCAACCATCCTGTATCATGTCGTATCTGTATGGTAGAAGTTGAAGATGCTCGTGGATCTAGATTAGTTCCTTCTTGTGATACTTATGTAGCAGAAGGTTTAAAAATCAGTACTGATTCAGCTAAATCTATTAATGCTCGTAGAACAGTAATGGAATTAATGCTTTCAGATCATCCTCAAGATTGTCTGTATTGTAGTAGAAGTACAGATTGTGATCTACAAAGACTTGCAAATGAATTAAATATTAGAAAAAATCGTTTTGAAGGAAAAACATCGAACTTCGGTATTGATGCATCTTCAAAATCAATTGTTAAAGATTTAGATAAATGTATTCTATGTCGTCGTTGCGAAACTATTTGTAGCGAAGTTCAAACTGTAGACGTATACTCAGCATTAAATAGAGGGTTTGATACTGTAATCGGACCTGCATTTAATGATTCACTACAAGATACAGCTTGTACTTTCTGTGGGCAATGTGTAAGTGTATGTCCTACAGCTGCATTAACTGAAGTTTCTGCAGTAGATAAATTATGGAATGCAATTAATGATGAAGATAAAATTGTAGTTGTTCAAACTGCACCTGCAGTAAGAGTAGCTATCGCAGAAGAATTTGGTGCTGATCCAGGTACTATTTCTACTGGTCAAATGGTAACAGCTTTAAGAAGATTAGGGTTCTCATATGTATTTGATACAAACTGGGGTGCTGATTTAACTATTATGGAAGAAGCAAATGAAGTATTAGATAGAATTAATGGAAACGGTCGTTTACCAATTCTTACTTCATGTTGTCCAGCATGGGTTAAATTCATTGAGCATCAATTCCCTAACTTAATTGATGTACCATCAACTTGTAAATCACCACATGAAATGTTTGGAGCAATGGCAAAAACTTATTTTGCTGAAAAATTAGGAGTTGATCCTAGTAAAGTATATGTTGCTTCAGTAATGCCATGTGTTGCTAAAAAATATGAATCAGATCGCCCAGAATTATCTGTTGAAGATAATAGTGATG
>JAVWHL010000014.1:0-27935 GCA_036640095.1 Erysipelotrichales bacterium | reverse complement strand
GTTATTACCTTATTGCTTAAAATATCATTAATTTTTAATTTAACTTCTACTTGGCTTGCTCTTTTACCATCTTGATTTTCTCCATCTACCCATTTCTTAGTTACTTTATAAGATACTTTAGAAGGTGATAGAGTATTTATAACATCATACTTATTATAAGTTGTTGTATATTCTGCTACTTTATCTTCTTTTATTGAGTATTTAATTTTTTCTCCAGCATTATATACTGGTAAATTCTCAAATTTATACTTCCATGATTTTGCCTTATTTGTTTGAACATTATTAATTTCATCTGCTCCTGCGAATAATCTAATAGTAACATTTTCAGGTCTAGTAGCTTCACTATCTCCTACCCATGACTTAGTTCCTTCAATATCAATATTTTGAACTTTATTTGTTTTAGTTAACTCAACTACCTCAGTGTTGTCAACTTTTATTTTGAACGAAATTAGTGTTCCATCAAAGACATATCCTTCAGGAGCACTTTGCTCAACAAAATAATAATCACCAGCTGGCATATTATTTTCGATGATTACACCTTGAGCATTAGTAGTTAAATTCCCTTTATACAATGTTGTATCCGCTTTATAAAGATCAAACTTAACATTTGGCATTGGAAGCCTAGTATCTTCATCAATTTTTGTTAACTTTACGCTTCCTACTTTTAGTATAGAGTTAGTAACATCTACCATCTTATTAGTTGTCTGATTTTCCACAATAGTAAATTTATGAGGAGTAGCATCTAATAGATAACCAGTTGGTGCCTTAGTTTCAATAAATGCATATTCTCCAATCTCTAAAGCATTGACTATTATCTTACCACTTTCATCAGTAACTAATCCAGAATGTATAGTTGCACCTTGACTATCCACTAATTTAAACTCAGCTCCAGCAAGTTTATCTGTACTATCTTTAATGGTTTTGTGTAATTCTACATTCCCTGTAGGAATAACTTCTTTTGTATTTTCAACTGTAATCTTATGTTCATTTGCTTCTTTACTAATTGTAATTGCTTTTCCTTCTTTATATTCATCATTAATCTTATAACCAACTGGTGCTTGAATTTCTTTAATCTTGTAATTCCCTAATGGAATATTATCAAAGATTATCTTACCGTCTGCTCCTGTTGTTTTTCTAAGATTTGTACTACTTCCATCTTCAGTTAATATTTCAAAGACAGCACCACTTAATGGATCATTATTGCCAGCAGCTACCTTAGATAATTCAAAGCCACCTAATTCAACTATTCCTGTCCCTGTACCAGTACTAAAACTCACTTCAGCAGGAACTAATTTTTCTCTAAATCTAGGAGCTAATAGTTCTCCAAAACTATCAGAATCTATAATTACATAGTTTACTAATGTGCCTGGCTTTTTACTAACTGTATCATAAGTAACATAAATATTCTTAGTTAAAGTATAATCTTTAAATGTAATCTTGAATTTCTTGCCTTCAAATTCAATTGTATACTTACTAGGGTCAATCTCTTTATTACTTTCTGTTTCTCTTACTTTAAATGAAGTCGTATCAAAAACAGCATCTGATAAGTCATTTTTTATCTCATCACTAATAATAGGATCCTTTATTTCACGATCTTCTAAAACATTTTTAATATTATTAGTCCAATTAAGAACATTTTTCTTATTACTATCTTTTTTAACTGTTTTATCAATAGGCTCTAGAAAACTAAATACATCAGTATCTGCTTCATATTTATTTTCTTTACCATCACTATTTATTGTTACTTGGTTAGTAATTGTTTTATTTGATGCCCAACCTTTTTTATATCTTGTATTAAATTTTACAAGTACACCCTTATCTTTTAAATTTCCAAATTCAAGGCTTATTTTGTTGTTCTCTATTTTTTGATTTGTCGGATAAACCGCATCACCCGATGAAGCTAGTTTGTTATCTTTAAGAATATAGTCATTAATATTATTTAACATATCTATAGATACAATTTCATCAAATCTTAATGATTCTGGAATAATCTCTAGATAATCTGGAACATAATCATCTACTTTAACTAACTTAGTATTATTTTTATTAAGATTTACACCAATAAGCCAATCTTGTGTTGTATAAACATCTGAGTCAAAATATGAGGCGTATACTTTTTTTACTCCACCATTTATAAATAGATTAGGGTAGTCCCCCTCTGCTTCATATTCAATAATGCCAGGAAAACCATCATAGTTTAAGGTTGCATAATTTTTAATTTTAATACTATCCTCACTACTATTTTTAACATCAAGGTTTGTCTCAAGACTAATTATTATAGTATCCTTTAAATTAGTATACTCTCCAATTAAATTAACTCTAACTCCACCATTATATGACTGTGGAGCTTTTTCTCCTGGAGATGGATATTCTCCACTACCAAATTCAACTTTCTTGTAATCAGTACCTTCTACTAATTCTTTTACTTTTTCGCCCTTATCATTTATAACATGTACTTTAAGGCTTTTTAAGTCTTTAGCAGCACCTAGAAAGTAATCGTGAACATATACATTACTCATGTTGATTTTACTTTCATTAACAGTAATATCCCAAAGCATTGTTTGATTATAAATATCTACAGATGCTTTTTCTTTCTTAAAAATCTTCGCATCTAAATCAACAACTCCCTCACTTTGAAAATCTTTATAAGTTACATTGTTTTTTATTGTACGATCTTTTTGATCAATAATCTTTGTTGAATATCTAATAATTCTTGCTTTATTATTTTTTTTATTTGGATTCAATTCAAAAGAACCATTATCTTGCATATTAAATGTATAGTCATTAGTTACATCTACTTCATTAATATATGTATATTGAAACGGATCCATAACTAAATCTACCTCAGACACTTTAAAAGAGCCATCAACATATTTAATTCCATTATCATTTATTACAGAAATCAACTTATCATTAATATTTAACTCTTTTTCATTAAAGTTCCAAATAATTTCCCAATCAATATTACCTGTATCTTCATTCTTTTTACCTTTTGTTAATAAAGGTTGTCCAGCATACGCACTTCCTTCAGCACTTAAAGTAGTAGACATCTGTCCATTTTTTTTGATAGTTGCCATAGCATTAATATGGTTACTTTTAAGAAACTTTGAATTAGGATCAGAATATTTATCTAATTCTAAATTACTAAGCTTTGTAGTAACAATAATTGCTTTTCTTCCTATATCTTTTTTCAATTTAACTTCTAATTCTGGATTATTACCATTTTGTCCTGTATATATAATCTCATAATCTACACCTTCAACCATAGTGATCTTATTACCAACTAATTTCCCAGCAAAGTCGATATCACTATATTGTACTATTGTATCCTTAAGGTTTAGTGAACTAGCAGGAGACTGTTCTCCACTAATTACATATGTTAAATCTTTAGAAATTTCTCTTTTTAGATTGTATGTTCCAGTTATAGTTCCCTCTGCTGGGTTAATTACTTCATCAGCTTTAAGATCAATATCAAGTGATCTATAGTAATCTGATAAATAATCTAGTTCATAGATAGTTACATTAGGACTTGTTGTATAAACTAGTTTTTGACTACCATCTTCAACTGTTTTTGCTTTATGAAGTGGAGTCACTAAATTAAGCTTATAATTCGCATTTGTAACATTATCTTTAGTAAATGTTATTGTAAGTTTATTTGTTGCTTTATTTACTTCCCATTTAGCATTGTCTGAGCCAGTAAATATACCACTTAAATCATCAACGAAATTCAATTGAGAAGGTAATTGCGTTTCAAAAGTATCATTTTCCTTATAGTTCTTACCACTAAAGGAGAACTCTAAATCAATTTCAACTGCTCCACCATTTATAACGGTATCTTTAGTCTTTATGATATTACCTTTTCCATCTTTCATTTGTACACCAGTAAAAATGTTGTCCGAGATAACACTTCTACCTAGTGTATTCGTTTTAGTTTCTATTTTCTTTTCATCTTTAGTAGCGTTTGTATCAATGTTTTGAGCCATTGCACTTTTAATTGGTAAAGCAACTGAAAGTGCTATACCGATAATCGCAATTAACGCAACTATTTTCCTGTGAACTTTCATCTTAAAAACCTCCATTTTTTTTTTACTTTACTTAGTAATAAGTATATCAGCATTTACACATAGTAGCAATATTATACATTAAGTGGTTTAATAAAGCCACTTTTGTAATATCACCATATATTTCGTTTTTTTTATTGCTTTTCGAACATATATTCTTTATATATTCAAATACACTAATGAAAATGATATAATATTATGCAATGGATAAGAAAGTAGATGAGCTAATGAATAATAAAATATATCTTAAAATATTTAAAATAGCAATAGGTGGATGTCTTGCTTTTATAATTGCTCAAGCCTTAAATTTAGAATATGCAATAAGTGCAAGTATAATAACTTTACTTACTATTCAAGACACAAAAAAAGAAACCATTTTTGTTGCCTTAAAAAGATTTGGATCCTTTATAGTGGCTATGCTACTGGCTACTATCATTTTTACAAGCTTAGGATATAGTCCACTAATTTTTGGCTTATTTATTTTACTATTCTGTTTCTTCTGTTATCTTTTAAAATTTGAAGATGGAATAGCTAGCAGTTTAGTTTTAGCAACGCATATCTATCTCTTAAATCAAGTTAGTATAAATATATTGTGGAATGAATCTATGTTAATGATAGTTGGTGTATGTATTGGTGTACTATTAAATATGATTATGCAAGATAATATTAGTGATATTAAACATAACCAGAAAAAAATAGAAAGACTTATTAAACAAATTTTAGATAAATATGCTTTATCAATAATAGACCCTACTCTTGATTTAGATATAGACAAAGACCTAGTTAAATTAGATAAAACTCTTAAAAAAGCAAGAAGACAAAGTAATGAAAATACTAATAATAGTTTAATTGGAGATACAACATATTATATTAGCTATGTTGATATGCGCAAAAACCAAACTTTAGTATTAAAGCATATTAATAACCAAATAAGATCTTTAGAGATTCCTTTTTCACAAGCAAATAAAATCTCACTTTTCCTTCAAAAGATTTCATTAACTCTACACGAAAATAATAATGCTTCAAATTTATTAGATAGTTTAGATATATTAAGTAAAGAATTTAAAAATGAAGAGCTTCCAAAAACACGAGTTGAGTTTGAACACCGTGCTTTACTTTATTCGTTGCTAAATGATTTACAAACATTCCTTGAAATTAAAAATGATTTTGCACAACAATTAACTAAAGAAGAAATTAGAAGATTTCAAAATTAGTTTATGTTTCTTATTATATTTTTTAATTGATCTAAACACTTATAATTTGATTGTTTAATTATTTTGTATTTGAGTTTTAAAAAATAAAAGATTATAATAAAAATCTATCATTTCCAATAGAGACGAGTTACAAATAAAAATAGTAGAATACATTGTATATTTTAGTATTTTATATAATTTCTTATTAGTATTGTGGAATAATATATAATGTCTATTAATATGAAATAAACGATTATTCATTGAAAATATTCTTTATAATAATATAATGTTTATAATTAAATAAAAGTGTTTTGAGAGCTAAATGCTCTTTTTTCATAAAAAAAGCTAGTTAATCTAGCTTTTTTGTTCAAATCTTCATTTCATACTTATTTCCAATATAATCACCTTCAACAAAAGAGTCTACATAATAGAATCCCTTATTTACATAGTAATTGTTTAGTTCTCTATTATTTTTTTGACAATCGAGTCTAACGGTATCTATATTACTATCCTTTGCAGCAGACACTACAAAGTCGATTAGCTCACGACCTACATTTGGAACATCAATAGCACTAACAAAGTGATGTATATATAATGCTGGCACACTATCTTGCCATCTATTAGCTTGTTTTAATATAGCAAGTGATCCAACTATTGTATCTTCATCATATGCTATATATAACTCTTTATTATTTATCAATTCTAAGAAGTAATTATAATCATAGATTTCTAGATATTTCCTTGAATTCCACTGGTTGATATTATTATCTTTCATCCAAGATATTCTCTTGTCAAATAGCTCAATTACTTTATCTAATTCTTCAACCACTGCATTTACTATTTTCAGCATTTTAATCAACCTTTCTAGATATAAAATCCATTTATTTGAGATTATATTATACTATTTATAGAATAAAATATACAGTAATATAGTAAAAAACATATTATTTTAATAACTCTTTAAATCAAGTAATAAAAAAAGCTCAATTTAAAGGGCTTATCTTAACTTATATACATAATTTATCCTCAATTATTATGGCACGAATAATCTAGTAAAACTGTATATAAACTACAATATAACTATTTAATTCTTTATTTAAGTCACTCAAATTACTTGTAGGACTTGGTTCATTAGTTTCATTATCTTTGTTTAATGATATTGCATTTAAAAGAACAATATTTTCCTTACTTTTCTCTACTTTAGTTTCTACTTGGGCATAAGACTTAAACTTCTCAGCTTGTATGTCTTTATCAAATACTATTGGAGCATATCCAACTCCATCTTCTACTCCAAAATTAACTTGGAATTTTTCTTTTTCATTTCTACTTATAGAAGTATAGATACTTTCATACTTAGGTAAATCTTTTTCTTTATAATTATCTATTTTATACTCATATACTTCTTTATTTTCAACTAATTTTTTATCTTTATATACTTCACCATACATTTTAAAACCTGTATACTTTTCTGGAGCCATTTTATCAATATTAACTTTTGCTTTATTTAGACTAATTGCACCAAAAATTGTAGAAATACCTTTTTGATCATCACTAACCTTTTCTGCATCAACTAAACTATTACTTGCACAACCACTAATGATAAATACTATTATTAAACTTATTATTTTTTTCATAGTATTATCCTCCTTTTTAAATTATATCATCAATTATTTTCTATGTCATTATAAACTTATTGTAAATTCTATGTCCTTTATTTTGGACTCAGTCCATGATATAAAACAGCTTGAAAACAAGCTATCTATCGATATTTTAAAGATTTTTAAAAAAGGTTATAAAACATCTTATCATTTAGTTTACTTCATGTTATACTAATCGTGAAAGGAGGTAATACTATGAATTCTGTAGTATTCTATACAGTTAACTGTAGTAATAGTGGTAACAAAGTATACTTAGAAAAAAATGACTCTATAAATGGGGTACAAGTTAAAGATTTTAACTATCAAGATTTAAATGAAGCAGTAGTTAAAAATGACTATTTATGTTTAAAAAGAGATAAAGATACTATCACATTATTTACAAAACACGTTATAAGATTTAACTGTGAACTGTAATTACCTGCCTAACACCACAAAATAATAGTGGTGTTTTTATTTTATAAAAAAATCCCTTTAGTAATTCTAAAGGGATTAATTTTTTATATTTATCTTTTAATCTAATTTTCTTTTATAAACATATAAGCTTATTCCAAGTAAACCAAATAAACCAGCAATAATACCCATTTCTAAACCAGTTTTTGGTATTTTATCATCTTTTTTAGTATTAATAAATTTTTCTAATTTAGCATTAGGATTTTCTTTATTAATAATGAAGCTAACATTTTTATCAGATTTTTTATAACCTTTTGGCGCATTTATTTCTTTAAGATAATATTGTCCAACTGGTAGTCCTTTAACTTCGACATTACCTTTTTTATCAGATGTAACTTTTAAAATAGGTTTTGTATAGCTACTATTATCTCTTTTATTCCAAACACCAAATGTTGCATTAGCTAGTGGATTATTTTTTTGATCCACTTTTTTCATATTTAAGCTACCTTCTACTTTATAGTTAAGTATAGTTCCTAAATCTATTTCATAGTTAATACTATCAATTGTAGCCTCATATAATTTATTATTTTCTTTATAGTCTCCAATTGTTTTAGTTTCTTTAACTATATAATCTCCAACTTCTAGATTATCAAATTTAAGTTTACCATTTACAGTTTTAACTTTAGTAATTGGTGCAACATTATTTACATCTGCTCCTTTATTCCAAAGACCAAATTCTACACCACTTAGTAATTGTGCATTTTCACCTTGTTTAGTTAATGAAATACTACCAGATACTTTTTCATTTTCCACTTTACCTAAATCTTTGATTAAGTTAGCATCATCTAAGCTTGCAGCATATTTAGTATCTTTAAATATATAACCATGAGGCGCTTTATATTCTTGAACAGTATATTCACCTAACATTACATTAGCAAATACTACTTTACCTAAATTATCTGATGTACTAGTAATAAGAGGTAATTCAGTTTGTGTATTAGCATCTTTTGGCCATAGTCCAAATACTGCTCCAGCTAAAGGTGCATTATTTTCATCTACTTTATCTAGAACAATACTTCCTGTATTAGCAAATGTAGTTAATCCTAAATCAATACTCATTAAGTTTTGATTACTTTTTACATTAAATGATTTAGTTTCCCAATTTCTTTCTAATTTAGAATTAACTTGAGAATCAGCATCTCCAACACTAACTTCAGTTGGTCTATAACTTGTAAGTTGTTGCACTTTAATTTTATATTGCCCTGGATTTAATTTACTAAAAATATATTTTCCTGTATTATCTGATTTAATAGTTTTAATTAAATGTTCACTATTGTCGTCATCTACTTTATATAATGAAATACTAGCATTTGCTACACCACTCTCATTAATATCTTGAATACCATTGTTATTAGAGTCATCCCAGATATAATCACCGATACTTACTTCTCTATATAGTCCTGCATCAATGTTTAATGGGTTAGTTTCACTTGCTAAATTAACATTAGCACTTGCCATTCTTTCATCACCATTTAAAGCACTAAAGTTATTATCAATGCTTCTATCATTTCCAAATTTATAATCAGCAAATTTATATGTAATTGAATTTTCAAATTCTACTCTATATTTAGCTTGATAAAGATTACTAAATTTGTATTCACCTTGATTGTTTGTAGTAGTCTCATCTATAAAATCACCATTCCAATCATATAGTTTAACTACTTTATCGCTAATTGTTTTCTCATTATTATCTCTTAAATGATTTCCATTTTCATCTTCCCAAATAACTCCACCAAGCTCTTGATCTGCTATATTATCACTAATATAAATACCTGCTTTATTTGGCTCACCTGGTGTTGTATATACTTTACGACCTGTTGTATCAGTATAGCTTCCTGAAGCCGAGATAGCATTCCAAGCTACATTTAAGCCTGTTTTACCACTAGGTAAATTAACTTTTAATTTTAAATTAACATGTTCACCTTTTGCTAAACCATCTTTTTTAATTATCTTAATAGCATTAGCATCACTAGGTAAATCACTAGCACCATCCCATGCTTGCCACGTAGTAGTCACCGCTGTATGATCATTCAATTCATCACGATTCTTTTCAAAAGTGCTATCAGTAGCATAATATAAGTCATAAGTCGTATTTGAAACTGGAGTGCCATCTTCATTTAATAGAGCTTTAACTATAGGAGCATAATTACTATTTTTTGCATTCCCACTAATAGTCATAGTATCATTAGGTCTTGGTAACATGTCAATAATATTAACTTGATCTAAGTTACTTTCAGAACTTTGATCATTACTAATATTCATTAAATAATAACCGTCGTCACCAGCAGCATTAGTTATTACTTTAGAAGCTTTAGTTTCATAATTAATATCATCTACAGATGCTTTAGTAGTAGATGTAACATTCAATAATGTACTTATATTAATATAAGAAGTAAATTTAACTCCAATTTCACCAGCTTGAAAGAAGCCAACATTTGGAATCAACCACTGACTTTTATTAGCATTAGATCCACCAAATTTAGTATTTGGATCATCAGTAGAGTATTGTAGCGTAAATGCCCCATCACTTGCTCCAGGCAATGCTTTTGCAGTAAACTCTACTTGGAACTTAGAATCCCTATCCCAACCATTTGCATTAAGAGTATCATTGAATCTAATAATGTACGTTTTCTTGTCTCCATTATCTCTAGCTTCAACTGTAGTATTAGTATTATCTCCATTAGGGAATTTAATATCTAACATTTCAAATTTACTACTTGTTGTAAGATAAGCAACGAGTTTATCTGCTTTAGCTCCACCTACATTCGAAACGTTAATTCTAAACTTAAATGGTTGTCCAATTCTTACTGTTGAAGGATTAAACGGATTTTGCCATTCAGAAAAACCTAATTCAGGTAAAGCTTCTCGATAAGTTGTAGTTGCATAATGGAAATTACTTGCTCCATCATCTTTGATATCTTCAAATTCACTTGCATAAATAGATTTCTTTTGCCCAGTTAAATAAACTGAGTTAGTAATTCCATCTTTTAAACTATTTTCTTGAGTAATACCACTCTTAGTTTTCGCAAATACTCTAGCTAAAGTATGACCAGCTTGAGCAGGTACAACTTTACTCCCATTATATGAGTATTCCAGCTTGATTTTAACAACATAATCACCATCAGCAGCAACATTATCTAAGTTAAATGAACCATTCAAACTAGGCTCACTACCTTTAATCCAAGTATTCGGATTAGATTTTAAGGCATAAGAAACTGAAGTATTAATTCCTTTATCATATTTAGGATCATGACCAGGATATGCTTGCCATTTAACTTGAGTAAAGTCTACTCCTTCAAAGAAATCAGCTTCATTTCCACGTGCTGGATCATCTATCAAAGCAGCATTTTTAGTATCACCTTGTGGTTTGAAATCTAATTCATATGTTAAAGGTTGATCAGTTCTACGATATACTTCTTTAGTTCCACTTTTATAGAAATATTTCTTACTATCTCCAGAACCTACTTCATAAATAACAGTTTCATTAATTTTCTTGTTTTGCTTTATTATTTCATTAGTGCGATATCTTTTAGCAGTATAATCCATATTAATATAATAGTCTTTACTACCTTCTTGTAATAAAGGTGGATAACTATAAACAAGGATAATCTCTTCTTGTTCTTCACCAACTTTTAAATCACCAATATTAATAATTACTTCTTTTCTACCTTCACTATTAATTGTTGTAGTATATTCTCTATTACCATATTTAATTGAATGAATCTCAGTAGCAGCATCAAAATCTAATACTAACTTTCCATCTTGATGATTAATTCCACCATAATAGTTTTCTGGTAAAAGCTTAATAATACTTCTGTGTGCAAAACTAGGATTAGAATCGTCTGTTTCTACTTTAAATACATTAGAAACATCTAAAGTACGTGCTTTAGCTTCTTCACTATTAAAAGAGTATGCAGTAGCATTATCAGCACTTAAATCAATTTTAGGAGCAAATGAATCATCAGAGATTGTTGTTCCAGCTTTAAATGCAAAGTTTACTTTAACTTTAGTAAGTTGGGCTATTGCTAAGTCATCTTTTAATTTAATTTTCAAGACATCTCCAGCTTTTGGATTAGGAGGTGTAATTTCATATAGTGAACTATTAGATACACCTTTAAACTCAATATGTTCTGGAATTGTAAAAGCTAGTGTATATCCTTTAATATCTTCTATAACTTCTGAGCCATTACTCTTACTATTTAGTTGAATATCCATACTAAAATTAGTCCCAGTTATAGGGTTAGTAGATGAAACGTTAGCCTTTCCAGTTAATTCAGCAATAATATTATTACTTGCTTTGTTTATTTGTGTAGTTTTAGCTTTATCATCTTTAGATATAGCTTCTTTATCTTGTGCAAATGTTGCTTTACTTCCTACAAAAATAAGTAAAACAAATAATAGTGCAAAGATAATCTTTGAATGCTTAGATTTTAACATTAAAAATGCTCCTTTCAATTTTGACTTATACACTTTAATTATACTCTATGTTCATATTTAATGCAATTTATTATCGATAAAAGCATGAATTTTATTATATGTATATATATAGAGCATAAAATCAACATCTTCGTGCACAAATAAGTGTTAAATAGTAATTATCAAGTTATAGTAAAAAAGCTCAACCAGTTAGTTAAGCTTTATTTCAAAGTATCATTACTAATACGACCATCTTTGATTTCAATAATTCTATCCATCTCTAAAGCGATATTATTGTCATGAGTAATAATAATAAATGTGGTACTATTTTCTTTATTTATCCTTCTTAATAGTTCGTAAATACTTTTAGTATTAATAGAGTCTAAATTCCCTGTTGGCTCATCTGCGAGTATAATTTCAGGATCATTCATTAACGCCCTTGCTATTGCAACTCTTTGTTGTTGACCACCCGATAACATTGAAATTTTATAATTTATTTTATCACTTAGACCTACAAGCGATAGTAATTCAATTGCCCTCTCTCTTTGTTTAGCACCTACCTTATTATTAGATATTCTAAATGGCATCAAAACATTCTCAATAACATTAAACTCATCTAATAGATAATGAAATTGAAAGATAAACCCAATTGTCTTATTTCTTAAGCTTGATAATTGTTTATCATTTAATGACTTGGTATCTAGATTATTTATTTTAATAGTACCACTACTTGGTTTATCTAAAGTCCCCACTATATTTAGTAATGTTGATTTACCACTACCACTCTGTCCAATAATAGAAACAAACTCACCTTTCTTAATAATAAAATCAATATCATATAAAACTTGATGTTTAACTTTATCACCAAAAATTTTATTAACTTTATTTAACTCTATTACATTAGCCATTATTAATCACCTCAACCGGATCTAATTTTGAAGACTTCAATGAAGGAATAATTGATGATATTAGTGCTGCTAGTAAAGCAATTACAAATGAAAATATAATAAAACGAACATCTATTGTAATAGGAACAATTGGAGTACCATCTGGATTAATCACATATACAGAAAAACCATATAATAGACCAATGCCTAATCCAACACCGAGTAATCCACCTAAGATCCCATAAATAAGACCTTGGAAAATAAAGATTAAACTAGATGTTTTATTACGTATTCCCATAGCTTTAAGAATCCCTATCTCTCTTCTTTTTTGTACAACACTTATTATTAAAACAGAAGATATTCCCAACGTAACTGAAATAATCACAAAGAATTGAATCATATAAGAAGATATATTCTGACCACTCAAACCAGAAAGAAGTTGCTGATTTTGGTCTTTCCAATTAACTACTTTATATTTAGTTTTTATTTTACTTGCTACTACATCAGCATTAAAGACATCCTTAACCTGCATTTCAATAGAAGTTAAATTATCTTTCTTATCCATTACATCTTGTATATAAGAAAGATTACCAACTGCCCATAATTGATTTATTGCTTCAACCTTTAAATCAAAGACCCCACTAACTCTAAAATCATAACTCTCTCCAGTAGGAGCATACATATTAATCTTATCATTTAATTTAAGGTTTAAATCATCAAACAATGTCTTACCCATTATTATTTCATTATTTTCTTTAGGCATTCTACCTTTTATCAAATTGTCTTTATATTTATATATCTTATCAGCATCTTTAAAATTAGAACCTCGAAGTAAAACAGGTTCATTATTATCTTTATGTTCTACAAACAAGTTAGAATCAAGTGTATTAGACTTAACAATTATCTCACTATCATTTAGATTTATCTTTTGATAGTCGTCAATATAGGAATTACGCTCTTTATTTCTAATTGTTATATGAGCTGAAGAACCTACCGTCTTTTCAAGCAGTGAATCTTGCAAACCAAATATTAGTGATCCTATAAATATCTGAATCGCAACACCAATCGCTATTCCCGATAAAATCAATACCATCTGTGTCTTATTAGATAAAAGAAATCTTAGTGCTATTTTCAATGAAACCATAATAATCACCTACATTCTTATAAAGTATAAATGCTATATCATTTCTTTTTCCATTTCCTTGAAATTTATTATTGCATAAGAAACAAAGTACGAAAATACTAAAAGCAGTAGTTGGTGGAATTCTGCCGAGGGTATCCATATAAAATAATAGGGATATGTTAAGACCAATATAAATGAACTGGCAATCACAAAAGCTAAAATCATTAACATTCTCTTCTTTTCAACTCTATCCAAGTTTGTTGCAAACAAACCACCCAATAGCATTATTGTTAAATGTTGAAAAGACAAGAGTATATAAATATTTTCGAACATCATTGAAGCTTCTTTAATTCTACTAGAAATAAAAACAAGAAACAGTAGGTCTAAAATAATTAAACTTATCCAAAGTATTTTCAATGTATTTCCCCCTTTTTTTGATTTTTTAATAATATGAAAAAAGGCACATCATAACGATATGTCTTTATATATATACTAAAATTTAATTTAACTAGGATTCTGACTTAGTATAAATACAACACAGTGACAATATCGTATAAGATTCTGACTTGCTTTCCTTTTATTGTATATATTATATTATTTTCTTTATTTCTAATACAATTTGAAACATAGTATGGACAATTTAAAAATTAAAATCTTTTGCTCTAATACATTTTTATTTTTTACACTATTTTACATTTTTTATCTCAATAAACTTGTGATATTTTCTTAAAAGTTTTATCTCTTAAAGCCTAAGCTTTTTATTGATTTACTTGTCTCTATTTCATAATTTATTTAGATCATTTTCAATTTTATTGTTATGACTTACATCTAGCAGCTAAATAATTCTTTTACTTGTTATACTATTCGTTGCTTTAATCAACTAAGGTTTTTAAACCTCTATCATATAGTAAAAGCATAAACAATAAATTTTTTAGAACAATAAAAACTTAATAAATAAACCATTATTTGTATCTTAAATTAGTTCTGGCTTATTTTAGTGTAACAGTTTTTCTAATATTTACATATAAGAAACATTAATATAGGTGAGAAAACAGTTAAATTATTAGGACAAACAGCATTTTCAGAAATTATAGTGGAAAAAATATAACAACATTAATCAATACGATGCACTAATACACGAAGCAACCATCCCACGTATTAACTTCATTAGTGATATTTCTCATCAAAAGTTTGGTATAACGTGATGAACAATTCAGATGAAACTGTTGGAATTATTTTATCTGTATTACATGGTTTATTACTAAGATGGATTATTTATAATGTAATAAGTATTAAGTTTCCACCTACTAAATGTATAATTACAAAAAAAAACACCTAAATCAATAGGTATTTGTTTAGAACTATATTTTTTGAATGTTTTCTGCTTGAAGACCTTTATCCCCTTGAGCTACCTCATAAGATACTTTGTCTCCTTCATCTAGTGTTTTAAATCCCTCACTATTTATTTGACTGAAATGTGCAAATACATCTTTTCCATCTTCTCCTGTGATAAATCCAAATCCTTTTGATCCATTAAACCATTTTACTGTTCCTGTTTGTGTCATATAAATGACCTCCTTTTTTATTTTGTTCAAATAACATGACCTGAAATTTGAAAATTCTAAAGACTTAATCTCTAATACATAATATAACTTGTTTTGCACATAATTTTTCATTTACTTTTCTTAAAGTATATAAAACTATATCACCTTTAAAAAGTGTTTTCAAACCATCTGTAATAATATCATTATTCTGTACTTCAATTTTTCTGCCTTCACAATCAGTAATCAATCCGCTACCTATTTTATTGTTAAACCATTCTATTTTACCTGTTTTAGTCATAAAAAAACATCTCCTCTCTATTTGCATTGGAAATGTTTCATATGTAACTAAGTAATATATAAAGTAAGGTTTTAAATCTTTTTTAGATAATGTAATAATCAATAATTTTCATTTCTACTGTATTATATCATAAATTACAATGTTTGTCTAATACTTAGACTCCATAATAAAAAACGACTATTACTAGACGTTTACTTATTTATTGGTACCTGTAGCCGGAGTCGAACCGGCACGAGGGTAAGCTCGTTGGATTTTGAATCCAATGCGTCTACCAATTCCGCCATACAGGCAACTATAATGTACTATATTATTTTAAGATATATTTGTTAATAATTCAAGTATTATTATACTCAAATAATATATCCATTAAGTCAAGAACATTGAACTCTTTAGCATTTACAAATTCTTTTTCATTGTAATCTACATATTCATGGCTTTGTGTATTTCTACTATCATATAAGAATAAAGGAACACAGCCTCTATGATGTTTCTTAGTTAAGGTAGATGTATGATGATCAGGTAAGACTAAACATCTTATATTGGATTGATTTAATATTTCACTTACAATGATCGAATCAATATTCTCAATAGCATTAATCTTTGCTTGTTTATTTCCTTGATGAGCACAATAATCGCATGCTTCAATATGAAGATAAACCATATCATATCCTTCATTAAATAGTTTTATTGTTTTGTCTATTTTATTTTTATAATTAGTTTTATTATCACCAGTTGCACCTTCTACTTCAACTACATTCATTCCACCTAATATACCAATTCCTTTAACCACATCCACAGCACTAATAAGAGTTGCTTTTTTATTATATTTAGAATTGAAGCTTGGAAATTCGATGCTTGTTGATTTACCCCATATCCATAAATTTGTAGCATTGAAACGATTATTGATAATTGATGAACTATCTTCTATTAATTTGTCTAGTTTTCTATTACTTAGGTATTGCTTAGTGTTTTCATTCATTATTTCATGGGGTGGCACTAAATCATAATCACTATCTTTTGTAACGAATAGATGGTGGTAAGAAGCTCCTTTAATGAAAAATGAGTCTTTATCTATAAGATTATTTAAGTCATCAAGTAATTGATAGGCATCTTCACTATTGATATTACTTGAGCTAAAGTCTTCCATTATATCATCTTTGATATTTACTAGATTAGCACGATAAACTACTTGATTGTGATTTAGTTTATATTTATGTGCAATCAATTCTAGGTATGCTCTTCCGGTATAATACTTATTTGGATCATAGCCTAGTACTGACATATTCGCAACATCAGAGCCAACTAAAAAGGCATCAGGTACGCAATTTACTTTGCCTAAGATACTTTTAGTTAGTAATTTATTTAAATTTGGAGTATTAGCTTTAGATAAACTTGTTTGTAAAGTATCATCTTCACTTAAGCCATCTAATAGTAAAACTAAGTATTTCATAGTTATTCCTCATTTATTATTGTTTTTAGCTTTGTGATAAGTTCTAAGTTATTATCATGGTCTTTGATACATATTCTATAATAAGTCTGGTCTAAGCCATTGTAATTAGCACATGATCTAATTAGTATATTATGGTTTAAGAATTTATCTTTTAGATTATTATTTGGATATTCAAAGAAGATATAGTTAGCTTGGCTACCGATTACTTTTATATTTAATTTAGATAGTTCTTCTAATAAATACTTTCTCTCTATATTTAATAATTCTCTTGTTTTAAGTAAATACTCTTTATCTTGTAGAACATTAAGGGCTATTTCTTGAGCAATAGAAGAAACCGACCAATCAGCTCCTACAAGGTAAAGTTTATTAATAAGTGGTGCATTCTCAATAAGACAATAACCTAAGCGATATCCTGCCATATTATAAATCTTAGTGAATGCTTTAAGTATGCCAATGTTCTTACTAAGATATGATTTGAATGAATTGTCTTGGTAATTATTGATAAATTCAATAAAACATTCATCGACTAATAAGAAAGTATCTAATTTATTAATCTTTGTTGAAATGTCTTTAATAATATTTTTTTCTATTACTAGAGATGTAGGATTATTTGGATTACATAGGATAATTAAATCATAGTTATTATCTAGATAATCTAAAATATCTTCTTGAATCTTAAATTTGTTTTCTGCTTTTAAATAGTAGTAATCTATATTGCAATCTAATACATTTAATGCTTTTTCATATTCACTAAATGTTGGAGCTAAAAGTAATGCCTTTTTTGGTTTTAGTGCTAGTACTATTCTAAAGATTATATCCGCAGCACCATTACTAACAAAGACATTTTCTATGTTCACTTCTTCTTTGTTTGCGATAGCTGTTCTAAGTTTAGTATAGAATGGGTCTGGATAACGTGTTAATTCTTCACTTGTAATATCTAGTTTAAGTTTATTAATAGGTATTTCTAAGGGATTTGTATTGCTTGAATAATCATTGATTTGTTCTACTTTATCGTATTTATATATGTTTGCACCATGCATATAATTATATTCCATAATATCCCACCTTAATTAATATATATATTAAATCAATAAATAATAAAGTTAATATTGATGTAACTAACATTAAATTATTAGCTTTTTTTATATCATCTTTATTACATTTTTTTGTTTTATTTCCTATTGTTGGTTTAGATACCATTACACCAAAGTATTCATGGTCGCCACCTAATTGGATGTTTAATGCGCCTGCACTTACTGATTCTAGTTGTCCTGCATTTGGGCTTAAGTGATTATAGCGATCTCTTTTAAAGACTTTAAATGCTTCTTTGTAATCATATCTTAATAGAGCACTCGCAAGTATCATAATTAGTGCTGATAATCGAGCTGGTATATAGTTGATAATATCATCAAACTTTGCACTAAAATAACCAAAGTTTTGGTATTTCTCATTTTTATAGCCAAACATTGAATCTAGTGTATTACTTGCTTTATATCCCATTCCTAGTGTTGTGCTTCCAATTGCTAGATACATTAAAGGAGCACTCACTCCATCTGAAGTGTTTTCAATGACTGATTCGATGCATGCATTAATTACTTCTTCTTCGCTTAACTCAGTTGTTGTTCGTCCAACAATCATACCTACTGCTTCTCGTGCTTTATCTAAATTATTTTCTTCTAATGCTAAATATACTCTTTGTCCTGCTTGGTAAAGTGATTTAGTAGCAATAATTTGATAAGTAATAATAGTAGAGATGATTAGGTATAAATAGATATTTATTTGGTATGAAAGGTATAGTATTGCTAAGACGATAGACATACTAATAAGGATACTCACAATTCCTAAGATGAATCCGTTTAGTTTATTGTCTTTGTATAATATCTTTTCTAATTTTCTATTTAGTTTACCTAATAAAATAATAGGATGAAATCCATAGTTTGGATCACCTATTATTAAATCTAAGATAAAAGCTATGTTTAAGCTAATAAAATTATATAAAAGAAATGTTTCCATTATCTTTTTATTGTTTCATACATAAGGGCATTCACAATAGCCGCAGCTACATTACTTCCACCTTTACGTCCTTTTGCAATGATGTAAGGAACATCTAATTGTTCAATTAATTCTTTTGATTCTACTACATTAACAAATCCTACTGGTACAGCAATAATCATTACTGGTTTAAAGTTTTCTTCTTTTACAAGTCGTTCTATTTCAATTAATGCTGTTGGTGCATTACCAATTGCAAAGATAACTGGTTTTTCTAATTTAGATGCTTTTTGCATTGACATAGCAGATCTTGTAGTTTCATTTTCTTTTGCAGCTAGGGCAATATCTTCATCTTGGATAAAACATTCAACACTACTATTAAATTTAGCTAAGTGATTTTTATTGATTCCTGCTTTAACCATATTTGTATCACTTACAATAGTAAGTCCACCTTCATTTAATGCATCATGAGCGATTTTTACTACATCTTTTGAGAATACTAAGTTTTTAGCATAATCAAAATCAGCACTTGTATGAATTACTCTTTTAATAATAGGAGCTTCTAATTCATCTAAGACAACATCTCCTAATTCTTCACTAATTATTTCAAAGCTTTTATTTTCTATTTCCATTGGTTTTAATTTTTTAATCATGTTTATTCTCCTCTTTATACTTAGTTGCTGCTTCTAAAAAGTTAATCAATAAATCCATAGCTCCATAGAAATGGTAATGTGAATATGATGCTAAGATATTATCTTTTAAGTATCCACCTTGCCAATTTCTTTTCCCACTAGGTTTATTAGATTTTATATTCCCCAGATAATCTATTTCTTTAGAATAATGAAAGTTATGAGCTGGTACTTTTAAATCTTTTAAAAATATATTTTCATCCATTGATGTATTATAAACATATCCAAATGGTTGAAGTTTATTTGTTAGTTCTATATCAATTGGTAAAATATTACTAAATTGATGTTTTTTATTATCTACTGTATATGAATTACATAAATATATATATGATCCACCTTCAGCTAGTATAGGCATATTAATAGCTTTTTCTTTTATATCTTGTAACATTTCTTTATTATTAGATAGATCGTCTAAATATAATTCAGGATATCCTCCACCCATATATAATGCATCTATATTATTAGGAACTTTCTTATCATCAATTAATGAAAAGTATTCTAGTTTAACTCCTAGTTTTTCTAATAATTTTAGATTATCTTCATAGTAGAAACAAATTGCTTTATCTCTTGGAATACCAATTGTTAAATCATATTTATTATTTGGATAAGTAAACTTATCTTCAATTACTGATGTATTGCTAAGTTCAACGATTCTTTTTAAGTCTACTGTTTCTTTTATTTCATCTGCTAAGGCAAATAAATTACTTTCTAAGTCTTCTACTTCTTCTGGCATTAATAATCCTAGATGTCTATGTTCTAGAGAGTATTTTTTATTATGAGGTAAATATCCTAGTACTTCAATGTTTAATTGTGATTCTATTTCTAATTTTAGTTTTGGATATAACATTGTACTAACATTATTTAGGATTACACCTTTGATATTATTTTCTTTGTAATCAAGAAATCCTTTTATCATTGCAATAATTGATACTGACATTCCTTTTCCATTAATAACAAGTATTACTGGTGTATCTGTTTGCATTGATAAATCATATGCTGATGCATCGCTAGTTATGCCTCCAACACCATCATAGAAACCCATTACTCCTTCAATTATTCCAATTTCATTATTACTAGTTTTAGTACTAATTAAATGTTTATTGGTTTCTACATCATTTAAAAACAAATCTAAATTGGTACATTTAGTTTTAAGTATTTTATTATGAAACATTGGATCAACATAATCAGGTCCGCATTTAAATGAAACAACATCCTTACCATAGTCTTGTAATGCTTTAATTAATGCACATGTAATGGTGGTCTTACCACAGCCACTATTAGTTCCAGCTATCATGAATCTTTGATTAGACACTAGCTTGTCCCCCTTTAATAATCGTAATTGGATTATTTGCATACATCATATTATATTGTGCAACTTTATGTGATCTTGCACTATTTATACTATAAACATCATATTCAAAGTCTAATTCTTTAAAAACACTTAGTACTTGTGCTTGTGTTTCTAAAGTTATACACGTAACAACAAACTCTATTTTATTATTTCTTTGTAATAGGTTTTTGATAATATCTTTGATATCATTTCCTGAACCACCTATAAATACTTTTGTAGGAACTTCTAATTCATTAATCATTTCTAAAGCTGAACAATGATATGGATAAACATTATAAGCATTTAAATGACTGATATTATCTTTTATTAAATTAAATGCATCTTCTTTCTTTTCTAAGGCATAGACACATCCTTTAGTAAGTTTATATCCCATTGCAATAGAAATTGAGCCACTTCCTGCTCCTATATCATAAACAATATCATCTTCTTTTAAATCTAATAATGATAAACTTAACCATCTAATTTCTTGTTTAGTCATTGGTACTTTAGCTCTAAGAAAATCTTCATCGTACAAAGTTCTATTATAGTCTATGACATTTTCATTAACTATAATCATTACAGCAAGTACTGAGTATTCTTTATCTTTTAAATCAGCATAGCTTCCTCTAGATAATCTTTCTTCATCCATACCTAAGTTTTCGCCTATATAAAAGTTTAGTCCTTTAATATCTTTTAATTCTTCTAAGACCCAATTAACATTGTGTTTTGCATCCAATAAAAAGAATGTTTTTTCTTTTATAGCAACAGCAATCTTAATTTCTTGTTGAAGGCCATGTAATGATATGAATTGCATTTTTTCATAGCTAATATTCATTTTGGCACATAAAATTTGGTAAGAACTTAATCCTGGTATTAATTCAATTTGATATTCGTTATTTAAGTTTCTTTGAATATAGTTTGTTGCACTATAAAAATTAATATCTCCTGATAATACAATAACTATTTCTTCGTCTTTTAGTTTTTCTATTTCATCAACTAAATTGCTAAGTTTAACATTAATAATATTTTTGTTTATTTCACTAAGTAATTGTGCAACCCTATCAAAGGCAATGACAATAGAAGCATCTTCAATTGTCTTATAAGCCTTTAAAGTAAGTTCTTGAATACTTCCAGATCCAATTCCTACTATTTTAATACTTTTCATTACTTTGCCTCTTTAATACGCTCACTAATGATATCCGCAAGGCGAGGGTCAGCACCTATTGTTTGTCCCATTTTAACTGTAATTCCTTCTTTTCCTTCTAAATATTCATTGATTTCTCCAGGAATATCTTCTTTAATATGGATTCCTTCAAATAGAAAGTATGGAATTAAAGTAATATCAGTAGCACCTGCGTCTACTAAGTTATCTAATCCAACTGCTAGTAATGGATCACATAGTTCCATAAACGCATTTTCAATTAGTGTTTCTGGATTTCTTTCTTTGATCATTTCCATCATATTATCCATCATATGTTTTGTTTCAATTCTTCTACTTCCATGGGCTAAAATTAAAATTCCTTTCATTTTAAATCCTCCTATATATTTTCTAGTATTTCAATCATATCATCGATACGATATCCTTGTTCTTGTTCTAAAGAGACTATTAATAATTTAATGTCCATCTCTTTTGTCGCTTGTAGTTTTTCTTCCATGCCACCACTTTTACCAGTATTCTTACTAATTAGGTATTGGCAATTATATTGTTTTAATAATGCCTTGTTCAAATCGATTGAAAAAGGGCCTTGCATTGCTATAATATGAGAACCTTTAATACCATAGCGATAACATTGTTCAAGTGATGCAATCATTGGTAAGACTCTAAAGAAAAGTCTTTCTTTATAATCATTAACTAAAGTATAAGGTATGATTGCTTTTGAACCTGTTGTAACTAAGGCATTACCATCATTTTCATTTAAGTAATGTGTTAATTGAGAGTAATCATCAAAGAAGATAGCATTATCTAATTCAACAAATTCTCTTATTATACGATAGTATTTCTTTTGTTTTACTTCATTTGCTTTTAAGATATTATTACTAATATCTAAGGCATATGGATGTGTTGCATCAATAACGATATCGTGAATTTCTAATAAATTTTCAATATCATTTTGGTCTTGTCTTTTTTCAATTAAGTTAATATTTGTAATATCACTTAGTATATCTGCTCCATAATCAGTTGCAACACATACTGTTGCATCTATATTTAAGTTAGACAATGTACTTGCGATTTTTCTACCTTCACTAGTTCCAGCAAATAATAAAACTTTCATTAAACTTGATATCCTCTAGGTGTTACTAGTTTATTTTTAATGATTTTTGTGTTTTTATTACCGATAACTACTGTTGTAAACATATCTACTGATGTTTGTGAAAGTTCTTTAATGCTTAATACTTCTGCATATTCTTCATCACGTCCAATATTACGTACGTATCCACAGTTCAATTCTTCACCACAGTTTTCCATAATTATTTGACATGCTTGATTTAAATATGTTCCACGTTTTTTAGATGATGGATTATATAATACAATTACAAATCCTGATTTAGATGCATAATCTACACGTTTCATAATATCTTCTAATGGTGTCATTAAATCAGATAGTGATATTACAGCAAAATCATGAATTAATGGTGCACCTAGGACTGCAGCTGCTGAAGATGCTGCTGTAATTCCAGGGATAACTTCAATATCGATATCGGCATTCATTTTATCAGCTAATTCATATACTAAACCAGCCATTCCATAAACTCCTGCATCTCCACTACATACCATTGCTACATCATTGCCTTCCATAGCAGCTTCAATAGCCATTGTCGTTCTTTCTATTTCTTGTTTCATTGGTGTTGTAATGATTTTTTTACCTTCAACTAAATCTTGAATTAAATCAACATACACTGTATAACCACTGATTACATCAGAATTTTTTATTGCTTCACTTGCTTTTGGACTTATTTGAGAGTGTTCTCCAGGTCCTAATCCTACTACATATAACATTTATTTTCCTCCTAAAACATTAAGGCAAATGGTCTAATACCAATTGCGATTGTCATTCCATCATGTGCCTTTTTCTTTGTAAGAATATTTTCATATCCTACAACATAGGCTAGTGATCTTTCACACACATTGTCTACGCCTGTAATTGATTTAACAAATTGTGATGAGCTAAATTCACCTTTAATATTGTTTAATTGTTCACTTGAAAATGTTTGCATTTTCAAACGATACTTACAAGCAAAATCTTTTAGTGCCTTTTCATCTTTTTTTAAATCAATACTAACTATTTCACTAACTAGTTTGATATCGATTTTATTTTCTTTTAATTCATTTAAGATAAATTCTTCAAATGTTTGAGAGTCTTTATCTTTTCTAAGTCCTACTCCTAAGACATATTTTTTATGAATTAAATTAATTGTTTTCTTAAATGGTTTTTTATTAATATCTTCACTAATACATATACCAATATCTTTATTATTAATATCTATAAAATCTGGAGTATTTACTTTTTGATAATCACAGACAAATCCTACTTTATTATTTTCTAATAAATGAGTTGATATATACTTAATCATTGCTGGATTGCTTATTAATAAATTATTCTTTGTAGCAAAGACATCTATTGCAAAGACATTATGAATATCAGTAGAAGTTGTAATAACTGGTATGGCATCTAATAGGCTTGCTATATCAAGAGCATATTTATTGGCTTGACCAATATGTCCTGAAAGAATAGGTATTACATATGATCCACCATCATCAATACATATAATAGCTGGATCTTCTACTTTAGATTTAAGATAAGGTGCTATTAATCTTACTGCAATTGCAACTGCTCCAATAAAGATAATAATATTACTTTGTTTAAATGAATCTTCCACTACTTCACTTAAGGGTTTATCTATTTTATTAAGTTGTGGATATTCTTTTTTGTAATATCCTTCTACATCATAGTTATAATCGAGCAATGATTTAAGCTTTAGACTTAATTCTGCTCCGTATTCACTAAAAGCAAATACGCTAACTTTATTCATCGATACCCTTTCTAAATTCATGAGTGAAGTGTTTATCGTATAATTTTGATAATTCATAATCACTATCTAAAACATGCCCTACTATAATTAAAGCTGTTTTAGTTATATTATTATCTGTTGCGATTTGTTCTAGATCTTTAATAGTTCCTCTAAATACTTTTTCATCTGGCCATGTTGCTTTATAAACAATTGCTGCTGGCGTATCTAATTCATATCCACCTTCATTTAATTCTTTAACTAAATCTGGGATTAATGACATACTTAAGAATAGAACCATTGTTGCTTGATGAGTTGCTAGTGATTTAATACTTTGTGATTCAGGTACTTTTGTACGACCAGTCATTCTTGTTAAGATAACTGTTTGACTAACTGTAGGTAGCGTAAATTCTGCATTAAGTGCAGCTGCTGCACCACAGAATGAACTAACTCCTGGTACTACTTCATACTTAATATTATGTTGGTCTAAGCGATCCATTTGTTCTTTATGAGCACCATAAATGCTTGGATCTCCTGTGTGTAATCTAACAACTACTTTATCTTCACCTTCATTGGCTACGATAACTTCAATTACTTCATCTAGATTCATACTAGCACTATTATAAATTAGGCAATCATCTGTAGCATAATCTAATAGTTTTGGATTAACTAATGATCCTGCATATATAATAACATCTGCTTTTGTTAGTAAATCATGACCTTTCATTGTGATTAAATCTGCTGCTCCAGGTCCTGCTCCAATAAAATAAACCATTATTTAACGTCTCCTTCTTTTACAATTAGTACTGAGAAATAACTATTTGCTTGATTAAATTCTTCTTCATTATGATATACTTTTTCTTCTGGCATACTACATTTTTCAACAATTGTAGTTCCTTTTAATAAATCTCTTTCTTTTAATGCTTCAATAACATGTGGTAATTGCTTTCCAGACTTCATTAACACCTTATTTCCAGGGACATCTAATTGTTTTTCAAGACCATCATAAGATGCTGGAATAATATGTAAACTTTCACCTGCTTCACATAATGAATCATTTAATAATGCTGCTGCAGCACTAAATGATGTAATACCAGGTACAATTGAAACATCATAGCTAGCTTTTTGAACTAATTTATGAATATAGATATAAGTTGAATATATTGTAGGATCCCCTAATGTAATAAATGCTACATCTAAACCTCTATCTAGACATTCTATAATTTTCTTAGCTGCATTTTGATACACTTCACCATCCTTTGGTTGATTTTTAACCATTGGTGTATCAATATATAGTAATTCTTTATCTTCTATGTATTCTTTTGCGATATCAAGTGCAACATTACTTGATTTAGTTTGTGGTAATGCAATAATATCTGCATTAGCTAGTGTTTTAGTTGCTTTAATTGTTAGTAAATCTGGATCACCAGGACCTACCCCTACTCCAATAAGTTTTCCTTTCATTACTCTTCCTCCTTTAATTCTTCTATAAAATCATATGCTTGAGGGCTTGATACTAAAACACCTTGTTCTACCAAAAAGCCAATAAACTCTATTTGAACTTCATCTTTAGTACGATAATCAATTTTCTTTTTAATAGCATCTTCTATCAGACCATAAGTCTTAGTTGCTATATGTGCTTCATTTAAAAGATCGTCAATATCATCACTTGTTGTTGCATTCATAATATTCTCTAATGTATTTATTTGTGCTCCTGCAAGTGCTGCATATGCACAAAATATTTCATTTCTTCCATCAGCATACTTAGAATGAGTATTCATAATAGCTGCTGCAACTTTTACTAACTTACCTAAATGGGAAACAATAAGAACTCTTTTTACTTTTTTACTTACTAAATAATCAAGTGTTTCTCCCACAAAATTTGAATATTTTATTGCACTCTCAATATTTAGATTAAGACTTTCTTCACAAAATGCTTGTCCATAATTACCAGGTGTTAGTAATACTATTTCATTTTTATTATTCTCTATATAATAATCAATTTCAACCTTTATTGTTTCAATTAATGCTTTTTCACTCATTGGTTCTACAATACCAGTTGTGCCTAGTATTGAAATACCACCGACAATTCCTAGCCTTTCATTGAAAGTCTTCTTAGCAGCTTCTTCTCCATTTGGAACAACAATCATTACTTCTAAACCACCTTGATAATTATATCTTTCTTTTATTGCCATTAATTCTTTTTCTAACATCTGATATGGAATAGGATTAATTGCTGGTTTACCTATTTCGACTCTTAGTCCCTTTTTAGTAACCTCTCCTACTCCTTTACCACCTAGAATATGAATTCCTTCATCCACTTTTTTTAAATAAGCATAAATTTCAAGGCCATTGGTAGCATCAATATCATCACCACCATCTTTAATAACATTACACCATGCTTGAATACCATCATTATGATGATTATAAACATCAATCGTTAATTCTTGATTTAATGGTGTATTTATTTTAACTTGCGGACATTGAATATTTTCAAAAAGATTAATACTAGCCGCTTTTGTAGCAGCTAATGCACAACTACCAGTACTATATCCACTTCTTAACTCACTCATTATCTTCACCTATTAACTTTTTAATTTGTTTACGTGCTTGCGATATTGTAGCCACATGTCGATCAACTTCAATACTATCTTTAGTATCTAATATTTCCATTAAATGTGCAATACGTGGTAGCCTTAAATGATTAGCTCTTAATAAATTAGGTTGCATTATTAAATCATCAGTCGTTCCATTAAAATCAATATGTCCCTTATTAATAACAACCGATTGATCGCAGTATAAACTAACTAAATCTAAATCATGAGTTGAAATAAGAATT
>JAVWHL010000013.1:0-28522 GCA_036640095.1 Erysipelotrichales bacterium | reverse complement strand
CTTATACTAAATATCAATATAATAAAGTTGGTAAATTAAAATCAAGCAAGAAATATGGAAAAGCAAAAAGAACAACATATAACTATAATAAAAAGGGCAAAGTTGTATATAAAAGAGTTAAGTATTACTGGTAGTGAACTTAAAAACACAACTGTAAATTTAAAGAACATTTTTACATTAAATGTGTACAAAAACGCTATTTGTGCATTATGGTATTGATTTAAGTTCAATCTGTGGTATAATCAACTTATTAATAAAATCTTAGTATATTGTTATATGTCTATTTATATAATTACTCAAATTATTTTTATTAGTTACTTGTCCCCCCCAATATAACAAGTAACATCCCCCCAAAAGAAAATAATAATATATCCCCTTTAGACTATATATATTGATTTTATTAATGTGCTCGAAACAAACTTCGTTTATGGAGTTTGTTTTTTCTTATACACTTGTAGTATAATGAATTTATAAGGAGGATTAGATATGAACAAATTTTTTAAAAGTATCCGTAATATTAAATATCCTATTATAATTATAATTTCTATTATACTTTTTGTTACTGGTTTAACTTTACATAGAGATTTTATTAATTCTAGTTATGATAATTTTACAACTCGCTTTTTCCTAATTATTCTTTTGTACGCTTTTGCGATTATTATTGGTATCTTATGGGGCTTTTTAAACTACATGAGCAACGGTAATGATATTAAGCTTAAATATGATAGTGTAGCTGATTATGTGGGCGCATTAAACGCTAGCGATGATGAGAAGTATATTATTAGTGAATATATCAATGAACAATTAGAAGGTTTAAAGAAGGAAGACTATAATAATGAAGATTCTTTATTATATGCAATCAATAATTTTGAACAAAGTAAATTATTTCATTTAAGATATCATAGTGAAGATAGTTCTCATTCTTATCTTTTAGTTCTTTCATTATTTACATTTGTTATTGGCGTAATAGCATTTATTCTTAGATATAATAAGATAATGATAGGTACTAGATCATTACAATTAACTATTGGACTTACTTCATTTGTATATTTAATAGCATTTCTAGGATTATACTTTATATTTTATATTAGTAATAAATTGATCTTTAAACAAAGAAAATAGATACCACGACGGTATCTATTTTTTTTATATAATTTCTTCTAATTTTAGTCTACTATTAATTGTTTTAATAATCAATGCACCTATACTTACTGAGATTGCTTCACCCACTATCAATTGTAAATAGATAAGCCAAAATGGCATTTGTTGATCTGTTATAAATACTATCTCTAATGCTATAATAAACATAAATAACGATGATACTATAATTCCTGTTATTAATTTATGATTTAATTTTTTCATCTTTCTTGTAATTAAATAAATTGTAATAAGTGCTAATAATGTTTCTAAGGTACCTATTACTACATCTATGGGGCCAAGAGGTGATGCAAAATTCACCAATAATACTGCTAGAGATACAGCAGGAATATATTTTTTATCAAAAATTACTAACAAGTTAAACATTTCTGCAATTCTTATTTGGATCGGTCCAAAACTTAGGGATGACATTAATAAAGTCACAACAACATACAAAGCTATCACTATGGACATCTTTGTCAAATCTTTAATTCTACTATTCATTTTATTTTCTCCTTTATAACCTAATGGTTAGTAATAGCCTGCAAGCAAAGGATTCCTAGGAAGTCTTGCAGCGTGCATATGCACATTTCTAAAACATATATATTGTTACATAATTGAAATATAATGTCAAAAAGAAAAACTCCATATGGAGTTTAAATCATTCTTTTAGCGTATGAAGGTTTAAAACTGTTTAATTTCTTAATTTGAACTCCGCTTCTAGGTGTACTAGCATGTATATACTTTCCACTTCCTAGATAAATACCAACATGGTATGGAGATTTCTTGCTACCCCAGAATAATACATCTCCTGGTTTAAGCGACTTTGTACTTACTTTAACAGTTTTCCCTTTTTTATTTTGTGAGTATGATGTACGGCCTATATTCTTACTTACAGATTTTCCATATACATAAGATGTTAAACCACTACAATCAAATCCTGATGGACTTTTTCCACCAGCACGATATCTTCTACCGTTTTGGCTTTTTGCTAATGCTACTACAGCATTACGTTGTCCATCTTTTGTTGAATACTTACTTTTAACATATTTACCTTTACTATTATAATAGTCTGCTCTATAAGCTTTTGTCGTAACTTTTTTAGTTTTTGCTTTTGAGTGGGTATTATAGTAAAAGTATTTTGCTTTCATTTTAAACTTACTTTTAACTTTCGAATACTTCGTTAATGTTAAACGTTTGCTTTTCGCATCAAACGTTGTTACATTTTTAGATGTATTCGTACCTTTATTATTGTAATCATATCTTGTAATAAGATACTTTCTTTTTGTTTTTGAATCATATTCTGTTATTGTTTTACTTTTTATTTTTTTATTTGAATAATAACTTGAAGTAGTACTTCTCAATTTAGTCGCTTTAATACTATTTGTACTTCCTAAAGTACAAACTACAAACATCATCAGTACGCTAAATACTAAAAGATACTTTTTTATCATTAAATCACCTTTACTTTATTTTTTCTCACTTAACTATCATACAACATTTGTTTTATTGTTTTTTGTACACGATATGTATCTTAAATTCATATGTGTATAATTAATTTTAGGCAATTGACTTGTTTGATTAGATACACGATAATAAAAGTAATAAGAGTAAAAGGAGATAATTATGAGCTATATTGAAATAAATAATTTAAATAAAGAGTATCTTATGGGCGATATAAAGATTAAAGCTTTAAATGAGGTTAGTCTTAAAATTAACAAGGGAGAATTTGTTGTTATCGTTGGTGAAAGTGGTGCTGGTAAAACAACCTTACTTAATTTACTAGGTGGTATGGATAATGCTAGCAGTGGGCAAATACTAGTTGATGGTAATGATATAACTAAGTATTCTAGAAATGATTTAGTAAAATATCGTCGTTTTGATATTGGATTTGTTTTTCAATTTTATAATCTGATTCCTAATATAACTGCTCTTGAAAATGTTGAGATGGCTTATGAATTATCAACAAATCCTTTTGATAGTAAAAAAATACTATCTGATGTTGGTTTGAGTGATCGTTTAAATAATTTTCCTGCTCAATTATCTGGTGGTCAACAACAGCGTGTAAGTATTGCTCGTGCTCTTGTTAAGAATCCTAAGTTATTGTTATGTGATGAGCCTACTGGAGCATTAGATTATGAATCAGGTAAAAATATTCTTAGTTTACTTCAAGATATGGCTACTAAATATAATATGAGTGTTGTTGTGATTACACATAATCATGCTCTAGAAGCTCTTGCTGATCATGTAATTAAAATGAGAAATGGTAGTATTGAATTAGAATACTATAATGATAATCCTAAGCTTGTTAGTGAGGTTGAGTGGTAATGTTCTTATATATTATTAAATTAGCTCTAAGAAAGCTCAAAGAGTATTTCAAGCAGTTCTGTTCAATAATTCTTATTTCGTGTACTGGTGTTGCTATATACACGGGTATTAATAGTGTAGAAGGGGCAATGAAAGTAAATGCTGATAACTACTTTAAGGAGCAAAATGTTTCTAGTATATCTTTATTTAATCCTTATGGTATTAGTAAAGAAGAGTACAACAAAGTCAATGATATCTTAAAAAGCAGTTCACTCAAAGATTTCAGTCTAGAATATTCATCTTCATTAGATGGTATCTTAAAATATAATAAAGAAGAAAGTATTATCAAGTTAAATTCTATTGAAACTATGAATAGTCCCAAGATTAGAGAAGGTCGTATGCCTAATAATGATGCAGAGTGTGTTGTTGATATAGATAATACATGGAAGTTAAACAATAAAGTGAATATTGAAGTAAATGGCAAAAAGAAAGATTGTTCTATTGTAGGTAAAGCTTATTTTGCGCAATATTTTAATAGTATGCAAAAGGGGTATAACTTAAGTGATTCTTCTGAAATAAAAAATATTGTATATGCTCCAAGTAAATTTGTTAGCTATTATACTAAACATGTGCCAAATAAATATAATACTCTTTATATTTCTACTTCATTAAAAAATATCTTTAGTGATGAGTATAAAGCTAGTATGAATAATCTAGTAAAGAAACTAGAGAAAGGATTAGATAATAATAAATTCTTTATTACATCCTTTGATAAGGATCCAAGTATAAAAACATACGATAATGATTCTTCACAGATAAAAGAAATAGCATTAATTTTTCCTGTAATCTTTTTCCTAGTAAGTGCATTAGTTGGTTCAAGTATTATGTCTAGGATGCTTGATGATGAACGTATTCAAATTGGTACTTTATTAGCACTAGGATATAAAAGAACATCTATTATCTTTATTTACTTTGTTTTTGCATTTTTCTCAACTCTTTTAGGCTGGTTACTTGGTTGTGTAATAGGGATAAGTATAATACCAGGGGCTGTTATAGATGCTTATAGCTCTTTATATCAACTACCAAATTTTGAGATTATTTTAAACTATGGTGTTATCTTTAGTGCTTTAGCCTTTTCAATGCTTACCGTTGTAGGTACAACGCTTATTGTTAGTTTTAAACAGACTGGATATACTTGTGCTACTTTAATGAGACCTAAGAGTCCTAGAGCGGGAAAAGAGATTTTTTTAGAAAGAGTAAAAGTAATCTGGAATAAGTTTTCTTTTATTAATAAAGTAAGTATTAGAAATATCTTTAGATATAAAAAGCGTCTTTTAATGAGTGTCGTTGCGATAATGGGATGTAGTGGTCTATTAATGATTGGATTAGGTATAGAAAGCTCAATTAGTCCAATTAGCGAATTACAGTATGATTCAGTATATAAATATAATTATAGTGCCTATACAGATAATCTAAGTAATAAAGATATGGATCTAATTAAAAATAAAGTTGATGGTATTGAAGGAATAGATGATTCTATACCAGTATATAGAAAAAATGTTGAACTTGTTAAAAGTGATATTGAAGACAATCTAAATATTGTAGTTCCTCTCAGTAATAAAGATTTGAATAAGTATATTTCTTTTAATGATTCTAAATTTAGTGATAATAGTATCTTTATAACAAAAAAAATAGCTTCTTCTCATAAGATAAAAGAGGGAGATAATATAGAAGTTAAGGTTGATAATAAAATAGTGGATTTTAAGGTAGATAGCATTGTTGATAACTATGTGGATAACTATATATATGTTAATAAAGAAGGGTATCAAGATAAGGTTGGAAATATTACTTATAATAATATATTAATTAAGGGTTCAACAAAAGAAAGTACTCTAAAAAGCTTAGAGAATTTAAATGAATTAAATATTATATTAAGTAATGATAAATTAAAGGATACTATGGCTAAGTCTATGGGCGGATTAGATAATATCGTTTATATAATGGTTATCTTTGCTGGATTATTAGTTATTGTAGTTATGTATACATTAACTAATTTAAACTTAAGAGAAAGACATCGTGAGTTAGCTACTTTAAAAGTTCTTGGCTATTACGATAAAGAGATTTCTAAATATATCTTTAAAGAAAATATAATATTAACCATTTTCGGTTTATTTTTCGGTTTATTTTTTGGGACTTTTCTTCACGCTTATATTATTACTAAAGCTGAGATGCCAAATATATATTTTTTAAAGTCATTGCCTTTAAATAATTATCTTCTTACTATATTATTTACTCTTATCTTTACTTTAAGTGTTAACCTTATAATGAGTCGTAATATAAAGAAAATAGATATGGTAGAATCATTGAAGTCAATTGAATAGAACAAAAAAACATTCACTATATAAAAGCGAATGTTTTTTAGTTTTAATTAACCAATTACTGATAAGTCTTCTTCTACAGTTGATATTGTAGAAATATTATATGTGTCAATTAAGAATTGAGCTACATTTGGACTAATGAACGCTGGTAATGTTGGGCCAAGTTTAATATTTTTAACTCCTAAGTGTAATAGAGCTAATAATACAATTACGGCTTTTTGTTCATACCAAGCAATATTGTATGCTATTGGTAAATCATTAATATCATTTAATTCAAAGATTTCTTTAAGTTTTAGAGCAATAATAGCAAGTGAGTATGAATCATTACATTGACCTGCATCTAAGACTCTAGGAATACCATTGATATCTCCTAATCCTAATTTATTATAACGATATTTTGCACAACCAGCAGTTAAGATGATTGTATCTTTATTTAAACCTTCTGCGAATTCTTTATAATAATCACGTGTATCATGACGACCATCGCAACCACCCATTACAAAGAATTTACGGATTGATCCATTTTTGATGTTTTCCACAATTGTGTCTGCTAAATCAAATACTTGAGAATGAGCAAATCCACCAGTGATTTCTCCTTCTTCAATTGCTGTTGGTGCTTTACAAGTTTTAGCTAGTTCAATTATCTCACTAAAATCTCCGTTTTGAACATGTTTGAATCCATCAAATCCAGCATTTCCAGTTGTATAAACCATATCTTTATATGAAGAATCTTTCTTTGGAGGAACTATACAGTTTGTTGTAAATAGAATTGGTCCATTGAATGTTTCAAATTCTTCTACTTGTTTCCACCAACTGTTTCCATAGTTTCCATATAAGTGATCATATTTTTTTAATTTTGGATAGTAATGAGCAGGAAGCATTTCACTATGAGTATAGATGTCAATTCCTGCATCTTTTGATTGTTCTAATAGTGCTTCTAAGTCATGTAAGTCATGTCCACTAATTAAGATTCCTGGACGATTACCTACTCCAAGTTTTACTTGTGAAATTTCTGGATTACCATAAGTAGATGTATTTGCTTCATCTAATAAAGCCATACCATTTACTCCCATTTCTCCAGTTTTATCTACTAAAGAAACTAAATCTTCTAAAGTACTTGTAGAATCTAATTTTGCTAAAGTATCCACAGTAAATTCATGTACCTCTTTTGATTCAAATCCTAGTCTAAATGCATGACTATGATATGCTGCTAACCCCATTAACCCTGTAATAATTAGTTCTCTTAGACCACGAACATCTTCGTTTTCTTCTTTTAGAGTTCCAACAGTTTTCCACATTCCACCTGTAATTGAATATGTTACTTCTTTATCACTATGTTTATTAATGTACTCATATGCACAAGCAATTTCTCTTTCAAAGACTTTTTCATCAAAGTTAGCATTTGTAATTAACTTAAATAGCCCTTCCATGATATATCTTTGTTCTTCTTCTACCCCATCTTTTCCATTTATAAGTGCAGATAATTTTTTTAGTGCATCTTTATAAATATCCATTAAGTTTGCTAATGTACTTGGTTTTCCACATACACCTGCAAAAGTACAACCTGTATTTCCTACTGCTTCTTGACACTGATAACAAAACATTTTATTTTCCATTTCTATCACTCCTTGCATATAGATTAACATATTGAAAAATAATTTTATGTGATAATTATCAATAAAAGTAAAAAAGATGTAAGTAAATTACATCTTAAAGAAATCTTCATTTATAGAATATATTTTCTTTTTATAGGTAAAAACACCTTCATCAACCATTGCACTCATCTCTCTAGATAGTGAACTCCTATTAACACATAGAAAGTCTGCTAATTGATTTTTATTGAATGGTAGCTCAAATTTAGTACTATTATTTTTTATATAATAATATCTCAATATCTCATATACTCGCTCTTTAATAGTTTTCTTACTAATACAGTCTATTTTAAATGTTAAGTAAGCATTTTTCATAGCAAGTATTCTTTGCATATTGATACCTAATTGGCTAAACTCATTCATAATAGTATTATAATTATTAATCTTAATACTATATACTACACTATCTTCTAAACAAGTCACTGAATATGGACTTATGCTATCAACTGATAATGCTACTGATTCTGCAAACATATCCCCCGCTTCTAATATAGCAACGATATTTTTTGTTCCATCCAAACTATATTTTGTTATTTCATGTTTTCCGCTATATATAATATAAAGTCGATCAAGAATATCTCCTTCAATGAAGATACTTTCGTTCTTTTGAAACTCTTCTTTATTAAAGTGTTTCATTATATTATTTAGTTCATTTTCACCAATCCCCTTGAATAAATTGTTGGTAAAAAATATTTTATTATTATCCATATTTATCACCCTCTCATTTAATTATAACACTTAGTTGTATAAAACACTGTTTATTTGAAGTCTAACATCTCACTTACCATAAGATATTCACTTTCACTTAATATTCTTTTTAATATTGGTCTAATTTTGTAGTTAAGTATCACTTCATACTCTTCACAGTTTAAACCTCTACTATTTTTTAGAAATAAACCATGGTTAAATGAAATATTCATTGGCATTAAAATCTTATTCACTTCAGTATATGTACTTGCTATAAAACTTCCTAGTTTATAATTTTCAAACATATTAATAAATCTTTTGTTATACATTGCTTTCATTTCAAAAAGAAGTGTACCACTTATTGAATCAATTGATATTATCTCACTAGTATCACGAGTTGTTGTAATGACATAAACATTTTTAGGTAAATAATACTTACTATCATAGAACTCTACATCTAGAGATGCTTCTTTATCTCTATTATTATTCTTAACTAAGTATGCTAATTCACCAAATACTTCATTAAAGTTAATAGTATGACAATCTTCTAGTATGATTACATAGTTTTCTATTGAATTCTTTCTAGCATGTTCTATAAATCTTAATAACTTGCTCTTAGAATTTTTATTGAATAAATCTTCATATTTAAGTGATTTGTGCATCTTCATATTTAAAATATTGTTTATATCTCTAGAACCTATAATCAAAAAAGCTAATCTATGGGCTAAGTATGATTTCCCTGTATACCAATCCCCAATTAAACTTAGGCTCTTATATTTTTCTAAAAGTTTATATGCAACTTCAATATCATCTCTAGAATATATACTATCTTGTTGCGCTTTGCTTATAGTATATTTTGTTTCTTCTTCTTCTAAAAAAGAACAATTAACTATATTAGTTTCAACCAATGCTTGTGCTAGTTCGTCTTTAAATGATAGGCACATATGTCCATCTCTAATTTGTCTATTAAATAAATTAGGAGTATAGAAATTTTCGTTTGCTTCAATTCTAAATGTTTTTGAAATTCTTTTAGAGAATGATTCAATTGATTCTTCTACATCAACATTTGTAAAATGTTTTTGTAATTCAAAAATAGATGTTCCTTTATTTTTACTAAGATATATTATATTAAGTAATTCTTTTTCATATGGATTGATATTAATCTTCTTAAAGAACCTTATATATCTTTCTTTTGTAATTCGTGATGGCTGATTAATAATAACTCCATCCTCATCAACTAATGCATCATTTATAATAGCTTCTACCATTTGATAAGTTTCATCTTTAAGAATAGGTCTAATCTTTATTCTAGGGTTCCCATCTTCAATTGGTATTTTCTTTTTTGAGATCCATTTAACTTTTTTTGCGTGTGGTAATTCTTTATTAGGTGTATATTGATAGTTTGAATCAACTATACCAATAGCATAAATATACTTGTTATCACTAAGGCATATAGCATCCTCAATATCAATATCAAAAAGAAATGTTTCGAACGATTTTTGATCTGAGTTACTCACATCAAAAGAATTCAAAACATTTAATAGTACTTTATCTGGTTGTGTATCATTAAATATGACACTTAGATCACGATCTACCCCACTTAGTCCAATTAAATCATTGTCCATCATTACTCTATAATATGTTTCATAATTAAAGAGGAAATACTTTCTTAAATGATTGTTTTCCTCTATATTATATATCTTCATATTTATCCCCCTTTATTTTTTAATCTAACATTGTTAATGAAACAGTTTTTTTATCTAAATCGATACTTAAAACTGTTACTTGTACAACTTGATTAACTTCTAAAACTTCACTAGGATGTTTTATAAAATTCTTACTAATTTTAGAAATATGTACTAGTGCATCATTCTTTAACCCAATATCTATAAATGCACCAAAATCAACTACATTTCTTACTGTTCCCTCTAATTTCATACCAACATTTAAATCTTCGATGCTTAATACATCTGATTTAAGTATTGGTGCTTGTAAGTTATCTCTTTTATCAGCATTTATATTCTTAATAGCACTTATAATATCATCAAATTTAGTTTTTGATATATCATGTTTATTCAGTACTTCTTCAACTTTATCTCCATTAATTTTTTTAAGATATTCTTCATTTTCGAAATCATTAAATGTTAATGATAAGTCTTCTAATATCTTATATGTTACTTTATAATCATCTGGATGAATAATAGTTCTATCTAGTATTTCATTCCCATCTAATATTTTAAGGAATCCTGCAGCCTGCTCGAAAGCTTTAGGTCCTAACTTAGGTACTTTTAATAATTCTTTTCGCGATTTAATTGAACCATTCTCTTCACGATATGCAACTATAGCATCACTAATACCTTTGTTTAATCCAGAGATATGTCTTAAAAGATATTGGCTTGATGTATTTAAATCTACTCCAATATCATTAACAATTTTTTCTACTGTAAAATCAAGTTTATTAGCAAGTTCTTTTTGATTTACATCATGTTGATATTGTCCAACACCAATTGATTTAGGTTCTATCTTTATTAGTTCACTTAATGGATCTAATAATCTACGTGCAATTGATACAGCAGATCTTTGTTCTACTTGTAGCTTTCCAAACTCTTCTTGTGCAATCTTAGATGCACTATATACTGAAGCCCCTGATTCGCTTATAATAACAAAACCTATATCTAGATTCTCATCTTTAATTAATTGCGCAACAAACTTCTCACTCTCACGACTTGCTGTCCCATTACCAATCGCAATCACATCAACATTGTAATCGTTTATTAAAGAAATCATTTTCTTTTTTGCATCTTTTAGTTTAGCTTCATTATCATGTGGGAAAACTAAATCTATTTTAATTAACTTACCTGATTTATCAATGATTGCTAGTTTACATCCTGTTCTAAAAGCAGGATCAAATCCTAAGATAACTTTGTCTTTTAATGGTGGTGCTAGTAATAAGTTTTCTAAATTTAGTGCAAAGACATCAATTGCATCACTAGATGCTTGTTCTAATCTTAGTGAGAATAATTGTCTTGTAACACTAGGAAATAAAAGTCTTTTATAGCCATCTTCTATTGCTTCTATTATTACATCTTTATTAACATAGTTATTCTTATTAAAGAAATACTTATATATATTTTCAACATTATAATCTTTATCTAATTCAAAACTCATTGTTACAACTTTTTTATTTACTGCCCTATTTAAACCTAAAATACGATGATTAGCAATTTTATTAAATCTTTCATTAAAATCATAGTACATTTTAAAGATACCTTGTTCATCATCATGCTTCTTCTTAACTTTAGCAACCACATTACTATATTTTTCAATATTCTCAGCTACAAAGCTTCTTACCTTAGCATTTTCACATGTTACCTGGGCAATAATATCTTGAGCATATCCAATTGCTTCTTCAATTGTTTTAACATCATCATTTAAATAATTACTAGCTTCCTTATTTAAATCAAGATTAGGAACTCTCATTATCTTATTAGCAAGCTCTTCTAATCCTAAACCAATCGCAATACTAGCTCTAGTCTTTTTCTTATCTTTATATGGTTGATAAATGTTTTCTACTTCTATAATCTTAGTTGCTTTATTAATTGCATCTTTAATTGTATCATTCATCATACCTTTTTCTTCAATAAGTCTTAAGACATCTTCTTTTTTCTTTAATAGATTTTCTTGATATTCATATATCTTATTAATTTCAAAGATTTGATTTTCATCAAGATTACCAGTTACTTCCTTACGATAACGCGCAATAAAAGGTATCGTATTTTTTTCTTGCAATAAATCTAATACAACCTTTACTTGTTTAATACTTATATTAAGTTCTTTTGCTACTTCACTAATTATATTTTCATTCATTTATCTCACCATTCTTATTTAAATAATTTTAGGATATCATTTCCTGTTACAAATACAATTAAGACCATCAATAATATAAAGCTGATACCAATAATCTTAGATTCAAGTTCTGGACTTATTTTCTTACGTGTAACTGCTTCAATAATTAATAGAAGAATACGACCTCCATCTAAAGCAGGTATTGGAAGCAAATTAAATATTGCTAAGTTTAAACTCAATATAGCTGTAAAATTAACTAATCCAATAAATCCTTGTTCTTTGTCTATATCTGAAGTAATACTAACTATTCCAACTGGTCCTGATAAATCTTTTACACCAGCTTTTCCTGTAAATAACATCTTTAAGCTAGTAAAGATATTTTGTGTGTTCTCTTTTGTAATAGCAAATCCATTTTTAAAGGCATCTACTGGATTATCTGCTTTCTTTAAAACAGTAGCTGTATAACCAGCTAAATACATATCATCTTTTTTAGAGTACTCTGGTTTAATTGTATACTTTAATTCTTTACCATCTCTTTCAACATACAAATCAAATGGTTTTCCTTCTTTATTCGTATATTCAAATATAATAAGTGACGAATATGATTTAACTTGAGTTGTTTTATCATCCTGCACTATTTTTATCGCTCTATCATTAGTTCTCACTCCCCCATCATAGGCAGCACTTGAAGTAGGCACATCAATTATTGGGTCAGGGTTAGGTTGATTGTATGTAATACCTATTCCCATAAAAACAACAAATGCTAGAAGTATGTTCATAAAACTTCCAGCAAACATTATTAGAAATTGTTTAAATCTATTTACACCTTTAAGTGTTCTTTCAAATGGTAAATTTTTCAATTCTTCATCTTCGATTTCGCCATCTTCACCTACCATTGCAGCATATCCACCTAATGGAAGAAGTCTAATTGAAAACTCAGTTTCTTTACCTTTTTTAGAAAATACTTTAGGACCAAATCCTAAAGCAAATTCACTTACATATACATTAAATATCTTAGCCACAATAAAGTGACCAAATTCATGAACTGTTATTAAAACTAATAAAATTATTAAAAACTTAATTATTATCATTTAAAATCTCCTTTTTTATTAATGATTGCGTATATTTTCTAGTTGCATTATCTACAACCACTAAATCTTTTAAGCTTGGGTCTTCTACTTTCTTATGTGCTAGTAATGCTTTTTCAACATAGTCTACAATGCTTAAGAAATTAATTTCTCCATTTAAGAAAGCTCTTGTTGCTACTTCTTTAGCTGCATTTAACACACAAGGATAACTATGACCTAATTTACCTGCCTGATACGATATCGCAAGTCCTTTAAATCTTGTATAATCTACTGGTTCAAAATTTAATTGTAAAGCACTATTAAAGTCAATACTACTTTTAAAGAATTCTGCTTTATTAGGATACGCTAGAGCATATGCAATTGGTTGTTCCATATTAGGTAATGATAGTTGTGCAATAGTTGAGCTATCATTATATTCTACCATTGAATGTACAATGCTTTCTTTATGAATTACAACTTCTATTTTTTCATAATCAACGCCAAATAAATAATGAGCTTCAATTACTTCTAATCCTTTATTTAACATTGTTGCACTATCAATAGTAATCATAGCACCCATATCCCAATTAGGATGATTTAATGCTTCTTGAACACTTACATTTTTTAATTCTTCTAAACTTTTATCTCTAAAGCTTCCCCCACTTGCTGTAATAATAATTCTATTTACATCATCTTTTCTTCCATTTTGCATACATTGAAAAATAGCACAATGTTCGCTATCTACTGGAATGATTTGACTTTGTGGATGCTCTTTTAACATTTTCTTTACAATCGGTCCTGCTACTACCATTGTTTCCTTATTCGCAAGAGCTAGTACTTTATTATTTTGAATCGTTTTTAATGATGGTAATACTCCTGCAAAGCCAATAATACTATTTAAAACAATATCATAATTATCGTTATCTAAAAGATGTAATATTCCTTTAGCGCCTATATAGAAACTAATATGTGGGTAATGACTTTCTAATTGGTTTAAGTATTTTTCATCTAATAAAGCTACTTCTTTGATAGTAGAAAACTCTTCTAATATCTCAATTAATTTTTTTATATTATAACCAACACTTATTTTTTCAATAATATATCCATTATTATCTCTAACGACATTTAATGTTTGTTGTCCAATTGATCCACTTGCTCCTAAGACAATAACTCTTTTCATTTAAATCACTCCTAATATTAAAATCAAAACTAAATAAACAATCATATTAGTTAAATGACTATCTACACGATCTAATATTCCACCATGACCTGGTAAGATATTAGAGAAATCTTTTATTTGATATGTTCTTTTAATTGATGAGAAGAATAAATCTCCTAGTGCTGCAAATAAACCTAACATTAACGATACAAGTGCAGCAATCCAAATACTTGGAAGTCCTACGGGTGTTATATAATTAAGTGTAACTCCAACAATTAATGCTAAAGCTAAACCGCCTATAAATCCTTCAATTGTCTTTTTAGGTGATATTCTTTCAATCAACTTATGTTTACCTAAGAATGTTCCTGCAAAGAATGCGCCAGTATCTCCAGCGGCTGTTGTTATTATGATAAATACTAAAACAAAGAATCCATTATCTAAATCTCTTAAGAAAACAGCACTATTAGATGATATTACGATAAATAAACTAAATGTGAATAGATAAGACATTTCAACAAAATCAACATTCTTATCAAATATCATTAACATAAAGAATAATAATAGAATAACACCATATACAATAACATTAGTTTCCAAGAAATTAGGAATTATTATCATTGGAACAGTATTTATTAAATATACAAGTATATGTGTAATCATCGAATATTGCTTATCTTTTTTTACTTCTAGTAATTCGTGTGTTCCAAGTAAAACAATAATTACTGCGCATATTTTAAATGCTAAAGGACTTATATATATAATTGGTAAAAGTATACCTATGATTAATAATGCAGTTATAATTCTACTCTTCATCTATTAGTCCTCCATATCTACGCTCTCTATGATAATAGTTATCTAGCGCTATATCTAATTGTTCTTCATCAAAATCAGGCCATAAAATATCAGTAAAGTAAATTTCACTATACGCTATTTGCCATAATAAGAAGTTAGAGATACGTTGTTCTCCACTAGTTCTTATTAATAAATCAACAGGTGTACTATTCATTAGATGACTTTCAAAGACACCTTCATCTATTTGATCAATACTAATTTTATTATCAACAACATCTTGAGCTACATTTTTTGTAGCCTTTAACATTTCATCATATGATCCATAATTCAATGCAAAGCATAATGTTAGTCCAGTATTGTTTTTTGTTTTTTCAATTGAATCTCTTATTGCCTTTTGTGCTCCCTTTGGTACAACATCTAAATTACCAATATAATCTACTCTTATTTGATGTTTCATTAAGTCCTTCAAATACATCTCAAGAAAGATTTTAGGTAATTTAAAAATATAGTTAACCTCATCTTCAGGTCTTTTCCAGTTTTCAGTAGAAAAAGCATAAACGCTCATTCTTTTAATACCACGTTTACTAGCTGCGATTGCTACTTCTTTGACACGACGGCCACCTTCATAATGCCCTTTAACTCGTGGTAGATTTCTTTTCTTCGCCCATCTACCATTTCCATCAAGAATAATAGCAAGATGATTAAGATTATTTTTTGTCATATTTATCACCCATTCTTATAAATTATAACATATTTATGGTCAAAACGCCTTGATTTTCTGTGTCAAAGATAAGTTTTAAATAAAAAAATATAACAAGATTGTTATATTTTAAATTCGATATATTTCATCAACTAATCCATATTTTAATTTAACTCTATTTAGCTTCTTCATCATTGGTTTGTATAAGAAAAAGAGAAAAGTTACATTGGATATTGCATAATATGCCATAAATGGTAGAGCTGGTATTAATAAAGCAATAAACTTAGCGTGTGTATATCCTGATCCTACTGCAGTTAGAAAATCAATAAGAACAGAGAACATTACACCACATACAATTGCATACGGATATCTAATCCAAGGTTTATCCATTAATCCATTTCTATTTATTATCCCAGATATATATCCTATTAGTCCCCATAACAACATTTGATATAAAGACCATGGTCCTTGTCCAAAGAACATATTTGAAACAATAGCACTAAGTGATCCACACATAAAGCCTGATTCTCTTCCAAACGCAGCTCCAGTTATTATAATCATTGCTATAACAGGTTTAAAACCCGGTAGAAAGGCAAAAAGAATTCGTGATACAACTGTTAAAGCTATCATTATGGCAATTATAATAAATTCTCTTGCATCTGGTTTTCTTTTTTCATATTTATAGAAGAAAGGAAAACATGAAACCAATGCTAGTATCATTGAAGTTAATAAGTAATTATTACCTTTAAAAACAAACAATGCTACTATCATAACTATAACAACTAGAATACCAGTTATTATTTTAGTTTTTAATGCTCTTGAGCCATGCATAGTCTAACCACATCCTCTCCTAAGACAGTATTTTCAAAGATGTTTCTTGTTAGCTTAGAAGCAGCTGTTGTATAGAAATTATTATTATTAAAGAATTTTCTAGGACTATCTTGTGATATAACTTCACCATCAAAAAACATAGCACAACGTGTTCCATAACGAGCACAAAATTCAATATCATGAGAAACTATCATGATTGTTATTTTCATATCTTTTAATTGACTAAGTATTTCAGCTAATACTTTTTTTGCAGTAGCATCTAATCCTTTTGTTGGCTCATCTAATAATAGAATTGAAGGAGAACGCAGTAACACCTTTAACATTGCTACTTTTTGTTGCTCACCCCCAGATATATCATATGGATGTTGTCCCATTAATTTTGATAAATTGAATTGTTCTATTAATCCATTGGCTAAGCTTTCAACATCTGGATTAGCTTTCTTTTGTGCATGAATTTCTTCATCAATTTCTTCTTTGACACTATCCTTTGAGAATAATAACGTTGGATTTTGTGGTAAGTACACCATATAATTTTTATCTAATGCATTTCCTCTTTTGTTAATTTCTTTTCCATCTACTATTATTTTGCCACGATATGGCTTAGAAATCCCTGCTATATTGTTGATTGTTGTTGTCTTACCAGCACCATTCCCACCTAATAAACAGAAAATCTCACTTTCTTTAACACTCAAATTAACTCCTCTAAGAATATCATTTCCTTCTTTATAATAGCGAAAATAAACTCCTTTTAGTGAGATAATTTCTTTTTTATCTGTAGTATCTTCTTCAAATTCAAATACTTTATTTTTAATATTTGAATAATTTTCTTTTAAAAATATTTTACCTTCTTTAATAGTTACTGGAAGTTTACCAGTATAATTTAAATCTAACGCTACTTTTGTTGGTGTTGGAATTGCATTAAAAAAGTTATGATTATCATCTATTTCTTTAACTTGACTTGCAATTTTTTGTGGCGTATTTGTTGCAAGTATTTTTCCCTCATCCATTAAAACCACTTTATTTGCTACTTTAAAGACATCTTCTAAACGGTGTTCAACTAGAATGATTGTAGTCCCGAATTCTTCATTAATCTTATGTAATGTTTCAATGAAATCTGTAGCAGTAATTGGATCTAATTGTGATGTTGGTTCATCAAGCACTAACACTTCTGGTTGTAACAACATAGTAGCAGCAAGATTTAATATCTGTTTTTGACCTCCAGATAAGCTATCACTATCTTCTCTAAATAGAGTATGTATACCAAAGAAATTAGCCATTTCAGCAACTCTTCTTCTAATAATACTAGGTTCAACACCGATGTTTTCTAAACCAAACGCTAATTCATGCCATACTTTATCAGTAGCAATTTGATTATCTGGATTTTGCATAACATATCCTATTGATGTTGCACTTTCTCTTAATGACATCTCTTTAATGTCCTTGTTTTTATATAAAATAGTTCCCTCAGTTGTTCCATAAGGTCTAAGTTCATTTTTTAAATGTTTAATAAGAGTAGATTTTCCACAACCACTATCCCCACATACAACAACAAAATCACCTTCATTAATTTTTAAATTAACATCAGAAAGAACTTTTTCTTCTTTTAAAATATATGTAAAGCTTAAATCTTCGATACTAATGATTTCCATTTTAGTTCCTCCTTCTTTTCAATGATTAATGGTAAGGTAAACATTATAACGTATGATATATATGAAATAATGCTTAAAGCATCTAATTTTACTGTTGCGATTTCTGGATAATAGTAAAATCTTAATCCCGCTTGTTTATATAAAACAACATTCAATAAGACTAGACATCCCATAGTTATTATGAAAATAAAATCTCTTTTTTCAAATTTAAATAAGTGAAAAGTAGTTCGACCTTTTAATCCATATCCTCTAGCCTTCATAGAATTAGCAGTGTCTATTGAATTTTCAAAAGCCCAAGTAAGTAAAATTGAGAATGTTTTAAATATAGTTGCAATTCGATGTGAAATACTTTTTGATTTATATGGATCGCCTGCAACCTTGTTGATATCCATTATCTTTTTTAGCTGTCTTTGAAATTGTGGTATAAATCTTAATACCATAGATATAATTAATCCTATAGTTGGTATAATTGCTGAAAAAATATAGATAATTTTATCAGAAGTCATTATCTTACTAAAACTATTAAACCAATATATAACGCTTATAAGCATCATAGCAAAGGCAAGACCATAAATTAATGCTTCTAAAGTAATAGCATTCCCATTTGCATAAAATAAAGGGGTTACTCCATCATGGACAAATATTGGGTTTGCTATAACAACTATTAAGAAAAAGAATACACTAAATAGTATCTTCTTTTTAAATTCATCTATTCCCAATGCTTTAATCCCAAATACAATGGAAGCAACTAGTGAAATCCCTAAAAATACGGGATTCCATTGAAACATAGTAAAGAAAATTACTACTCCAAAGTAAGATAATATAACAAAAGGATGAAAACTTGAAAATTCACGCATAAATATCACCTCAAAAAAAATAAAACCCCAAATGGGGTTTTTAGTATCAAATTAAATAATTTATCAACAATTTCCCTCCGAAATTTGTTTGATTAGCTTAATTAGGTTTCCTGACTTAGCTTCTCTTTACTCTCATACCTTCCCAGTTTCCTAGTGGTTATCATGATTTCATCAGCTCTACAGTAGCGGTGGGGCTGTTGTGGCTTTCAACCACATTCCCTAATGTATTAAACTTATCATTCTTTTTACAAAATTATTATAGCACATCAATGCTTCATTTACGAATTTTAGATAAATAAAAAAACTGTTTTTATATCTCTTCAGATATGTATAAACAGTTTGCTTCTTCTAAATTATTTTGAGTTAAGTTTAAAACCATCATATATAATTTTCTAGAACCATTTTTATTAAATACATTATATATATCTGTAGATATCTCAACTTCTTCTAGTTTTCTATTTAATAATTCAGATTTTATTAACTCTAATAAGGATTCAACTCTTAAATATGCGCAATCGCTAATAAACATCTTATTATTTTCTACACCATAAATAATATATGCTTCCTTACTTTGTGCAATACTTAGTTTTTCTACTTCAGACATTGCTTCAATATTTCTAAAATACTCTTTATCTCTTATTTTATACCCATTTAGATTTTTAGTATACCCTTGATATATATCTACTAATTTACTAAGATTATACTTTTCTATTTCACTCTTATGATATTTTGATAAATCTTTAAGTGTATATGTGATTGTTTGTCTATAGTAAGCATCTACAAAACCAAAGCTTCGATAAACATCCCAATTATATGCTTGTAAGATAATATATTTTTGATGCAAAGTATTTCTTGCATATCTTATTGCATCTTCAAGTAGTACTTTCATATACCCTTGACGTTGATATTTTTTAAATGTTGCTACACCTATTACAAAACTTACATTCTCGATTTTATTATCTATTACTAGTTGATGTTGATTTAACTGCAATGAAGTTATAATTTCATTACTATCCTCTAAAACAAAAGTATGTTTTAAATCAAAGTTATTATCAAAGTAAAAATCAATACTTTCTTTAGAATCATGGTCTAAAAAGTTTTCATACCATAACTCTTTAATAGTATTGATATCTGCTTCATTAGCAAGTCTAGTTTTCATCGCTACGTGTGATAACATACTTTTCAACTAGATATTCTGGTCGATAAGATAGTTTTGACTTTCTTAATCTTTCATCACCAACATCATCTTCTGAATTAATATATTTTAAATCATCGAAGAATGTAGTTACTAATGTTTGTCTAATAAATGGGTATAGTCCTACAATTTCAGGATTAGCTTTTTCAACATTTAATACAGCTGTAGTATCATTTAATTGTGTTCCATATGAGAATGCTTCTAATTTATTGTCGATATAAATTGCTAGTCCTTCACAACTAAGTTGATCAAAGTGAGTAAGTGCATCTATTGTTCCATAAACCTCTTGATCAATAAACTCGTCTCTATCTTCAACTTTAGATTCATCCCATGCTTTAGTAAATGCTATACAATCTTTTACTACATCTGGATTATTTTCAATTAGTTTTACTTCATATCTTCCCTCATATGTCTTTTTAAAATTATTTACATGATTTCTTTTCTTTTGTAGTTTTTTACCACTATAAGTAAGTATTTTATCTACACTATATAAATAATCAAATGAATCTCTATCTAATTCATAATTAAAGAAATCTCCATATATCTTTTCTATATGTAGTTTTACTTTTTGGACTACATTATACATTCTAAAAGGAATATTATTATCTTTAAAATACTTTAGTAAATACTCTATTGCTTGATCTACATTTTCAATTACACAGATTGGATTTAGTGAAAATTTCTCCTCATCTAAATTAGAAAAAATGATTATAAAATCATCTTCGATATGTACATTTAATTTGTATTTACCACGCCACATAAACATATTTGTAAAGGATAAGTTATGGTCCTTATAGTTTAGTTTCTTTACGCGTGATTCTATTTCATCTTTTAATGATATGTCGTATTCGTGTATCACTCTACCACCTCATATTTATTATAACACACACTACCCATTTCAACGTTTAAAACACCTTATATTTTGTGTACTAAATCATAGACATAGTTTTTTTCAATTCCATATTGTTTACTAACTTTTTTTATTGAATCTTTTTTACTCATATTAGCTTGTAGGCACTTGTTTATTTCATTTAAAATAAACTCATCATCTATTACATTACTATCACTTTCTTGGCTATTGTTTAGGCATAGTACTAATTCACCTTTTAATGCTAAATCAGCTTTTAATAGTTCACTAACTCTTCCATATATATGCTCTTCATTCAACTTTGTAATCTCTCTACTAATTGAAATATCAATATCACCAAAGACATCTAGTATATGTTTCAATGTCTTATTAAGACGATGTACTGCTTCATATAGAATAAGGGTATGATTATAAGTTTTAAATTGTTCTAACTCACTTAGAGCATCATTACTCTTATTTGAAAGAAAACCTATGAAAGTAAAAGGTTTGGTTGCAAACCCAGAACTGATTAATGCTGGGAGTATAGCACTTGGTCCATTAATAACAACAACATTAATATCCCTTTTTGTAGCCTCTTCTATTAAGTAATGTCCTGGATCACTAATCAGTGGGTATCCTGCATCACTAATTAAAGCTATCTCTTTATGTTCCATTACTTTTTGAAAAACATAATCTAATTTATCGTATTCATTATGTAAATGATAGCTTTCTAAAGTCTTATCTTTTATTTTAAAATGACTTAGTAGCTTTGAGCTTACTCTTGTATCTTCACACAAAATAAAAGCAACTTTATTTAATGTATCAATCATACGTTGTGTTGCTTCATCTAAGTTTCCAATTGGAGTTGCTACTACATATATTGTAGGATTATCATTTTCTAAATACTTAATTCTTTTCATTTTAATCACCTAAAAACATTTCTTGAACTTCATCACTATAACTACCATCATGATTATGTGCATATAATGGTGCTTCGATACGAAGTCCAGGTTTACCTTGATAACGTCCTTCCAATAAAATCATATTAGCTTCACTACCAACTTTAGGATAGATCATTTTAAGACGTTTTGGTTCTATTTTATATTTTTTCATACATTCAATTATATCAACTAGACGATCAGGACGATGTATAATTCCAAATCTCCCATTATTATCTAGAATACGAGCTGCAGATTGCATGATTTGTTCTAATGTAACTTTTATTTCATGACGAGCAATTTGTAAATATTCATTTTCATTTAAATTACTTCTCTCTCCTACTTTAAAGAAAGGAGGATTACAGACAACGATATCTGCTTTATCATCTGGGTGTACACTAAAATCATTTATATCCATATGGACTATTTCTATTTGATCATTTAACTTATTTAAATCAATATTTTTATTTGCAATAACAACTGCTTCTTCTTGAATTTCAACTCCAATAATTTTAGCCTTTGTCATCTCACTAAGCATTAAAGGTATTGCAGCATTATTAGTTCCAATATCAACTATCTTTTTTGTTTTTGCTGGTATAAAAATAAAGTTAGATAATAAAACACTATCCAAAGAAAAATTGAACATGTCTTTTCTTTGGATAATCTTTAATCTTCTATTTTCTAATAAGTAGTTTTCTACTTCTACCATTTAATATCCTCTTTACTTACTAGTTTAATCATTCTTTCATCTTCAATCTTTACTTGATCCATTAAAATATTAAGTCCTACAACTTTACATTCCCTACCATCATATTTAATTTTAGAATTAATTTTTGGATAGTTTTTCTTAGCTTGCGTATATGCTTCATTTTCATATTTTAAACAGCATAATAGACGACCACATAACCCCGAAATATTACTAGGATTAAGTGATAACATTTGATTCTTTGCCATATTAATAGAAATATTATCAAAGTCTTTTATAAAGCGGCTACAACATGTTTCCATTCCACATGGACCTAAGCCACCAATCATCTTAGCTTTATCTCTAGCACCTATTTGTTTAAGCTCTATTCTCTTTTTAAAGTGTGATGCTAATGCTTTAAGTAGTTCTCTAAAATCTACTCTATCATCACTTACATACATGAATAGTATCTTTGTTTGATCTAAGCTATACTCACAACTTACAAGAGTCATATCTAAACCATCAAACTTTCTTAAAATATCATTAAATTCAATAAAACCTTTTTGTGCTAAGACTTTATTATTTTCATAAGCATCAAAGTCTTTTTTTGTTGCAACTCTAACTACAGGCATCATATCATTAATAACTAAATTTTTATTATCTATATTTTCATCAACAATAGTTGCTAGTTCAATACCATGAACTGTATCTACAACTACTCTTGTTCCTTCTTTTAATTTAAGCTCTTTCTTTGCTTTAAAGTAATATTGTTTACCGTTTTCTTTAAAAGCTACTGCTACTATTTTCAAGATCTAACCTCCTCTATTTCTACACTAAATCTATCAATTAATAATGCTTTATTCATATTAGTACTTAAACTTAAACGAGCACTTAATATAACATCAAGCATACTATCAAACTGCGTATTATTTTTTATTTTATTTATTATTGCTTCTTCAACACCTAAAATTTCTAGGTATTCTATATTTACTAGACAACTATAAAACAATTCAAAGAAGATACTTAGTTCATCCTTCTCAGCATCATTTAATAGTTGATTAAATTCTAAAAAGCAGATATCACTATATATTGCTTTATATATTCTATTTGTATTCTTAACAAATGTATTGAATATTTCACTCTTTAATACCATATCTAAATATACTTCATCACTTGTGATTAATAATGCTGTATCAACATACTCCTTTTGAAAGTTTTCATAGAATACTTCTTTAATACTTTCTACATCATTTCTTCTTAGCTGATAAACACTACTTCTTGATACAATTGTATTTAATACACGATCAGTATTCTTAGTAGTAAATATAGCATGTACATTATCATTTGGTTCTTCTAAAAACTTTAATAATGCATTAAGAGCAATACTAGTAGCATTCTCAATATATTTAATAACGTATACTTGTTTATTTGTACTTTCTAATGCAGTTTTAGAAAAGCGTTGTTGTAGTTCTAAAATATATTCTTTTTTTAGAGTTTCATCGCTTAAATCATAGACGATAACATCACTAATATTATGGTCTAAGACTCTTTGACAAACATCACAATCAAAGCAAGGAGCTACTTGTTCACATAACAAAGATGCTATTGTATACTCAATAGCTTTATCTAGTAATAGTGAATTAGAAGACTCTATCAACATTGCATGTGGAAATCGATTCATACTTTTACTATTATTTATTTTTTGTACAAACTTATCTTGTGTACGAGTAAAATTATACATCTAATCGCCCCTTTATTGCATTTAATGTTGCTTCAAAGACTTCTTCGATACTTTTAGAAGCATCTACTATAGCAAAGCGATCTTTATCACTTTTGATTATTTGATGATACCCTTCATATACTTTACGATGAAATTGTTCACTCTCTAAATCTAATCTATTTATTTCTCTAGTTCCTGAACTATTAATTCGTTCTAATCCAACTATTGGATCCACATCAAAAAAGACTGTTACATCCGGAAGAACATCATCAATAGCAAAACGATTAATCTCTAAAACTCTTTCAACACCTAAATTACGTGCTATACCTTGATATACTAAAGAACTATCAATGAAACGATCACATAAAACAATAGCATTTTTATCTAATGCCGGCTTTATTATCTCTTCAAAATGCTGTGCACGACTAGCAGCATATAGTAATGCTTCAGTACTAGCTTTTAAATTTTTATTTTGAGGATCTAAAATAATGCTTCTAATATTTTCAGCAATTAATGATCCCCCTGGTTCTCTAGTTAAGCAATAATCTATATTTTCTTGCTCAAAATAGTCAGCAACCATTTTAATGATTGTTGACTTCCCACTTCCGTCTGGACCTTCAAATGCTATAAAAAAACCATTTTTCATTTTATCAAACCTCTTTTACATTATACCTAATTATACAAAAAAAATAAACCTCTACTTTATCTATACTAAAAAGTAAACTAATTTAATTAGTTTACTTTATTTGATAAAATCTTATAATAAATGCAAGTAGTGGAAATGCCACTAATCCTGCAAGTAGAAATACAACCCCACTAGCTATACCAATACCTACTTTAAATATTAGAATTAAAACTAATATAGCAAGAAAGTTTGGAACTAATGCAACATAAAAGGTAATAATACTATTACCCTTTTGAGGCGTTTCTTTATTGAATGATGATGCTATTGAATATATGACTATTGACCAGATTAAATAAGCAACAACATATGTTAGTACTGGATCAACAAAGATACTAACAATACTAGCTACTAGAACCATGAATAACATAGTCACTAAGCTTAATATCGTAAAGATTAAGGCACTTTTATTCATAATTCCATAATCTATACGATCTCTTAGTTTTGGTTTATATGTACTATAGTCAATGATTGTTGAACCTCTATAAATAAATATATAATCAGACATCTTTAATAATGATTGATCTTTTAAAGAGTGAACAAATAACTGACTAATTCTAGCAATTCCCATTGCTCTAAGATTATCCCCTTTATATTTTTCTAAATTAACTTTACCATCAAATCTAGAAGTTTGTAAATTGTACTCTGAACAGATTACAGTATAATGACTTCTATCGATAAATAAATCAATTAGAAAAGAAGGTTCTCCTGTAATAATAAGACAATCTTTATCATCAGGTGTTATCCCAAACCCAACTAAATCAACTTTATGCATAGAATTAACTTTAAACATATTTAACTCACTAACAGTAATATTATCACTAACTACTTTATAAAATCTTTCCATTAACTCACTCATCGTAATATGTTTTATAAAGAAAGCGAACATTGATGGAATTAATCCCATAAATTTAAATATACGAGAGAACTTTTGTCTAATCATGAATAAAAACAAATCCATCGATAGATAACCATCGTATATTACTTTACTAAATGAATATACTTTCATAAGTATCCCCCTTAAAAATTAGTTTTAGAGTTTTCATCTAAACCATACTTTTTATAAAACTCATTCTTATAATCAACAAATCGATCATTACGAATTGCTTCTCTACTATCTTCTACCATTTTAATTAAAAATCTTATATTATGAATACTAACTAATCTTTGTCCAAACTGTTCATCAGCATGGAATAAGTGTCTTATATAAGCTTTCGAATAATTTTGGCATGTGTAACAATCACATTCTTCATCTAACGGAGTGAAATCCTCTTTATATTTAGCATTTCTTATTACTACTCGACCATTAGAACACATTGCAGTACCATGACGTGCAATTCTAGTTGGTAAAACACAATCAAACATATCTACACCACGTTCTATTGCTTCTAAAATAAAGACTGGTGATCCAATCCCCATTACATAAACAGGCTTATCATATGGAAGATGTGGCATAGTCATATCTAACATTTCTTTATATACTTCTTTAGGTTCTCCTACACTTGTTCCACCAATCGCAAAACCATCAAAGTCATGTTTTTTTAATTCATTAGCACAATATTCCCTTAATTCTGGATATACGCCACCTTGGACAATACCAAACAAAGCTTGATCATCTTTTCTTTGATGAGCATCTAAACCTCTTTTTGCCCATCTTAAGGTACGATCAACACTTTTCTTTACATAATCATAATCTGCAGGGTATGGAATACATTCATCAAAACTCATTATGATATCTGCTCCAAGTTTGTTTTGAATCCCAATACTAATTTCAGGTGACATAAATAATTTAGAACCATCAAGATGACTTCTAAATGTTACACCTTCTTCATCTATTTTACGTAAGTCTGATAAACTAAAGACTTGAAACCCACCACTATCAGTAAGCATAGCACGATCATAATTCATAAATTTATGAAGACCACCAGCTTTTTCTACTATATCTGCACCTGGTCTTAACCATAAATGATAAGTATTTGACAAAATAACACCTGAACCTAAACTTTTCACCTCTTCTGGTGATAATGTTTTTACAGTAGCTTGTGTACCTACTGGCATAAACATTGGTGTTTCAAATTCTCCATGTGGAGTTGAAATTTTACCTACTCTAGCATTACTCTGTTTACATTTATGTTCAAATTCATATTTTACAACCATTTTATTCACTCCTAAGCTATTCTATTATACTTAATTTAGAAAAACTAAGCAAGTTTTAAAGTAAATATACACACTATAAAAATGTATGAATTATAATAAGTTTTTCCTTGTTTTTTCTAGTAATAGAAAAACATAGTATTGATACTCTAATCAACATCTATGTTTAATAAATCTAATATTCTATTTAAATCCTCAATATTCTCATAGTAAATTGTCATTTGTTTCTTATCTACTTTTACCTTTGTTCCAAGTTTTTCTCTAACTACATCTTCTACATCTTTATATTCATCTGCAATAACTTCTTTTTTTACAGTCTTTGGCTTTAAATTACCCTTTATTTCATTTACTAGTTTTTCAGTATCTCTAACACTCAATTTTGATTTTAATACTTCATCAATTACATAGTCTAGTTTCTCTTCTTCTAAACCTATCAATATTTTAGCATGACCCATACTTATTTTTGAAGATAATACTAAGTCTTGTATCTTATTATTAAGTGATAACAATCTTAATGTATTCGCTATATGAGATCTAGATTTACCCATCTTCTTAGCTAACTGCTCTTGCGTATAATCATATGTTTCCATTATAGTCTTTAATGCTTTAGCTTCCTCAACAGGATTTAAGTCTTCTCTTTGAATATTTTCTAATAGTGCTATTTCCATCATCATTTGATCATCGAAGTCAACTATTAATGCTGGAATCGTTTCTAATCCTATTTTAAGCGACGCTCTATAACGTCTCTCTCCAGCTACTATATTATAACCAGCTGATGTTTTCTTAACGATAATCGGCGTAAAAACACCATGATTCTTAATTGATTTTGCTAGCTCATCAATTTTAGTTTCATCAAATACTTCACGAGGTTGAAATGGATTGGGTGATATTTCAGTTAAAGGAAGCTGTATTACTTCATCCTTATTATAATTGTTTTCAATATCATCAATAATCTCATTTACATCACCACCAAGTAGTGCCTCTAAACCTTTACCTAATCTATTGTTTTGTTTTTTCATTTGCTGCATTCACCTCTTCTGCTAAAGATATATATGCAATGCTCCCTGAAGATGTTGGATCATATTTTAAAATAGGTAATCCCATACCAGGTGCCTCACTTAACTTAACATTCCTTGGTATAACCGATTTATAAACTTTTTCTCTAAAGTATTTTCTTACTTCCTGACTAACTTCAAGACCTAACTTAGTTCTTGAATCCATCATTGTTAAAACAACACC
>JAVWHL010000012.1:29991-30322 GCA_036640095.1 Erysipelotrichales bacterium | reverse complement strand
GGCCGTGTCTCAGTCCCAGTGTGGCCGTTCACCCTCTCAGGCCGGCTACGCATCGTTGCCTTGGTGAGCTTCTATCTCACCAACTAGCTAATGCGGCGCAGGTCCATCAGCTAGTGAAGCTTTAAAGGCTTCTTTAAAGCAAAGCTCATGCGAGCTTTGCTCCTATTAGGTATTAGCAGTCGTTTCCAACTGTTGTCCCTATCTAGATGGCAGGTTACCTACGTGTTACTCACCCGTCCGCCACTAAGGGATGATCTCTTGATGAAATGTAAACACTTCGATAAGAGGTCCCTTCGTTCGACTTGCATGTATTAGGCATGCCGCCAGCGTT
>JAVWHL010000012.1:0-29981 GCA_036640095.1 Erysipelotrichales bacterium | reverse complement strand
ATCCTGAGCCAGGATCAAACTCTTCATGTAAATTGTATCTTAAACATATATAGCATATATGTTAAGGTTTCTTGTTTGTAATTTGATTCTGACTTAAATAAAAATTGACAGTTTTGTTTAGTTTTCAAAGATCGTTGCGCTTTTCGAACGCCTCTATATAATATCAAACCCCTACTCCTAAGTCAACACTTTTTATTAATTTTTTTTATTTATTTTTTAATTGTGACACATATCAAAAAAGTACTACTATTTAATTAATAACAGTACTTTTTACTTGACTTTTAATTTATGTTAAAGAATGTTCTTCTTCCACTATATTTAGCTGCACTACCTAAATTATCTTCAATTCTAAGTAATTGATTATATTTAGCAATTCGATCTGTACGAGAAAGTGATCCCGTTTTAATTTGACCAGCATTTGTTGCAACAGCTATATCTGCAATAGTTGTATCTTCTGATTCTCCAGAACGATGAGAAATTACTGCAGTATAGTTATTTTTATTTGCTAATTCAATAGCATCAAATGTTTCACTTAAAGTTCCAATTTGATTTACTTTAATTAAAATAGAGTTAGCAGTCTTATTTTCAATAGCTGCTTCTAATTTCTTAGTATTGGTTACTAATAAATCATCTCCAACTAATTGCACTCTATTACCAAGACGTGTAGTTAGATCTTTCCACCCATCCCAATCATTTTCATCAAGACCATCTTCAATTGAGATAATTGGATATTTATTTACTAGTTCTTCATATAAATCAATTAATTGAGCAGAAGTTAATTCTTTATTACCTTCTCCTGCTAATACATATACTTCTTTTTCTTTATCATAGAATTCACTACTAGCTACATCCATTGCTATTAAAACATCAATTCCAGCTCTATAGCCAGCTTTAGAGATTGCATCTAGTATAACTTGTATAGCTTCTTCATTACTTTGTAGGTTAGGCGCAAATCCACCTTCATCACCAACATTAGTATTATGTCCTTTATTACTTAATACACTTTTAAGAGCATGGAATACTTCAGCACCACAACGTAATGCTTCTTTAAATGTATCCATTCCTACTGGCATAATCATAAATTCTTGAAAATCAACACTATTATCTGCATGACTTCCACCATTTAAGATATTCATCATAGGTACTGGTAATTCTTTAGCATTGAATCCACCTAAATACTCATATAAATTTAATCCTGCATATTGAGCAGCTACTTTAGCACAAGCAATACTTACTCCAAGAATTGCATTGGCACCTAGTTTAGATTTGTTTTCAGTTCCATCTAATGCAATCATAGCATTATCGATTGCTACTTGATTACGACAATCATAACCAATAATTTCAGGTGCAATAATATCATTTACGTTATCAACAGCATTTAAAACACCTTTTCCTCCATAGCGAGACTCATCATTATCTCTAAGTTCAACTGCTTCATACTCTCCAGTTGATGCTCCACTAGGAACAATTGCACTAGCAAATTCCCCACTACTAATAGCTACTTCTACTTCTACAGTTGGATTCCCTCTTGAATCAAGAACCTCTCTTGCATATATATCTTCAATAATTGGCATATATTCTTCCTCCTTTATTTAATTAAAGATGAACCACTCATCTCTTTAGGTTTATCAACACCTAAATAAGATATTATAGTTGGTGCTATATCACTTAGCTTACCATCATTTAGTTCTACATCTTTATCCGTTACAATAATTTCTACTTCATTAGTTGTATGTGCAGTTAATACATTACCATCATGATCAATCATTTCTTCACAATTACCATGATCTGCACTAATTAACATAACTCCACCTTGCTTATTTACTACTTGATGTATTTCATTAATACATTCATCTACTTTTTCAACTGCTTTAATTGCAGCTTCTTTAACACCTGTGTGTCCTACCATATCTCCATTAGCAAAATTTAATATAACAACATCTAAATATTCCTTATTCAACTCTTCTATTAATGCATCTTTTACTTTATCAGCACTCATTTCAGGTTGTAAATCATAAGTTGCTACTTTAGGAGAATCAATTAAAATTCTTTTAGCACCTTCTAATTCAGGATTATTTATTCCATCATAATTAATTTGGCCATCAAAGAAAAATGTAACATGCGCATATTTTTCTGTTTCAGCAATTCTAAGTTGTTTGAACTTATTATCAGCTAGAAAAACACCCAATACATTTTCTAATTTCTCATGTTTAAAGGCAATCGTACCTTTTACAGATTTATCATAAGCCATCATACAAACAAAAGATAAGTTCTTTGGTTGTTTATCAAACACTTTAATATATTCATCATTAGTTAATAAAGATGCTATTTGAATAGCTCGATCTGGTCTAAAATTAAAGAAAATAACTGAGTCTTCATCTTTAATAGCCCCATCTACCTCACTATTATAAGCTGGAATTACAAATTCATCATATTCCTCTTTTGCATAACTATCTTCTAAATACTTAATTGGATTATCAAACGAATCTTCTTGATGTAAAACCATAGCTTGATAAGCTAAGAAGTTTCTTTCAAATCTCTTATCCCTATCCATTGCATAGTATCTACCACTAATACTAACTATTTGTCCACATTGTTTTTCATTACAATAAGAAATAATATCTTTAAGACAAGCAATACCACTATCTCGTAAAGTATCTCTTCCATCCATAAAAGCATGAATATATACTTTATCAAGATTATATTGACTTGCTAAATCAATTAAAGCTTTTAAATGATTAATGTGTGAATGTACTCCACCATCTGATAATAGTCCCATTAAATGTAATGCCTTATTATTCTCTTTAGCATTTTTTATTGCTTTTAAGAACTCTTCATTTTCATAGAAACTATGTTCTTCAATCTTTTTGTTAATCATTGTTAAAGATTGATAGACTATACGTCCAGCACCAATATTTAAATGTCCAACTTCACTATTACCCATTTGTCCATCTGGAAGTCCTACATTCATCCCACTACACTTTAATTTAGCACATGGATATTCTTTTTTTAATTTATCTAAAGTTGGAGTTGAAGCAAGGTAATATGCATTACCATCATTTGCTTCACCAATTCCAACTCCATCCATAATACAGAGTACTACTGGTTTTTTCATATAAATTCCACTTTCTAGTAATTAATTAATTCTTTAAAAGAAGCAATTTCAAGACTTGCTCCACCTACTAATGCTCCATCAATATCAGGACAAGCCATTAATTCACCAATATTACTAGGTTTAACACTTCCACCATATTGAATACGAACTTTATCTGCTTCCTCTTGTGAATACATTTTAGCAAGTTCTTCTCTTATAAATTTACACACTTCTTGAGCAGTTTGCGTAGTTGCTGTCTTACCAGTACCAATTGCCCATACTGGCTCATATGCAACAACACAATCAGCTATTGAAACATCAGCTAATGAATTATTAATTTGTTCTTTAATTACTTCATTAGTTTTTCCTGCTTCATACTCTTCAAGACTTTCACCAACACAAACTACTGGCATAATTTTAGCATCTAATAATAATTTAGTTTTATCATTAACACTTTTATTAGTCTCATTATAATATTGTCTTCTTTCAGAATGTCCTACAATACAAAAATCAGAATTAATTTCTTGTAATAAGGCAATACTTACTTCACCAGTATACGCTCCTTCTAAATGATCATTTGCATTTTGAGCACCTACTAGTACATTACCTTTTACTTCATTTACTATTGGCAATGTAATCATTTGAGGCGCAATACCTACTTCTATTTCAAAACTATCTTTACCAAGTTCATCAATAAAGATAATACTATCATGAATTGATTTATTCATTTTCCAATTTCCTATAATAATTGGTTTACGCATCATAACACTCCTTCTTATTTATTGGCAATAGCTTCAATCCCAGGAAGTTTTTTACCTTCCATAAACTCTAGTGAAGCTCCTCCTCCAGTTGAAATATGAGAAAACTTATCAGCAAAACCTAATGATATTGCAGCAGCAGCACTATCACCACCACCTATGATTGTTGTAGCATCAAGATTTGCTAGTGTTGTACAAATAGAAATAGTTCCATTTGCAAAATTACTCATTTCAAAAACACCCATAGGACCATTCCAAAGAACAGTTTTAGCATCACTTAATTCTTCTGCATATAACTCAGATGTTTGTGGACCTATATCTAACCCCATCATATCACTAGGAATATTTTGATTAGAATAAGTTCCTATTTCAGTATCATTACTAAATTCCTTAGCACACACCGAATCTATTGGTAAAATAATCTTTCCATCTGCTTTATCAAGATAATCTTTTGCTAGTCTTACTTTATCTTCTTCAACAAGACTGTTTCCAACTTCATATCCTAATGCTTTTAAAAATGTATAAGACATTCCACCACCAATAATTATTTTATCAGCAATCTTTAATAGATTGTCTATTACACTAATTTTATCACTAACTTTAGCGCCACCTAGTATTGCTACTAATGGACGCTTAGGATTAGCTAATGCTTCACCTATAAACTTAAGCTCTTTTTCAATTAGAAATCCAACAGCACTATCAATATATTTAGGAACTCCTGCAGTTGAAGCATGAGCACGATGAACACTACCAAAGGCATCACTTACATATAAGTCAACTAAGCTTGCCCAATATTTAGCAAGTTCTTCATCATTTTTTGTTTCTCCTTCTTCAAAACGAGTATTCTCAAATAATAAAACTTGTCCATCATTTAAATCATTAATAGCCTCTTCTAATTTATTACCTCTAGTTTCATTAACAAAGACAACTTCTTTTCCTAATAGTTCACTTAATCTATCAGCTACAATTTTTAGTGAATTTTTCTTTTTATCTTCTTCACTCTTAATTTTACCTAAATGAGAACATAGAACTACTTTTGCATTATTATCAATCAGGTATTGTATTGTTGGTAATGCTTGTTTAATTCTATTATCATCACTAATTAGTCCATCATTATGTGGAACATTAAAATCACAACGAACTAATACTTTTTTAGAATTAACTTCTAAATCTTTTATCGTCTTCTTCATTACTATTTAGTACCTAAATATTTAATAGTTCTAACCATTTGTGAAGTATATGACATTTCATTATCATACCAAGCTACAGTTTTAACTAGTGATTTACCATCTAATTCAACTACTTTAGTTTGTGTTGCATCAAATAATGACCCATAAGACATACCAATGATATCACTTGAAACTAATAATTCTTCTGTATAACCAAATGATTCATTAGCCGCTTTTTTCATAGCTTCATTTACTTGTTCAACACTAACTTGTGCTTCAACAACACTTACAAGTTCAGTTAATGATCCAGTAATTACAGGAACACGTTGTGCTGACCCATCTAATTTTCCAGCTAATTCTGGTAAAACTAAACCAATTGCTTTAGCTGCTCCAGTTGAGTTAGGAACAATATTAGCTGCAGCTGCACGAGCTCTTCTTAAATCACCTTTTGCATGCGGTGCATCTAATGTATTTTGATCATTAGTATAAGCATGAATTGTTGTCATAAATCCTTTTTCCATTTTGAAAGTATCATTTAAAACTTGTGCCATTGGTGCTAAACAGTTAGTTGTACAAGAAGCTCCAGATACAATTGTTTCACTTCCATCTAAGATGTCATGATTTACATTATATACAATTGTTTTTAAATCACCTGTTGCTGGTGCCGAAATAACTACCTTTTTAGCTCCTGCATCAATATGAGCTTGTGCTTTATCAGCACTAGCAAAGAATCCAGTACACTCTAAAACAACATCTACACCAAGTTCATTCCATGGTAAGTCTTTAGGATCTTTTTGTGCATATACTTTTAATTCTTTTCCATCAATAATAATACTTTCTTCAGTTGCTGCAATAGCATCCGTTTTGTATCCACCTTGCGCTGAATCATATTTTAATAAGTGAGCTAACGTTTTAGCATCTGTTAAATCATTAATTGCTACGATATTAAATGTTCCATCATCAAACATCTTACGAAAAGCTAATCTACCTATTCTTCCAAATCCATTTATTGCTACTTTTATTGCCATTATTAATCCTCCTAGAATTTATATATAATTTTTAAACACTTCTATTCTATCAAATTCTTGCCTACTTTTCCAGTTTATTAGTAAAATAGACACTATTTGTGAAAGCGTTTTCATACGATAGATTATTTTGTTATTACACGATTATATGAAATATATATAGATTCAAATAACATTCGTTCTTGTAATTATCATAATCACTCGCAGAATAAATAGTATGTACTTTAACCTATAGGACATGACGTTGTACAAGTCATTCTACTGTTGAATGACTGAGATCTGCAAAACTTTTTATCCCATAATTCATATTTTAATTTGTAAGTCTGTCAAATATCATCAAAGTGTATTTATTTTTAAAAAATCATAAACTCTAATATTGCTTATTCTTAAGATATTTATACTAACATTTGAATATGAGCAGGATAAACTTCTACTTCCAACAATACTCAATTATATTTCTTTCTATTAATCTTTGTAATACTCTACCTATATCTTTCCTTAACTTATTATAAATTATTGTTCTTTTATATTTGGGTTCTATTACTATATGATTTCTTCATCTATAACTAGTATGTGATAAATTATTAGTTTCTTTTAATGAACTGCACCGTCTTTCGATAATAATATAACTTAACTATCAATCTTATCTATATTATATCAAGTTGGTGCATTTATTATATAAGGTGCCTTACTATCACTTAAAGGTCTATTAACATGCACTTAGTATGCTGGTTCTTTACTTTATCTCAATCATAAAAAGCTTAACCTATCGGTTAAGCTTTAGACTTTTATCTGTGTTTATCGTAATCTTCATCTATTTTATAATACGTCCTATAAATAATTACTAAAAACTTATTTCGTTAATTATATTTTCTATTTCATCGCATTTCTAAATAGAGTTTCTAAGTCTTTATTTCCATTTTCTAATAAAACATCTATCTGATTTGAAAATATTTTTGAATTCGTATACTGAAAGAAGTTTAATGAGCTAGTCATTGTATATGGATTCTTCATTCTTACTGCGTCACTTCCCATATAATCTAAAAACATAATTGCCCTCTCTTCTATTCCCAGTGGATTTTGAATAGTATCACAATTCTTCAGTAAATATTCATATTCATTTACAGTATTGAAATCAATAAATCCTATTGGATAATCATAGTGTCCCCAAACATCACAGACTAGAGTTTTTATACCCTGTGCAGCAAACTCAAGAGCTGAAGTTCCATTCCATAAAATTCCTAAATCCATATAATCAACCAATTCAGCAATTTTAAATGCGTTGTTATCTAAATAAATTGTGTTTTCTGCTAATGGTGTCTTAATCAGATTACGTAATGTATACTTTAGTTCAGATGTTAGAGTTAAGTCTTTTCTTTCCTCATGAGGGTGCGGCTTGATAAGCAATAAAATATCTTTATTCTTTTTTGCTATCTCCACAGTATTAGTAATCCATTCTGACATATCATTATGAGCACAACCCTTAGTATATTTAACACAAAGGTCAAAAACCACTTTCCCATTAAGTACTATTACTTTTTTTCCTTCGCTTTTATATTTCTTCATTAGTTTTATAATTCTTGCTTTTTCTTCATTATCTTGTTCACTTGATAAGTGACTTCTTTGATAATCAAACCACACCGAAACTTTATCCTTAATTTCAGGTAATCTATATTCATTATCTTTATAATATTGTTCAAAACCACTCTTAGTCCCCAAGAAAGAATTACGTGAAAACTCATTTTTTGTCATATTTAAAATTGTAAGCGTTTCTGTTTTAGCATCACCAACATTTTTAAAATAGTTATCGTACCCAGGAGATACAACTACAAAGTTCATATCACTTTTATACCCTTTTTCCTCACAATAAATCCTATAAGCTGCAGCATGGTGTATATGTGGCGCATTCGAGATAAATCTAACTTTCTTATTATTCATCTTTGCCCATTTCTCTATTTCTTCACAATATTGAATCACTCTATCGTACGAGTGAATTAGAGAGTGTACTCGAGCTCGTGCCCAAGCATCAGTTTCATAATTAAAGAAATAAGAAAATTGGTATCTTGAAACAAACTCAAAAATAGGTTGATATATATTCATTCCATTACCCACAATTTTTTTGTTTGGTATATCTATCTCCCAATTATATTTCGTCAGAAGCTGCGTATCGTACCTAAGGTCTAAATCACTATTCATTGTTCCAGCTAATTCATTCAAAACTTCATCAGATGTAGGTTCAAAAGAAAATGTTCTTGGACTTGTTGGTAAACAATGATAACCGTTTCTTTTTCCTTCTATTAGAAAAGGGAGAACTAGTGTACCATTAACTAAAGAATAGTCGTTTACGAAGAATATAACAGTATCACTTTCTTTTACTGAGTCAACTTTATTTAACTCTGTTTCAAATTCTGACCAAAATCGATTGTATCTTATATTATTTCTAACCAAAAATAGATAATTCAAATAAGTTTTTTTATCATTTAAGTCATGAGTATTTAAAACTAATTGCTGATAATAAACTTCTGCATCTTTGCATTCTTGATAAAGATCTACCCTACTTACATTTTTATTAGAAATATTTCTAATAATTGACCGATATCTATCTATGTTAGAATCATCCATTTTTTCCTGAGGAAGTATTTTCGGTCCTACCTTACCTGTTCTTTGTTGTTCAATTTTACCTTTTATTTGAAGTAAAGCATATTTATGGTTTTTTCCCTCAAATAGATTTTCATTATTTGTAAGCCATTTCTCTACGTCTGAATATAATAGTTTATTCTCAACACCTTTTTTCATGAGTGTAATGATTCTAGGCTTTACAAAACCATCACAACTTTCAATTTCTTCTCTATACGTTTCAATTAACTTTGGTACTTCAATATCAAGTTTCATACTTATCTCAATTATATTGCTTAAGTATAAACGTTTATTCCTTATATGCTTACTTTTTTTCTCATCACTATTTTCTGCTTTGATAAGTGTATTATATCTAAAAATTGCATTATCAAAATCATTAAATATCGGAAGAATATATTTCTCAATACTTAATTCACCACAATAGCAAGTTAATAATCGTTTCATCAGTTCAGTTTTTCTAACATCATCAAATAGTGATTCGTATTTTTCAAATATTTTTTGAAATGTAACAACTCTATGTATATTAACATTAGAAATAATTAATTCTATTAAGAAAAGTGAAAAAGTAACTTTACCAAATCTCGATGCTATTTTGTCATCTTCTAATACCATATTAGAAAATTCTACAATTGAGGCATTATCTACGCCAGAATCCTGTTGATAACGAGTTATTGTACCTAAAGTAGCTAAGTAATGTCTTACATCATTTAGATATATGTTATTTCTTCTTATTTTTTTTGAATTTAGTACTTTTAGTTTTTTTATAATTTTTTTATCTAATTCACAAGATTTATCATATTCTTCTAATGATAGCTGCTCCATACTTCTCTTTAATAATTTTTCAATATTATTATTTAACATACACTAAATACACCTCAATTTTCTTTTGTTATGATATTTGCTAAATCTATATCTTGCATTCTATCATTTTTAATTTTTTCCCAAGTTTTAGACGTCATACCTAAGTGTATCACATCGACCCTTTTATCATCTCGTTGGACTTCTTCTTTAAAAAGTCCCTCTTGTTCAAACCCCATTTTTTTATGCATCGATATTACACTTGGATTTGTTTCCAATACACTACAACTTAATTTTTTTATTCCTATTTCATTAAAAATGAAATTTAAAGTTGAAACTTCTAATCTTTTTCCAATACCTAAACCTCTTAGACTTGTATCAAAGATATAGAATCCCCATTCACATTTTAGATTATCATAGTCTATATTGTATATCGTGACTATACCGATAGGTTTTTCCTCATAAAAAACAATAAAAAACATTGTTTTATTATTATTTTCTAAACTTTTTATCCATTTTTTATGAGTTTCTTCTGAAATAATGCGTTCTGAAGTCATATATTTTCTTATGTTTTCTGAATTGCGCCAATCTCGAACTAACATTTGTGTGGCGAAATCTACATCTAATATATTTCTTAATGTTAACATTTTAAAACCTCCTATTTATTTACATAGTTTAAAATCTCTTTTATTACATACTCTTGTTCATCTTCACTTAAAGTATGATACATTGGAATACTAATTTCGCTTTCATAGTATTCATTTGCTTTCGGATTATCTTCCTTAGTGCAACCAAAATTTTCCCTATAATATTTATGCCAGTTACATGGTATATAGTGTATTTGAACAAAAATATTTTTTTCTCTTAGTGTATTAAACATATCTAAACGGTCGATTTCCTTTGAAAGACGTAACGTGTACAAGTGATAAGAATGTAAATTTTCTTGACTTCTTACATCAGTCTCTTCATTAAATTCACTTAAATCGAAATGAGGTGGTATTATAAGTTTATCATTATTTGCAAATGCTTCATTATATCTTTTTGCAATTAAATTTCTTCTACGTAAGTTATCTTCAATACGATTAAATTGCGAAACTCCTAAAGCGCATTGAATATCACATAATCTGAAATTGCTACCTAAAGAAATCATTTCATACGACCATGGCCCATCATAAATATCCATAGCATCTTTTTCTCTAGTAATACCATGCGTTCTGAACAAACGTGCTTTTTTAGCTAACTCATCATTATTAGTTAAAAGCATCCCCCCCTCACCAGTTGTTACATGTTTAACTGGGTGAAAAGAGAACATAGTAAAATCAGCAAGCTCTATACCAAATGTTCCGTTTTGTCTTGAACCAACCGCATGAGCACCATCATGTATAACATGCAAATCATGTTTTTTTGCAATCTCTTGGATTTTTACTAGATTTACTGGATTTCCTGATAAAGATACTCCACATATTACCTTAGTATTTTTTGTAATGTATCTTTCTAAATTATCAATATCAATATTATTTGTACTTAAGTCAATATCAGCAATAACTGGTTTTGCACCACAGTATACTGCGCCATTACTTGATGCTAAAAATGTAATTGCAGGAGCAATAATTTCATCACCCTCTCTTACATCTAATGCTGCATATGCAGCATTTAATGCAGTAGTACCATTTGAGAACGCTATTGCATGTTTTGCATTGTGGTAGTCTGCAACAACCTTCTCAAACTCTTCTACTTTAGGTCCTTGTGTAATTAAATCTGATTTCAACGTTTCTATAACTACATCAATATCTTCTTGTGTTATATTTTGCTTTCCATATGGTATATTCATATTAACAATCCCTTTCTATTTTATCATTTCTAGATCAAGCGGTGTTGCATATTTGTAATCCTCTTGAAACTCCTTACCTAAAATATCATAATAATATTTTGGGTTTAATCCAACTCCAGGTCTAACAATTTTTATGTTCTCTTCACTAACTAATTCACCTTTTTTTACATCTTTTGAAATGAAAATTGATTTTCTAAAGTGTCTACTTTTTAATTTTTTATCACTCAATGAATAATCTATCTCACCTAGCGCTTTTTCTGCTAATCTAACTTGGTCCACCATATCTTTAAATTCCTCTGCCGACATTGAAAAGGTAGCGTCAGGTCCTCCAATTGATTTATCTAATATAAAATGCTTTTCAATAACTTTAGCACCTAATCCTACAGATAACAGAGGCACGAAATTTCCAATTGTGTGATCAGATAATCCAACTTTAACATTATATTTATTAGCTAAATCTCCAATCATATTTAGATTCGCATCTTCTACTTTTGCAGGATACTCTGATGTACATTTCAAAAGTGTAATATCTTCATTACCTACTTCTTTACATGCGGATACAGCAGCTGAAATTTCTTCCTCAGTACCAATACCTGTAGAAATAATCATAGGTTTCATTTTTTTAGCTGCATATTTTATCAATGGAATATCGTTAATTTCAAAAGATGCAATCTTATAAATTGGATTATCACATTCTTCAAGTAAATCTACCGCTGTAAAATCAAATGGTGTTGAAAATAAAATTATATTATTATCCCTTGCAAATTCAAACAACTCTTTATGCCATTCCCAAGGAGTGTATGCTTCGCTATATAAGTCGAATAAACGCCTTTTATTCCATAATGAGTTTTCATCTTGAATAGTAAAATATTCATTATCGCTATCTAATGTGATTGTATCAGGTTTATATGTTTGGATTTTTACTGCATCTACACCAATTTCCTTTGCTTTTAAAATTGACTGCTTTACAATTTCTATACTATTGCCGTGGTTTGCTGAAATCTCAGCAATTATAAATACATGGTTCATATTTTACACTCTCTTTTCTATTAAATACTCAAATAAATTTTGAGCTCCCAACCTATCATTATTGATATCTTTAAACTTATCAACTGCATCATTTCTATTATCGATAATAAATAACTCATCTATTTTAGAAAAATCATTTTCTTCTAAGATAAATCTATAATCAATCATCTTAAAATAATCGATATTTGGTTGTTGATTATCTATTACTTTCATAAAACAAGCAGGTACACCTAATTTCAAAATCTCATTAACTGTTTGTCCTGCTGCGCAAATCGTAAAATCTGTATTCAGCATAAGATTTCTCATTTCATTTGCATCTACATTATATAATAATTCAACACGACTTGTGCTATGTTTCTTTATTTGTTCAATATTTTGAAATCCAAAGCCAACAACAACTTTAAGCTTTATATCACTATAATTAGATAATAGGTAATCTATAACATTAGGTGTCATGTTCAATACATCACTTCCACCAAAGGTAATTAATACTTCTTTTACATTTTTGTTCTTAATAGCAAATTTATAGCCAACAAACTCTTCTCGTAAAAATATGTAGTCTCCACCAAATAAGTATGTATTATCCTCTTTATTTAAGTCAAACACCTCAGCACAAAAATTTGGATTTATGACTATAAAGTTTTTATAATCAAACCTCTCCAAATCATCTATTACTGCACATTTCTTTGCTTTAGAATTAATTATTGATAGCATGCCATATGTCACATAATAAGAATCTACTATTACTATATCATCTTCATTTATGTTATTCTCAAGATAACTTTCATTTTTCCAATTAAAATTTAATGCATCATTTTCTTTGATATATTCATTTGAGGTACTATCCCCATCGATTAAATATTCTACATCATATCCTTGATTACGAGCGTATTTTGATATTGTTGAGCATCTGACCATGTGTCCAAAACCAAATTCACTACTACCTTCTGTTAATATTCTAACTTTCATTATTATCACTCAAAAAATTAGCAACTAATTCAAGTTCTTGTTTTTTCAAAACTTTTATAGCTTCTTCCTTTTGTAGTTCAAAAGTATCCAATTTTTTCTTTTGAACAATGCTACTATTTATTTTATATAGCCATGGTTTATTCTCAAATAAATTAATTATATCATCCACTCCAAAATTTGGTGTGTCTCGTAAATAGTCAAAAACAGCCCCTAAAAGCATATAATCATCATATGTATCTAGTGTAACTCTAATCTCAGGAACGTTTTCACTATAATTTTTTGTAAATATTCCAATATTAAACTTATCTCTATTTGTAGAGTATATATAAGGTGTTACATGTTCTTTTTCAAATTTTGTATTTGCATTTTCATAAGCTTCTTCTAATAATCTAAATTCCATTATCTCAGCATCCATACCATGTGGTAGAGTTCTAGTATAAGAATTTGAAGAATAATCGAATCTATTTTCTCTATGAAACAATATTAATTCATCCAATAACTCACTATCTAAACAAGGACAATCACTTGTTATTCTAATTACTTGATCAAGTTTATTTTCTTTAGCAGCTAAGTAATATCGACTTAAGACATCATCTTCACTTCCCCTAAAGTATTTTACACCTAATTTATGGGCTAATTCACAAATACTATCATCATCACTATTTGTAGTTGTAGCGATAATGATAGTATCAACGTTCTGTGATTTTTTTACCCTAGCAATAACATGCTCTAAAACAGTAATATTGCTATCAAATGGTAAGTACTTCATAACTTTTTTAGGAAGACGTGAAGATGTATTACGCGCTTGTATAATACATCCTGTTTTCATATTTTCACATCCTAAATTATAATATTTCTTAAATTATACTCTTCTATTAATTCTTGAATTTCTTCTACACTTAGCCATTCTGTATTATCTCCAGAGTGATACTCAAATCCATCTTCTATCTTTTTACCACCTGGGTGGAATTGCTCATCAAAATTGAACCAATCAAAGTGTGGATAAATAATATAGTATTGACCATAATCATATGTCATTCTAGAATCATCTTTAGTAATCATAACCTCATGTATTTTTTCACCTTCACGTATTCCAACTTCTGGTAATTCAGCTTCTGGTAATAATGCTTTTGCAACATCAGTTACATAGTAAGATGGATTTTTATAAACAAATGTTTCTCCACCCTTCATATTTTTTAATGTTAGCATTACTAAATCAACAGCTTTATCTAATGTCATCCAGAATCTAGTCATACGATAGTCTGTAATTGGAAGTTCCGTTTTACCCTCTCTAATTAATTGCATGAAGAAAGGAATAACACTACCTCTACTTCCAGATACATTTCCATATCTTACAACACTAAAGCTTGGTCCACCTTCACCTCTATAAGAGTTTGCTGAAATAAATAGTTTATCTGAAACTAACTTAGTTCCTCCATATAAATTAATAGGATTTACTGATTTATCAGTTGATAATGCTACTACTTTTTCTACACCACTATCAAGAGCTGCTTCTATTATATTCATAGCACCTATTACATTTGTTTTAATTGCTTCATTTGGATTATATTCACACGCTGGAACTTGTTTCATTGCAGCAGCATGTATAACTATATCTACTCCTTTAAAAGCTCTTTCTAATCTTTCTTTATCTCTAATATCACCAATAAAGAATCTTAGTTTATCCATTATCTCATTTCCATATTTTAAAACTAATTCTTTTCTCATTAAATCTTGTTTGAATTCATCACGAGAAAGTACAATTATTCTTTTGAATTCATACTTATCTATTATTTCTTTAATGAAATTCTTACCAAAAGAACCTGTTCCACCTGTAATTAATATTGATTTATCTTTAAACATTTTTAATTCACTCCTCTTTCCAATTCATTAATATTTTAACACTAATTCAACACATTTGTCTATGTTAATATATGTACATTAAACTTTACTTTTACTTCCCTTTACTCCTGAACCCATATTCTGCAATACATTAGTATCAAACGAAGTAACAAATTGTTTTTGTTCTCTTTTTCTTTTTATAGCGATTTTTATTAATTCTTCACATAAATCATCAAAGCCTAAACCAACTTCACTCCAAAGATAGAATGCTAATGACCCTGGAATAGTATTCACTTCATTTAAATATACACTATTATCTGTTTTATTGATTAAGAAGTCAATTCTAACATTTCCAGCAAGGTTTAATGCCTTAAATCCATTTATTCCCATTTCTCTAACTTGTGCATCTAACTCAGGAGATATATCTGCAGGAATTTCACGTTGTGTTGCTGCCATCCCTTTGTCCTTAGAACCTTTTGTTCCTTTAGAACCTGAAGATTGATATTTATCTTTATAAGATAATATCTCATCAGATTGAAACACTCTTTCTATTGCACTAGTTCTTTGCTCACTATAATCACCTAGGACAGCACAGTTTACTTCTATTAAGTTTTCTATTGCTTTTTCAACAATAATCTTAATATCATAACGAGCAGCTTCATCAATTGCTTCTTTCAGTTTCTCTCTACTTTCTGCCTTACTTATTCCAACACTTGAGCCTAAACTAGCGGGCTTTATAATCATTGGATATCCAATTCTCTTTTCAAGTCTTTCTAAGGTTTCTTCTTCATTTGCAAAATAATCTGTTTTATAAAACCAATCATACTCTACTACTGGAACATTATTATCTTTAAGGATATTTTTGGTAAAAACCTTGTCTTGTCCATTTACAGCACCTTTAATATCACAACCAACATATGTTGCCTGCATCATTTCTAACATACCTTGTAATGTTCCATCCTCACCTTTTGTTCCATGCATCACAGGAAAGAAAATATCAATATCTGTAATTTTACTTCCACCAAACATCTTATTTTTAAAATGATGCATCTCAATTTTATTTGATGTCTTTTTAAAAATAACACGGTCCGTTTTTTTAGCATTATCAATATTCTTAAATACTTCAATATTACGATACGCAAGAGAATAGTAAAAGTCCTCTTCCTTACTAATATAGATAGGTATAATATTATATTTTTCCTCATTTAAAGCATGCATTACTTGATTTGCACTAATGATACTTATTTCATGTTCTACACTAGCTCCACCAAAGACAACTCCTACATTTATCTTCATATATATCGCGCCTTTCTTTTTATAAATACTTTTTAGTTAATTCTTCAATTATAATTTCATTATTAGTTTTATTTATTAATTGTTTATCTAAATTCTCAACATCACTATAAAAGATAATCTCAACATCTTCTAAATATTCAATTGATTCTATCTTAGCATCTACTGTACTAAGAAAATGTTCTATAATCTGATGAGTTGAATATGAAATCTTAATCTTATATCCATTCATTAATATAGCTTCTTTAATAGATGCTATATCAACTGCTTGTTTAACCGAACTTGAATATGCTCTAATTAAACCACCAGTTCCTAATAATGTTCCACCAAAATATCTTGTAACAACAGCAAGTACATTTACTAAATTTTCATAGCGTAGTATTTCTAGCATTGGTATACCTGCTGTTTTAGATGGTTCACCATCATCTGATTGATTCTCTATATTTTGAAATTCTTGTTTTATTACATATGCATAACAATGATGAACAGCTTTAGGGTGCTTTTCTCTTATATTTTGTAAAATTGATTTAGCATCCGCTTCATTATCAACATAGTATAAATCACAGACGAACTTTGATTTTTGTATTTCAATTATATTTTCAACATGATTTTCAATTGTTCTAAGCATTAAGCATCATCCTTAAATAATTATCATACTATCTCCAAACGAAAAGAATCTATATCTTTCATCTATTGCTTCTTGATAAGCCTTCATTACTAAATCTCTACTAGCAAAAGCACTTATTAACATCATTAGCGTTGATTTAGGTAGATGGAAGTTAGTTATTTGTGTATCTATAACTTTATACTCAAATCCTGGATATATAAATATATTTGTATATCCACTATCGCTGATAATAGCTTCATTTTTTTGGTAGATACTCTCCAATGTTCTAGTACTTGTCGTACCTACACTTACCACTTTATTTCCATTACTCTTAGCATCATTTATTAGTAAAGCATTTTCTTCATCCAATTGGTAGAACTCACTATGCATTGTATGATCATTTACATTATCAACACTAACTGGTCTAAAAGTACCAAGCCCTACATGTAATGTAACATACGCTACCTTTACACCTTTTTGTTCTATTTCTTTTAATAGATCATCGCTAAAGTGTAATCCCGCAGTAGGTGCAGCTGCACTACCATTTACTTTTGAGTACACTGTTTGATATCTTTCTTGATCTTCTAATTGCTCTTTTATATATGGTGGTAAAGGCATAGTACCCAATTTTTCTAATATTTCTATTAAAATTCCATCATATATTAATTCAAAGAGACGAATACCTTCATCTCTTTCCTCAACACATTTCATTTTTAACTCGCCATTTCCAAATGTAACAACCGTACCAATTTTTATACGTCGAGCTGGTTTTACTAAGCATTCCCAGATGTCCTTATCTTTTTCTTTTAGAAGAAGAACTTCAACTTTTGCTAGAGTATCTTCTTTTAAACCAAATAAACGTGCTGGTAAAACTCTACTGTTATTTAAGACTAAAACATCCCCTGGATTTAAATAATCAATTACTCTATTAAATTTGGTATGTTCTATTTCTTCAGTTTCTCTATTTAAAACCAATAATCTAGAACTATCTCTTTTATCTAGAGGTGTTTGTGCAATTAAATCTTCAGGTAAGTCAAAATCAAAATCTTTAACCTGATACATATATTCACCTTATTCTAATAATTTTGTCCAATTCTAACACCAAATACTTCCTCTGGCTTAAGTCTTTGAACTTTGTCTGAACTACCTTTACCACTATATCCTAATCCAAACCAATAATCTTTTTGAGATTTAAATTGGTTTACAACTACTTTTAAATCATCAGTATTATGTCTAAACACTTCAACGTGAACATGAGGTCCAGTAGATGCACCTGTATTACCAGTAATTGCGATTGCATCACCTTTTTTGAAATCAGCAACACCTACAAAATCACTTAAATGGGCAAAAATCATTGTATAAACATAATCACCTTTTTTAAATGCTGCTACGACATGTTTACCATATCCACTTGCAGAAGTTGAACTACCCAATAAGACACCATTAGCAGGTGCAGTAACCTTACTTCCAGTAGGAGTAGCAAAATCCACTCCTGGATGCCATCCTCCACCTGGATAATACCAAGTTCCTGCAGAAATATTAGCATGTCTTGTTGGTTTACCCCAACCTTTAGATTTATCATTAATTTTAGATAAATCCACTTTATCTAGTGCACTATTATATGAAGCACCACTACCACCACTATTAATACCACTATATAAATTTGCTTCCTTACGTCTAAACTCACGAAGCATCTCTTGTTGTTTCTTTCTTGTTTTTTCAAGTGACTTAATATCGTTCGTTAGAAACTTTTTTTCATCTTCCAATGATTTTGTTGTTTTTTCTAAATCTAAGATATTATCCATGTACATACTATTAAAGTTTCTTAATCCATCAATCTTTAACATTAAATCTTCTAAACTAGAAGATGCCATGATTACATCAATCACTTGGTTTTGATCAGTTGTTGCTTGCATAGAACTAAGTCCTGCAATAACATCTTTTTCTAAACGATCAACTTTAAGAGCATTTTCTTTTATATTCTTTTTATTGTTTTCAATCTCTTTTTCTCTTTTTGCGATTACTTTATCACTCTCTTGAATTAAATGAACTAATTTATCAGCAGTAAGATTAGTATCTGTTAGAGATTTCTCCATTTTTGTTGTTGTTTTATTTGCTTTTTTGGCTTTGTATTCATCAAACTTAGTACAAGCATCTTTATTTGCACCATACCCTGTTCTATTTGAACAAGTTTTCTCATAATAACGATAATCTTTTTTAAAGTCTATTTGAGCTTCAACACTATTTATCCCTATTAATAATACAAATATCAATATAGCACTTATTTTCTTTTTCAAACAATCACCCCTTAATCACTACCATAGTTTTTCTTAACATTTAAAACAAAATTATCTCTACTTGATTTTATTTTAATAATATAGTCTTCCTCTTCAACTGTAGTATCCAACTCCAAATATTTTGCAATAGCTATTTCCTCAGATGTCTTATAGCTAAATCCAGCACTTATATCCCCACTATCTACTACATCATTTAAAGGAACTCTAAGATCAATTACATATGGACTAATATCTTCAACATTAACTGCTATTACATCCTCATTAATTAGTTGCCCCTCGCCTTTATCATATTGAGCTACATAAAAGCTATAAAAAGATAAGGAATCATTAGCGACTACCCTATTGTCTATACTAATTCCATATTCAAATCTCAAAATAAGTTCCTCTGCATCGATTGAAACATCCATCATTTTCATCATTGGTCTTCTTGGTAATTTTAAGTTATCACCATGATAGATAGTTAATCCCTTATCTACATCACCGTCATATGCTATTTTTCCATCCTTAAGGTAAATTACTCTACTACAAAATTCTTTAATAAGTCCTTCGGAATGGGAGACAAATAAAACAGTTTTTCCAGAGCTAAGTAATTCAACTGTTTTCTCTTTTGATTTTTTTTGAAAGTTCTTATCCCCAACAGCGAAAACTTCATCTATAATCAAAATTTCAGGGTCAGCATTTACAGCTAAAGCAAACCCAAGACGTGCTCCCATCCCAGATGAATATGTCCCCATCGGCATATCAATATAATCTCCAATGTCTGCGAAAGAAATAATGTCATCTATTTTACCATCTATATATTCTGTTGTAAGTCCTAATAATGAGCCTTTAAAATATATATTTTCTCTTCCTGTTAATTCTTTATTGAACCCAGCTCCCAATTCGATTAAACTCGCAATTGAACCATCAACTTTAACCTCTCCCTTTGATGGGAAGTAAATACCAGAAATTATTTTAAGGATAGTAGATTTTCCCGCACCATTTTTTCCAAGGATACCAACGATTTCCCCTTTTGGAACTTCAAATGAAATATCACGTAGCACTTTAAATTCTTTTGTATAACCCTTGCCAGTAAATAACCACTGAAATACTTTATAATCTTTTTCGAAATATCTAAATGTTTTGCTTAAATTCTTAACCTCTATAGCATTATCACTCACAGTATCACCTCTTCTATTTTTTAAACAAAGTCTGCGTATATTCTTCTAAGTTTATATTGAATATAACAACCTAAACTGAACATAACCACAACAATTCCGCTGAAAATCAATACTTCTGACATTGGCGGGAATGTTCCTAGATTAATAGCTTTTCTAAATGTATTCACAAGATGAATAAATGGCATATTCTCTAAAATAGGCCCTATCCACTCAGGTACCTTATGCGACTTCATAACAATATCTTCTATTGACCAAAAAATTGGAACAAAATAAAATTGAACTCTCACAATTGCTTTATATAGTTCTCTAAAATCTTTTGAAATAGTATAAAAGCCGCTCATTAACAAGCAATAAGATACACCAAAGGCAAATATTGCTACTCCGAAATACACCAAAGTTATAATGTTAATGTTTGGTCTGTATCCTTGTGTTATAGCTAATGCACCTAACAATACTATTAGCATAACAAATGTTGATATTCTTTTTATAAAAATAGCGATAGTTTCTATAGTCGGTAATAATAAAATAGGAAATTTTATTTTTGTAAATATATTTTTATTGTTCATTATACATTTAACACCAGAATTTAAAAAATCACTAATAAGATACCATGCGACAAGACCAGTAAATAAATACGCTAGCATCAATTGACCTTCCATAACTCCACCAGTGTTTTTTCCTCTCATCACTGTAATAAATAACGCATATGTCGCAAAGAACACTGCATCCCTAACTACATTCCAGTACATTCCTAGTGTTGTTTTTTCAGTATCTTGCTTTGCTTTTGATTTAGCTAGTTTATATATATATCTTCTATTTTCAATATGTTCCTTAAAAAAATATTTTATTGCTTCAACCACAATGTTTCAACCTCCAACTTAAGTTATTTTATCAATTTGTAATAGATTTTTCTAGCAAATTTATAAAATGAACTTCTTTCACTTTCTTTTTTTCTTTTTTCATACGATTTAATTCTTTCACTTTTTGATCTCCTAGCTGATAATGTGCTTTTCTTTTGAGCAGCTAAGTTCTCCTTTATTAACAAATGCATAGCATCATCACTAAGCTTTTGATAATCTGTTATTTTAGAATCAATATCGTATATTTTATTATAACTCTCTTGCATTACTATAGAGTGTAATATTACTCGATCTACTATCTCTTTACGCAATACAACATCTGGTATTGTATCACAAAAAGTTAATCCGTTTAACATTTCTTCTTTAATTATATCCAAAGAAAAACTGCTTGCATCGTAGTTAACTCCCACACTATCATAATAAGTAACAATATACTCATCATAAATAGTTTGGCTTAAACTAAGATTTTGTTCTTTGAATTTGTCATAAATACTACGTGACACTATTTTATTTCCATAAATATTATCAATGTAAATCCCATTATATTTAGATCCAATAGCATAATTTTTTCCTTCGTTTATAAGATTCAAGCCAAAGCAAGATATATCTGAGTATTTATCTTTGATTTTATTCTCTATACTCTTAATTGTATCTAAATCATACTTTGCATTGTTGTCATTAAACAATATTAAATCAGCAGTTTCTAAGTTCTCAGAGTAATTAAAAATAGTGTTTCTTTTGTTTAATTTATTAAAGTCCAAATCATTACTATTTAGGATTGCAACTTCTACTTTCTCATCTTCAATATAATTTCTAATAAAAGTTACAACATCATCATATTTAAAGTTTTCTTTTTTATATATTTCTTTTTTGATATTAACATTATCAAATAGTTTAAGTGATGATGACCCAAATGTCACAATCTCTTCAAAAAAGTCATTGCCTAAAGATAAAATATCTACTGGAAAATCGTCTTCAATAACTTCAACTCTAGTATCAATAAAATTCTTATACATCTTATCATCTGCTGGATGTAGTTTTATATATACTTTATCACAGTCTTCAAAATTTTCTCTAACTATCTTTCTGTATAGTAAATATTGTTCCATTTTGTAACAATACTCCACCCTTGATAATGGTTGTGTAATTAATAATCCAATTTTATTACCCTCAAGATTTGGTTGTGGATAAACTTGATTGATTTGTTCAATATATTTTTCGCGATTAACTTTAATCATCTCTTTGAAATCATTTTGAATATACTTATCAGCAAAATCAATATTTGCTGAATCTTTTAGTGATTTCGATCCAAATATATTTTTGATACCACTACTACTATAGTTTAGTGGGGCAAATTCTTTACCAATATATGGTTCAAGTAATTTGAGTCTACCTCTAAAGACATGAACATTTTGTTGTTGTTGTATTGTTTGGTAACCATCTTCTATTATTGTTATTTTATCAGTTTTCTTATATAAAAAATTATATATTAAAGTCTTTTGATTGAATAAATATATATTTTCATCACTAATTTCAATTATACTACTAAAATAATTTTCGAAGCAATCATTAAAAAGATACTCTAATTTACTAGAGTCTTTCGTAGGTAATTCATTGAATATTTTATCTCTAAGAGGCATCTCATAACAAATCACAACTTTTTCAAAGATTTTCAGCTTTTCTAGTTTCTCTTTAATTCCTTCATCTATTGATAAATAGTCATTTATTATATATATTGAACTCTTACCTTCTATTTGTTGAGCATAAATAATACTATATATAATATGATAATGTGTTAGTGCTATAAATATGTTGTTATTCATATATATTCATCTCCCATTATAAAGTCATATACTATTTTACTGGTTGTAATATAAAATCAATATTCCCACCTTTAATATCAACGCTTTCCACTATTATATCTACTTTATCACCTAGTCTATATTGTTTATTGGTCCTTTGTCCAATCAACATATGAAACTGTGGATTATATGTATAATGATCATCTTGCATTGTACTAATGTGCACTAATCCTTCTACGGTATTAGTTAATTCAATGAATAAGCCAAAATTAGTTACTGAAGATATATGTCCACTAAATTCTTCACCAATATGCTTTAGCATATATTGAGCTAACTTCATATCATTTACTTCTCTTTCTGCTTCAATTGCATCTCTTTCTTTTTGAGAAGTCTTTTCACCTATTTTAACTAATCTATCATCAATTTTCATTAATGTCTTTTTATCTGGTACTAAATTATTATACAAATATTTTCGAAGTAACCTGTGTACAATTAAATCAGGATATCTTCTAATAGGAGAAGTAAAATGCGTATAACATTTACTAGCTAAACCAAAATGCCCTATATTTTCTTTTTCATATTTAGCTTTTGACATACTTCTTAATAATAATTTGTCTAAGAAGCTTGATCCATCAGTCTTTGCAATATCCTCTAAAAGATGTTGAATATCCTTTGGAACGATATTATCACTTTTTCCTTTTATCTTTAATTTATAAACTGATGCAAAATTTAAAAACTCCGCTATTTTATCGGGATTAGGATCCTCATGTGTACGATAAATAAATGGTAAGTCCATCCAATAGATATGTGAAGCTACTGTTTCATTTGCAATTATCATGAAATCCTCAATAAGTTTTTCACCTTCACCACGTTCTCTTATAATTATATCTTGTGGTTCACCCTTACTATCAACTATTATTTTAGGTTCTACAACATCAAACTCAAGCATACCCCTTTGATATCTTAATTTTCTAATATCTAAGGAAAGTTTATGCATCTCATTTAATGTTGTTCTAATATCTTTATATTTCTCAATCATTTCTTCATCATCTTCTAGAAGCTGATTTACCTCATCATATGTTAATCGATAATCTGATTTAATAATTGATTCAAATATCTCATGATTTATAACTTTACCTTCATCATCAAACTCCATACGGCATGTTTGCGTTAGTCTATCAGTATTCGGTAATAAAGAACATATTCCATTTGATAATTGATGCGGTATCATTGGCACAACCCTATCAACAAGATAAACTGAAGTACCTCTAGCATATGCTTCTTTATCTAGTTCAGATTTTTCACTAACATAATACGAGACATCTGCAATACTTACACTTAATACACGATTACCTTCTTCATTTATCTCTAAGCTAATAGCATCATCTAAATCTTTTGCATCGGCACCATCAATAGTCATAGTAATTTTTTCTCTTAAATCTACTCTATATTCAATTTTAATATCTTCTTCTTTAAACCTTTTAGCTTCTTTAATTGCTTCTTTTGAAAAGTCAGGATTAAATCCATGCTTATATACAACTGAAAGAATATCAATACCAACATCATTTATGTGCCCAATTATAGTTTTAATAGCAACATAAATATATCCATTATTCTTATCAACTTCTGTTATATAACAAAGAACTTTATGACCTTCAATGGCACCATTTATATTCTTTTTAGTAACTCTTAGCAATTGTTTTATTGAGCTATCATCAGCTTTTACATATACTTTATTTTTTACAACCACTACTTCACCAACAATTAAATCATACCCATGATTTACAACACGATAGACATAGCCTTCTACGCCCTCTTTAGTTTTCTTATTTATTTTTACTAGCACTTCATCTTTATTGATTGCCCCATTTAAATCATTACTCTTAACAAAGACATCAAAATCATCAGTACGCACAAAACCAAAGCCTTTTCTTTTAACATCTAATCTTCCATAAGCAAGATTTAGTCTTTCTAAGCTTTGTATTTTATCATTTTTCACTCTTATTACTTTATATTCATTCTCTAATTTAACGAGCATTTTATATATTTCATTCAAGTCATATTCTTCGTGTTGATACATTATTTCTTGAGCAATTTGATGATAATCCGATGGGATATAATGATCATTATTCAATGTATCAAGTATTATTTTTTCAAGCATATATAACACCTCCTATAAGCAAAAAATAAGGCATAGGCCTTATTCTAATTATTTTATTAACGCAATAATTAGTGGAATTATCATAAATGTAGCTCCAAAGAGGATTGTTGCTCTCTTGAAAACAAGTTCAGCACCACGCTCTTTAGTTTGTGCAAATACATTAACTCCTGTACCACTCATGGTACCTGCTGCATTATCTGATTTAGGTGGTTGTAACATTACTACCACTATTAGAACTACAGCATTTATTAATAACAAACCAGTTAAAAAATTAACCATTGTATATTCCTCCTAACATTCCAATCCTAGTTTTAATCACCTTACATTATACCACTTGAAGATTATTAATTCAATGGTTTTATTATACTATGCAAGTATACCTAAATTTTTCTCCAATACCTCTAATTCTATAGAACCTATTGGTCCTTTTTCACCATCTAGAGTCCACTGTATTTTTCTATTGCTTGAGATTTTAATTTTCTTAAACTTCCTAACATAGAAATAATCATTATCAACTTCTTGAGCTATTCCCTCTATTATATGACCAATTCCTTTAGCAAAGCTAATTGGGCTAGCTTTTTTTATTAACACTAAATTAAATAAACCATCATCCATACAATCATCTCTTAAAACATTTCTAAAACCTGCCACAGAATTAGAATTAACAATCAAACAACCAGCAAATTCACCACTTATTTTTTTATCATCCATCTCTATTTCTAAATAATATTGCTTATTAACATTAGGTAGTTCAACAATTGCACTTCGATAATATGCAAGTTTACCAAACTTAGCCTTTTCTTTAGAAGATGTTTTATAACTAACACTTGTAAAGGGACCAAAAGCACAAACATAGTTAAAATATGTTCCATTTACATATCCTGTATCTATATATTTAACTTCGCCTTTTTTTAATATTGATAATTGTTTTTTTAAGGAGCTGCCTAAGCCTAAACTATTCCCAAAATCATTAACTGTTCCAGTAGGAAAATACATTACCTTAGGTTTATTATCTAGTTGAGCAAGAGCATTAGTCGTTTCAAAGATACTTCCATCTCCACCTGAAACTACTATTAAATCATATTTAGAGCCATGTTCAACTATAATATTATAAGTATCTTTTTTCTTTTTAGTAAAAAAAGTTGTTGTCTCATAATTACATTTACTAAGCGTTTTTAAGACATCGTAAAGTCGTTGTGAAAAATGTGATGATTTACTCCTACTATTAACTACCATTAAAGCTTTTTCCACATTTATCACTCCCTTTTTTATTTATTATAACATTTAAAAGAAAATAACACATTATTGTGTTATTTTAAAGCTTCTTTTAAGACATAATCATTACTTTGTTTACTCCACTCAATAAATAGTTTTTCAATTACTTTATCTTGCACTTTTAATGATAAGTCTTTTTCACTGCCTAAGCCATTATCTTTTTTAAACTTATTAACTGCTTGCGCTGTTTTTGAGCTATAATATCCATCAACACGATCAATATTATATCCTAGTGCTTTTAATGTTTTTTGATATGAAATTAAATTTGTTGAAACAGTATCAAATTTTATATCTTTTTCTAAACTAAAAGGATATGCTTTAGCAGCATAAATAGCACTATCTTTTACTTCTTTAGTTGGTTTTACACCTTTTTTATTTATATGATTATCATTTGGTGTTAACCATTCAGCACTTGTAAATTTCAAGTATGATCCATCACTATACTCTTTGAAGCTTTGCATAATACCTTTACCAAAAGTAGTTTCACCCATAATTGGAATGTCCATATTTTCATTTAAACTTGAAACAAATGCTTCACTAGCACTTGCACTGTTTTTATTAGTTAATAGCACATAATTACCTTTATAATAATCATTGTCTCTAGTTTTATATTCTACTACTTTACCTTTAACATCTTTTGCTTTTAATACTACTTTATTTGCTGGCATAAATAAATCAGCAATTTCTTCTAGAGCGTCTAGATATCCACCTGGATTATCTCTAACATCTATTATGATATCTTTAATCTTTTCTTTTTGGAAATATTTTAAAGCCGATTCCACTTCTGCTGGAGTTGTTTTAGTAAAGTCTTCTATTTTTAGATATCCCTTATTATCCATTTTTTGATAATGAACACTTGCTTCTATTTTTTCTCTTTTAACACTAACATTAACTTTTTTATTATTACGTAAAAGTTCTAATTTAACACTCGTTCCATCTTCGCCACTAATAGCTTTTTTTACTTTATCCTGTTCTAATCCTTTTAAACTTTTACCATTAGCGCTTACAATGCTATCACCTGTCTTAATACCTGCTTTATCTGCAGGTGCATTAACAAAAACATTTGAAACGATAGGATATTGACTCCCTTTCATATATTGAACTCCAATACCTACAAACTCTGATTCTAGTGCACTAAAATACTCGGCTTGTTGGTCTGCTGGAATATATCCTGTATAGTGATCATTATCTCCAGCAGAATTTGACATCGCATCTGTAGCAGCATTGATAACTGTTTTTTCATCCTTGAAGAAAACCCAATTTTCTTTTAAATAATTATAATTTTCAATAAAACGACTTAACTCTTGATCATTTGTTTTAAAACCTGAAGCTACTGGAGCAGAATTAGTAATTTTAACTAAACCAAAGCTATAGATAATTAAGACGATAATACCTAAAATTATCTTTCTATGTTTTTTCATGATTTATAAGTTTCCTAACTCTTCTAATTCTTTAGCTACATCTAAACGATTAAATATCGGGTCCATTTTCTTAACTGTATATGTATTCATTGCTTCAAAATTATATACACTTTCATATTCTCTAGCTTCAACACTTACTTGAAGTTGTTCTAAAATACTTTGTGATGCATCTAATAAGAATGGTTTTAATAAAATACCAACTTGTCTAAGTCCTGCACACAGATTAAATAAAACTGTATTTAATTCATCAGCTTTAGATTCATCTTTAGCTAGCACCCAAGGTTGTGTATCATCAATGTATTTATTTAAATCTGAAATAAATGAGAATACAGCATTACTAGCTTTATCAACGTAGTATTTATCCATATTAGTTTCGTATTCTTTTATCATATTTTGTGCTTTTTCTTTTAGTGTTTCATCAAAAGATGTATTTGAACTTGTTAGTTTTGTTGTTCCATCAAAATATTTATCAACCATAGATACCGTTCTATTTAATAGATTTCCAAGTGAGTTAGCAAGGTCTGTATTTAAACATCCAATAAATAATTCAGGAGTATATACACCATCATGCCCTAAAACTACTTGTGATAAACAATAATGTCTTAATGCATCAATTCCATATCTTTCAATTAATGCTTCAGGTCTTACAACATTACCTTTAGATTTAGACATTTTTCCATCTTTCATTATTAGCCATCCATGAGCATATACTTTATCTGGTTTTCTTAAGTCTAGAGCTTCTAACATAATTGGCCAATAAATTGTATGGAATCTAACTATTTCTTTTCCTACTATTTGTAATATCTCTGTATCTTCAGACCAATATTTATCAAATAACTCTTCATTTTCAGATGTGTATCCTAATGAAGTAATATAGTTAGCAAGTGCATCAATCCATACATAAATAACATGTTCTGGATCTTCTTTTACAGGAATTCCCCAAGTAAAGCTTGTACGTGAAACTGATAAGTCTTCTAAACCTGGTTTAATAAAGTTTGATAGCATTTCTGTTTTTCTACTTTCTGGTTCAATAAATCCTGGATTGTTATCATATATTTCAACTAATTTATCTGCATATTTAGACATTTTAAAGAAATAAGATTGTTCTACTCTATCTTCTACTGGTCTACCACAATCTGGACAATTTCCATTGTCATCTAATTGTGCTTCTGTCCAAAACGATTCACAAGGAACACAATATTTACCAGAATATTCACCTTTATAAATATCACCTTGTTCTAGTAGTTTACTAAAGATTTTTTGTACCGCATCTACATGTCTTTTTTCAGTTGTTCTAATAAAATCATCATTACTAATTTGTAGTGTTTTCCATAACTCTTTAATATTACCTACAATTTCATCTACGTATTCAATTGGTGTTACTCCATTTTCTTTTGCTGCTCTTTCAATTTTTTCACCATGTTCATCTGTACCAGTTAAAAAACGCACATCGTATCCTCTCATACGTTTGTAACGTGCAATACAGTCTGCAATGATTGTTGTATATGCGTGTCCAATATGTAAGTTATCTGAAGGATAATATATTGGTGTTGTTAAATAAAATGTTTTCTTTTTCATAGTTAGCTTCCTTTCTTATTAAAAAAGGCCTTTTCTCCAAAGGACGAAAAGACCGTGTTACCACCTTAATTTATACTTGTATTCAAGTACCTCTGACACGATAATGAGTGTTAACCATTCTAACCTACTTAATTTCAATTAGACAGCTCCAAGACCATCTTCATTATACCTCTAATTATCTGATTTCCACCTTCATCAAACTCTCTATAAATCTTAGTATAACTACTCTTCTTTTCATAGCTTTAATATATTATATTGTAACAAATAGATAATTCTTAGTCAAACACTTACTATGTCCAAGATTAGTATTTATTTTAATTAGCCTATGTTATAATATTTTTGGAAGGTGATAAGATGAAAGTACTAATAATTAAT
>JAVWHL010000011.1:0-30803 GCA_036640095.1 Erysipelotrichales bacterium | reverse complement strand
TAGCTACTAAAAAACACCGAGAAGAATTCGGTGTTAATGTTTAACGTTTTTTGAGACATTTTCATTTTCGGTTGACATAAAAAGATTATAAATATTTAAAAAAACATCTACTTATGATAAGATTAATACAATAAATAGGAGGTTTTAATTATGAATTTAGGTTTTATAGGTGCAGGAAATATGGCTAGTGCAATAATTAAAGGAATTATTAATGCTAATTATATGGATGCAAAAAATATAAATGTATATGATGTAGATACTAATAAATTAAAAGAATTAAATGCTGATTTAAAAATAAACATCATGGAAAATAATGAAGAATTAATTGCTCAAAGTGATATTATTATTTTAGCAATCAAACCTAATATGTTTGATAAAGTATTAAAAGATTTAAAAAACAACTTCAAAAATAAAACTGTTGTCTCAATTGCAGCAGGCTTACAATTAGAAGATTTAGAAAATATACTATCTAAAGATGATGCAATAATTAGGGTTATGCCAAATGTTAATGTAAGTATTAATAAAGGAGTTAGTGCTATAACTTCAAATGAAAATGTTAAACAAGAAGATATTAATATAGTAATGGATATCTTTAATTCTGTTGGTAAAGCATATCAAATGGATGAAAAAGATTTTCGTGCTTTTACAGGTATAGCTGGATGCTCACCTGCATATGCATACTTATTTATTGATTCATTAGCTAGAGCTGCTACTAAAAATGGAATTCCAAAAGACTTAGCAACAGAAATTGCTGCACATGCTGTTTTAGGAAGTGCCCAAAAGATTATTGAAAGCGATGAAAATCCTTGGGGATTAATTGATCAAGTTTGTTCACCTGGAGGAACAACAATTGCTGGTCTACTAAAATTAGAAGAAGAAGGTTTTATGAATGCAATAGTACAATGTATTGATGAAACTATAAAGAAAGATAAAGAATTAACAAAATAAAAAGAATCTCAATTTAAATGAGACTCCTTTATGAATTATATTTTTTAAGTAATACTCGTGCCATACGAGTATTTTTATTATACTCAATATATCTTCTTAACATTCTATTTAATATGATATCTAAACGTTTATCACCTTTTTGATAATATTTTTCTATTAAATCAAAACTAATCTTTGGATTTCTTTTTATAATTGGGAATGAACAATTTACTAATGCTTCAATATATATTTGTTTTTCATCCATATTAAATCGATACTTTGCATAATTCAAGATATAGTCTTCAAATAGATAATCAAATACTCTTACCATATTATTTAATTGTTCTTCATTTACTAAGAACTGCTGATTTGATAATACCTTTAAAACAAAAACTTTTTGTAAAATAGAAGAATCATATAAAATTGAGTATAAATAATTATATGTTTGTTCATACTTATGACTGGTAATTTCAACTGCTGCCTTAACTATCGCATCTCTTAATAAAGGATTATCGTGATGAACAGCTTTGTTTATCATGATTTTGGCATCTTCTTGTTGTGGCTTACTCATTTTAAAGTAACACTTACCAACAGCAATGATACAACAATAAGGTAATATTATCTCTACTTTAGTAATATCATCTCTAGTATACAATTTAGATAAACTTCGATATAAACGTTCATCTAACTCTTTAGCATATACTGCTTCACTAAACCCTTCGACTAATGATTCATTTATTTCTTTTCCTATAAATCCATATTCAACAAGATATTGTTCCATTAAATAATAATCTTCATTTAATAGAAAAGAATAAATTTGTTTCAAATGTATATCTTTTTTCTCCATTAATAGACCTCCTACTACTTAATAAGCATTCTACACCCTATTAAATGATCATCGACCATCCCACACGCCTGCATAAACGAATATACTGTTGTGCTTCCTACAAACTTGAATCCACGCTTTTTTAGATCTTTAGTTATTAAATCTGATAATGAACTTGAAGAAGGTACATCTTCATTACAACTCCACATATTTATAATCGGCTTATTATCAACATACAACCATATATAGTTTGAAAATGATTCATATTCCTTTTTAATATCACTTATGCACTTCGCATTATTTATTATTGCTTTAATTTTTAAGCGATGTCTTATGATACCTTCATTATTCATTAGTTGCTCTATCTTATCTTCATTATACTGTTCAACTAACTTAATATCAAATCGATCAAAAGCTTTTCTAAAGTTTTCACGTTTCTTTAATATTGTTGACCAAGATAAACCAGATTGCATACATTCTAATGAAAGTATTTCGAATAATGAATTATCATCATAGACTGGCTTACCCCACTCTAAATCATGATACTCCATATCTAAATCACTTATATAAGCCCATTTACATTTATTCATCTTCTCACCCCTAAAGAAAAGCAGCAAATGCTGCTCTTTTAAATTTATCTTTATACTTTTCTTATCTCTTTTGATAATGCATAATAACAATTCCATCTTTTAATGCATATCCATCTAATTTTAATTCGATATTAGGATTGTCATTTAAGAATAAGCGACGCCCTTCTCCAAGTATTACTGGAATTACTCCAATTATATATTCATCTATTGCATCTGCTTTAATAAAGTGGTCAACTAAACCTCCACCACCAAATAAGAAGACATTTTTACCTGAATTTTTTAATTCATAAATAGTTGATACAATATCACCTTTTATAAAGTGGACATTATCATAATCGTCTAGTAATCTATTTGTTGCAACATAGACATCTTTATTAGTATAATCGCTTGCAAAACCATCATCATAACAATTGCGTCCCATTACAACTACATCCATTTGATCAACAAATGAATCAAAATCATATTCATTTTTTGTATCTAAGTTTGAGTTATGTCCTTTAATCCAATCAAATGATCCATCCTTTTTAGAAATATATCCATCAAGACTCATTGCTAGGTTCATTATTATTTTACCATTCATTTTAAAAACTCCTCTCTAATACTATATACTTATTATACCAATCATTCATTAAAAATGCCAATTAGTAAAAAAGACAAATACTAAATTAGTATCTGTCTTTATAATAAATCATATTAAGAATTATTTTCTACCTACACGTTTAACAAACTCACCAAATCCTGGAGTTCCAACGAATTCACCATTATCGTAAACTAATTGTCCACGTACATAAGTTTGTACTGGATAACCGTGTACTTTAATACCTTCCCAAATTGTGTGGTCATAATCTGAGTGCATATTATCAACAGAGATAGTTACATCTTTGTTTTTATCATAGATAACAATATCAGCATCTTTACCAACTACAATAGCTCCTTTGTTTTCACAACCGAAGATTTTAGCTGGGTTTGTTGAACATAGTTCAACAGCTTGGTTGAAAGAGATTTTTCCTTCATTAGCAGCTGATAACATATATGGATATAAGTTTTCAGTTCCAGCACATCCATTAGGGATTTTAGTAAAGTCATCTTTACCCCAATCTTTTTCATAGCTTTGGAATGGACAGTGATCAGTTGCAACTGTATCAATTGCACCAATTTTAATAGCATCCCATAAAGCATCTTGGCTATCTTGAGCTTTCATTGGAGGAGAACATACGAAGTTTCTTCCATCTTCTCTTTTATATACTTCATTTGTAAACTCTAAGTATTGAGGACAAGTTTCTACATAGATTTCTGCCCCTTCTCTTTTAGCATCAATACAAGCTTGTAATCCTTCTTTATCTGCCATATGAACAATATAAAGTGGAGTATCAATTGATTTAGCCCAGTGTACTGCACGTTTATCAGCTTCAGCTTCAACAAATTCTGGTCTACTTAGATAGTGATACCAAGCAGATGTTTTTCCTTCAGCTAAGAATTTTTCGATATTCATATCAATTACATCTGGATTTTCAGCATGTACGTTAGTGATTGCACCAGTTTCTTTAGCTTTCTTCATAATTCTAACTAAAGAAGCATCATCAATCATCATACCTTCTTTTTTATAAACTAAGAAACATTTAAAACTTGTAATTCCATAATCAACAGCAGTTTGGAATTCATCTAAAAGTGTTCCATCATTTAAATCTGTAATACAGCAATGGAATGCATAGTCAATACATGCTTCAGGATCACACATATCTTGACGAGCTTTTATTGTATCTAAAATTCCATTACCTTTTCTTTGGATAGGATAATCAAAGATTGTAGTAACACCACCACATGCAGCAGCTCTAGTACCAGCTAGGTACCCATCTGCAGATACAGTTCCACCAAATGGCATAGCTAAATGGGTATGCGCATCAATTGCACCTGGTAATACTAATTTACCACCAGCATCAACTGTTTTTGCACCGTCAGCATTAACATCTAAACCGATTTCAACGATTTTACCATCTTTAATTCCAATATCACCTTTATAAGATTCTTTTGCAGTTACAATAGTACCATTCTTAATTACAGTATCAAATTTACTCATGAAAATTTCCTCCGATTTTTTTCGTTTTTTTTATTCGATTTTTATCTATATTCTATTTTCTTAATTCAATATGCTTGTTCTATCTGTATTTATTCTTATTAGTCTGCTTGGTCTGCTTTTAATACAGCATTTAGTAATACTGTAGCACCATTTGTACATTGTTCTGGAGTTGAATACTCATCTTCACAATGTGAATGTCCATCTTTAGATACTACGAAGATCATAGTTGTAGGAATTACATAAGAAGCGAATTGTGCATCATGTCCAGCTCCTGAATTGATATATTGATGAGGAATGTTCATAGCTTCAGCAGCTTCTTTTACATATCCTACTAATTCTTCATCAAAGTATACAGTATCTCTATTCCATGCTAGTTCAACTTCACATTTACATTTTGCCCATTCAGTTCCATTTAATCCATTTACGATTTCATAAACTTTTTCAAGAACTTTTTCATCTTCATGGCGAACATCAATTGAAAAATCAACTAAATCAGGAATTACAGTATGAACGTTTGGATGACATACGATTTCTCCAGTAGTATACACTAATTCTTTATCTCCTAATTTATCAATTTCATCATGTAAATAGCATAATGCTTGAGATGCAGCATATAATGCATCTTGACGTTTATGCATTGGAGTTGTACCTGCATGATCTGATTGACCATGGAATTTAACACGGCAGTTAAACATACCAAGTACGCATGTAACTACACCTACATCATTTTTATTATCTTCTAAGATAGGTCCTTGTTCAATGTGTAATTCAAACATGTTTTTATATTTGTCTGCACTAAAACGATTTTCTTTTGATCCTTTATATTTGAATGTTTCTAATTGTGATCCAAATGTAGTTACTTTATCTAAGACACTTTTAGAGTTCATTAATTTATCAAAATCAAATCCTTTTGCGATATCTTTTGGTAAAGCATCATGACATACAATACCAGAACACATCATTGCTGGTGGATATAAAGATCCTTCTTCATTTGTCCAAATCATAGCAGTTAAAGGATGTTTATGTGGAATGTTTTCACTTACTACTGTTTCTAAAACTTCCATAGCTCCTAAAACACCTAAAATACCATCATAGTTTCCACCATTTCTTACTGAATCAGCATGTGAAGCCATAACGATTCTTTTTGCGTTTGCATCGCTACCTTCGATTGTAGCATACATATTAGCAAGATCATCTGTTTCAATAGTTGCACCAATTGCTTCCATTCTTCTTACAAATTCATCTCTTGCCATAATCGCTTCTGGAGATAGAGAATATCTAGTGATTCCTCCATGCCCTGCATCTCCAAATTTACTAAATGTTGTAATTTTGTCTTCCATTCTTTCTACGTTGCATTTTTTCATGCTAAGCACCACCTTCTAAATTTTTATTACAATCTTTAATATAATTAATAATCTTATCTAAATGTTTTATCAATATTCAATAAAACAAAATAAGATAAATTATTACATTTCTTCTACTGCTTCTTCCTCTTCTGGTTTTCCAACTAATTTATATAGCCATCCACCACTTGAATCACAAGCAATTCCAATAACCGCTCCAATTAATAAAGCGATAACAACACCCTGCCACTCTCCATTAGCAGCAAAAGTTGAGAATGATCCAACAAATGTTCCAGGTATAAATGCTAAATATTTCCATTTAGCTGCAATACACATTACAAATGTAATGAATCCACTAAATACGATTCCATTTCCATAAAATGGAAATTGAGTACTTAAGAAGATAATTGTCATACCACAAAGAACTCCAAACATATTTTGTCTCATTGCAGTAAACATACCATCAAACCCATGTTTTCCTGATGCAAAGTATGTTGTACACCCTGCAAAACCTAACCAAGATAATAAACCTAGTGGCACTGCTACATGTACCCAGATACCACATATAATTCCTGTTGTAATACTTAACGCCATTAATCGACTCATTTTTACGGTCTCCTTAATATGATTTTTAGTAATAACCCCTTAACATATAGAACTTTTTTTAATACGATTTACAATGGATATGATAATTTCCTACTCTTAAAGTATGTTTTGTTCTATATACCTTTATTCAAAAAATTATTTATTCTCTTATTTATTTATTTTTTATGCTTTCTTTTTCTTTTGCGTCTTTTGTACTAAATAATAAACTGGCAAACCACATGCCGTTATAATTAAACTAAAGACAGCAATTAAACTTGATTGTGTCCCTGCTAAGAATAATTGATTAAATATAACATATAATCCACTCAATATAGCAAGTATTGGCACTACTGGATATAGTGGGACTTTATAGTCTCTTTGAATATCCGGTTTAGATTTTCTAAGTTTAAATACACCTATAAATGTTAAAATATAAAACACCCATGATGAGAATATAGCTAAATCAGTAAGTAAGTTATACTGTCCTGATATTGCATATATAGAACTTACAAAAGCAATTAATACAATTGCATTTGCAGGAACTTGTGAATCACTAAGCTTGCTTAGTTTATCATGCATCGGTAAAGTTTTATCAATTGCTAATTTATAGACAACTCTAGATCCTGATAATGTATATGAATTTAGAGTTCCAAATATAGATATTAATATACCTACGGCAATAATCGTTCCACCCTTAGGTCCAAAGATTACATTTGCAACTGCTGTTGCAGGTGAAGTATTTACTGCTAATTCACTTGCAGGTAATACCCATAAGTAAGCTAAATTTATTAACAAGAAAATAGCCGTTACTATAGATATACCACCAATGATAGCTCTAGGTAAATCTTTACCTGGATTTTTCATCTCACCAGCAATAGTTGTAACATTTAACCATCCATCATATGCAAATAACACTGATATAAGAACATGCCCTATTACACTACTAACATTTACATCTTTTCCAACCATTGGACTTATTATTGGATTATCTCCACTACCAACAACAAACCCAGCAACAATTATCAGTGCTATTGGTATTAATTTACAAATAGTAGCGGCATTTTGTATCATACCACCTGTTTTTGTACTTAATAAATTTAATGCAGCAATTATAAATATTATTCCAATTGAAATTGGTAATAAAAATTGAGGCATTCCAATTAATTGAGTTAATTGATCAGCAAATATAACTCCAAGTGCTGCTATCATACCTGGATAGAACAATAATATTTGCATCCACCCAGTTAAGAATCCTAGTTTTTCTCCATATATCTCTTTAATATACACCATCATTCCACCAGTTTTTGGAATAATAGCTGCAAGCTCAGCTACAGTTAATCCAGCCGTTATTGTAATAAGACCAGCAACTAACCATGCTAGCATACCTAGTCCAGGTGCTCCACCTGTTAATTCATATACTATTTGTGGTTTAAAAAATACTCCTGAACCAATAAGTGAACTAATTACAGTAGAAAGCGCTACTGATAGTCCTAATGTTTTCTTCAATTCCATACTTTACTATCACATCCTCTTCTCACTTCTCATACTCCATCCTAGCGGAGCGTTATAATATAAATAAATAATTTGTTGACTAACTGTATTATATAAAGGTTTTGAGTAACTTACAATCTCTTTAACTTTAATATACAACATCTTTAACTTTTTTTAACAAACTGTGATATTTGTTAAAAAAATCATATTATGCCCTTTAATACACAGGCTATAAAATAGCTTATAAGTTCTTAGTTTGGGATAAAATATTGATTTAAGACACTTTTTACATTATTAATAATTGTTAATAAAAGGTTAATTATCAACAGAATTTCACTTATATGTTTTCTAAATGTTTACTTTTTTACATTATTTTTCACAATTACAAACTGATAAAATCCCTATTATATAGTATTATTCATTAAAACAATATATTTATTATATAAAAAAAGGAGTATCCTTATTGAATACTCAATTATATTTTTAATTAAAAGTAATATATTTATTTAGACCATTTTTTAATAATGCAAGTCTTATGCATTTAATAATTTTCTTCTTTTAATAAGTTCATATCCCTTTTTAAATTCTTTCTTGTATTTGTTTACTATTTGACCTAAGTTCATCATTCGATTCACATGTAAGCACACACCGGAGAAAATTGAATTTTTAACCAATTAATTAGATATGTATAATATATATATTTATGATTAAAATAATTAAGTATACTCCCTATCTTCTGACTATGTTAATCTATAAAGATGAATATCAATAGTAATTTACAATCTAATATTCTCTTACACTAATACATAAGTAGAAAAAATAAAAAAGACGTATATTACGCCTTTATAATCTATTTTCTTTCTAATAAGACAACTGATTCAACATGCATTGTATTTGGAAACATATCAACTAAAGTAATATTTTTAATTTGATAATACTTTAATAAAACACTTAAATCTTTACCTAAAGTTGATGGATTACATGATGTATAGATTAATTTTTTTGTCTTCGATCTAATAATTGATTCCATAGTATATTCACTTAAACCAACACGAGGTGGATCAACTATAATAGCGTCTATATCCCTATTCTTAGCAAATCTTTTAATCTCTTCTTCTACATCACCAGATACAAATTCAGTATTTTTGATACGATTCATCTTAGCATTCTCTTTAGCATCTTTAATAGCTGGCTTACTGATTTCAATACCAATTATACGATCAGCACACTCACTAACATAGTTAGTAATACTACCAACCCCACAATATAAATCTAGTACAGTACCATTACCAGTACCAAGATAATCCTTAATCACATCATACATTTTAATTGCTTGATCAATATTTAATTGCATGAATGATTCAGGAGATAATTTATAATTTAATCCATTAAATGGAACATTAATACTCTTCTTACCATATATATTTTTAATTGGTTCTACTATAATCTCATTACTAGACTTAGTATTAGTCGTTTGATTTATCGACTTAACATTTTTTAATTGACTAATTTCTTCAATAGCTTCATCAATTATTCTAGTGTTTTTACCAGTTACAAATGTAATTAAAACTTCATCACCAAATGATCTAACCATTAAATATCTAATACCTAATTTAGTCTTACGATCATATGCACGATAACGATAATTATCTAAAATAGATAAAACATTATCTAAAGTTTTATTTAATTGCTCATCTTGAACAACACAATCTTTTAAATAAACATAATGATTAGTATCTCTAAAGTGGATACCGATTGCTAGTTGCTCTCTTAAATTGAATAAAGGTAATTTAATTGTATTACGATAATTAAATGGATTCTCTGCTTCAATAGTATTATTAATATGCACTTTATAGTGAGTATATTTTCTAATACTTTCAATTAAATGTTGTTGCTTCGCTTCAATTTGCTTTTCATATTTTAATGGCATAATACTACAAACTTGACAACGATCAAATATCGGACACTTTGGTTTAACACGATCCTCTGATTTTTTGATAATTGTTTTAGCTTTAGCTTTATAGTATCCCTTAAACTTTTCTAATTCTTCTACTTCTACAACTTCACTAGGAAGTGTATTTGGAATAAAGACAACAGTATTTTCGTAATATCCAATACCCTCACCATTAATTCCTAATTTTTTAATTTCAATCTCAATATTTTTCATTCTACACCTATCACTTTCTCTTTATAAAATAAAAATTGCTAGAAAATCCAGCAAGCTTATTCTTGTATATTCTACCATGCCATTAGATATTATACAATATCCAGCTTATGAAAAACAATTAAAATCATATGATATTGTCTTATCTTTATTAGCTTGTATTAAGTTATAAACTTAAAACTTAACTACTTATGTAATTAAGTTTTTTATATATACAAATTAAATAACAGATATACTATATGATAAACTAAAAGAAAAGAGGAGGACTTATCATGAAAAACGTAAAGGCGATATTGAAAAATATATCAATAGTTACTGTTAGTTTAGTACTTGCCTTATCGTTATCAACAATGAAAGTTGATGCTGCCTATGGTAAAACCATTGAATATAAAAATACCATAGTCCAAAGCGGTGAAGTTGACCCCGATGGTGCAATCTTTAATGAGAATAGTGTAAGTATTAAAGAGATGCCAAAAAAAGATCCATATAAGCCTGTATTGATGCTTGTGATTAATACAAGTGGATGGACTCCAACATATAGAATCATGTATGAATTTGATAATGGAACAGTTGGTTATGTGCCAGTTAATGGAAATTATGAAATCATAATACCTAAAGAAGTTAAAAAAATTGATACTGTGCAAGTTGTATCGGAACAAGAAAATAATAAGGTTTCTAATTCTAAAATCACAACATCATACTCTTGGAAGATAAAACAAGGAAGTATTAAAGTTAGATATTTAGAAGAAAAATCAAATAAAGTTCTGGTAAAAGAACAGATTATTAAAGGTGATGTTGGTTCTAAATATAATTTAAGTAAGAAAAGTATTAGTAAATATACCTATCATACAGTAAATGGTGAATTAACTGGTGTATTTATTGATAATGATTATAAGAAAACACCTGTAATAACAAATTATTATTTTAAAACTGAAGGTTCAGTTATTGCATACTATATAGATACAAATAAAAAAAATCTAGCTAATTATGAAGTTCAAGGTGATGCAATTGGAGCTAAATATAAGACATTTGCTAAAAAGATAAAAGGATATACTTTAAAAGAGGTTAAAGGTAAAGCTAGTGGAACTTATAAAGATGACAAACTAATTAAAGTATATTATGTCTATCAAAAGAATAGTGAATTAACAAACAAAATTAAAAGTAAAGAAAAGATAACAGAAGCTGGTGATAATTCATTTATGATTGCTAGTATATCATTCTTGATTGCAATCTCTAGTTCTGCTGGTTTAATTGCTTATCAAAATAGAAAAAACTAATTATTAAGTCAACTTAAATGTTGACTTTTTTTATCTTAATCTTTAATATTTTATTAGAGGAAGTGATTAAGTGAATCTTGTTAATAAGGCAATTAAAAATTTGAAAATAAATAGGATGAATGGTTACTACATTGAAAATAAAGAAGAATTATTTAGTTTACTAGATAATCTAATACCAAATAAATGTATTGTAGGTACAGGTGATTCTCTTACTTTAGAACAATTAGATGTATACCAATACTTAAGAGAAAAAGATATAGATTTCTTAGATAAATATGATAAAAATATTACAAAACAAGAAAAGAAAGATATTTACATCAAGAACTTTAGTAGTGATGTATTTATAACAGGAACTAATGCATTAAGTGCTCAAGGTGAAATTTTTAATATTGATGGTAATGGTAGTAGAGTTGCTCCTATGATATATGGTCCTAGTAAAGTAATATTAGTAGTTGGAATTAATAAGTTAGTGCTGGATAAACAAGAAGCATATGATCGTGTTAGACAACATGCTGCACCATTGGATGCTATTAGGCTAAACAAGGAAACACCATGCACAAAACTAGAATCTTGTATTGATTGTAGACATCCTCAAAGGATCTGTAATGATTTTGTACTTATTACAAGTCAATTTGATAGTAATCGTATCCATGTAATCATATATAATGATATACTTGGTTTTTAAATAATGTTATACTAAGTGTATAGAAGAAGTTAGGTGAATTATATGCAATCTGAGTTAAAAAAGAGAAATTTATTAATTGTAATATTATTATTCTATTGTACTTTTGGTATATATGCAGTCTATTTGTTTGTTGCATTTGGATTTGAAGTTTACAAAGAAAGCATTAATAAAAATACCAATACAGAACTAAGAACTCCTATAACAGCGTTTATTCTATCCCTCTTAACTTTTGGTATTTATGGATTATATTATATCTATAAACAAGCTGAAGTTTTAAATGAATTAGGTAGAAAATATGGGTGTTCTACATTAAACCCATTTATTATCTTATTACTTACTTTATTACTTGGAGTTGGTGCTTTACTCAATGTATATTCTGCATCTAATCTCTCTAATATTAGTGAAAATACATAAAAATAAAAGGAGGATATTATTATGTTTGGTTTAGTTTTACTTGTTGTTGCAGTAATTGTTGGAGCTAGTTCATTTTTCTTTATTCCAGGTCTAAAAAATAAAGAAGAATATCAAGGTCAGAGTGCTTTACGATTTATTATTATACTATTATTAGTATTAATTGTTCTTGCATGTCTGATTATTACTGGATACGAATTTACTTCTATTGGCATTGGTGAATATTAAAAATTTTAGTTTAAGTTTTTTAGTTTAGATAAGAAAAAGATTAGTTTTTATACTAATCTTTTTTTAATAAGGCAACACTTTCTACATGATACGTTTGGCTAAACATATCAACGCCTTCTATGTATTCTAATTTATAATCGTTATCTAGTAAAAATTTAATATCTCTAGCTTGTGTTGCAACATCACAGGAAATATAAACGATACGTTTAGGATTATTTGTAACTAATGACTCTAGAAATGAATTAGAACACCCTTTTCTTGGTGGATCAATCATTACAACATCAAACTTATTTTTTTTATCATTCATATAATCATCAACATCACTACAAATAAAATCTAAGTTATTAATTTTATTTAACTTCATATTTTTATTAGCATCATCAATCGCACTTTCAACAATATCTACACCAACAACCTCTTTAGCCTTCTTTGCAACAAAAGAAGATATAGTACCTACTCCACAATATGCATCTAAGACTAAATCATTTTCTGATATACTAGCAAGTTCTACTGCTTTGGTATATAGATTTTTCATCTGTATTGGATTTACTTGATAGAAAGAATTTAAAGATATCTTAAACTTCATATCATCTAAGCTATCAATAATGTAACCTGTTCCATAAACTACTTTAGTCTTATTGCCTAGAATTGGTCCTACTTTTTCTTTATTTAAATTTATAACTACAGATTTTATTTTCTCTTGTTTTATTAAATTGTCTATAATGTTATCTAAATCACCTTGATACTTCTTGGAATTAACTATAAAACCTATTAAAACTTCACTACCATCTTCATTACATCTTATAACAACTTGTCTTAGATATCCTTGATGTTTAGTTTTATTATATATATCTATATTATACTTATTTAGTAACTTCACAACTTCATTCATAACATTATTAATCACATCATTTTGAATCAAACAATGCTTAATATTTATTAAGTGGTTAGTATTCTCTTTAAATAATGCTGCACTTATAATATTATTTTCTTTAGCTAAAGAAAATGTGATTTTATTTCGATAATTAAATTCTTGATTACTTCTAATTACATTTAATTTATCTAAAGTAATCCCTTGCTTACTGAATGCATTGATAATTTTCTTTTCTTTAAAGCTAATTTGTTCATCATAATTCATGTATTGTAACTGACAACCACCACATTCATTAAAATATGGACAAAGAGGATCAATTCTATTAGTACTCTTTGTAATAATATTATCCACCCTTGCAAAACCATATTTCTTCTTATCTTTTGTGATTGTATAATCTATTTCTTCGCCAACTATAACATTTTTTATAAAGTAAGGCTTACCATCTGCTTTAATAAGACCTTTACCATCATGTGTATAATCGATTACTTGAGCTTGTTTGTTTAATTTATTCATAATAGAAAAAAGGCGGTAGCCTATTTGTTACCGTCTTTAATTGCTTTTTTCATAGTTTCTTCAACCTGTTTCTTAGATTTAGCATCTCTTTCAGTTAACAGATTGTGAGTTTCAGCAGATGTCATATTTGAATTTCGATATGTTTCATAAATATATTTTGAATCAGTATCATAATTAGTTGGTACTACATCAGTTGAATATATATATAAATCATTATTTAATTTATCTTTATTATAAAAATATGTATTTATTGGTGTAACCTTATTTACAATTTTATATGCTTCTTTATTAGCATCTTTAGCTTCACTCTTAGATGCACTATCTTTTAAGTCCATTATAATAACAAGTCTAAATGCATTATATCTTACATCTAAACTATCCAAACCTTTTACTTCAGATTCAATTGATGATTTAATCTTATCTACTTGTTCTGTAGATATTTCTTTTGCTGGAAGCTGACGTGACCCCATTTGAGGTTCACCCTTCTTAATTAACGAATTAATAAACATACCACCAAAAACAAGTATTACAATTATTAATACAATTAATGTAAACTGTCCAACTTTTGAAAGTTTCCAAAAGAAGAAACCACTTTTTTTAGATTTATCCATTTTTTCTTTTGCTTTTTTTATTTGTTTATTTTCTTTATTTTTATTATCAATTGTAGATTCATTACTTGATACTTTATCTGATAAAGACTCTTTTACGTCTTCTTTTTTATTTTTTTGAACTCTTTTTTTAGCCATTTAAGCAACACTCCAATCTAGAATATTATATCATATTTAACTTTGATTATATGTATATCTAAAGTTAATCCTATACAATTATATCATATAAATAGTTTTGCGTACATTAAATATTTACATATATATTGTTTTTAATTTGATATAATAATGTGGTATGATAAATATATTCAAATTTGAAAGGAAAATAATTTATGAGTAAGAAAAGAAAAATAATAAGTAGTAGTATTATTGCGATTTTTATTGTTCTTCTGATAGCTGTTTTTACACTATACTCTAAACAAGTGCAAGGATTAGAGGATCTTGGCTATAGTAAAGATGTTGCTAAAGAGAAAGTAAACTATTCTAATTTCTATAATGTTAGTGATACAACTAAAGATGAACTTGAAACACAAATTGATAATAAGAAAGATAGTTTGAATTCTCTTGGAGTTAATGATAAAGAGATTCAAAAGCTTCCTTTAAGTAATGAGAAATTGGTTAATGATTTATCATTATTAAATAAACAAGAAGATAATAGAGAACAATATTTAAATAAGGAAGTTACTAAACTAGAAAAAAAAGCTAAGCATTATAAAATTAAGTTAGCTTATCCTGATGATAATATTTATCAAAAATATATTTATTTAAATGATGCCCTTGGTAATAATTATCAAAAATTAGTTAAACACTACTATAATGCATTATTAAAAGAAGGTTATTCTAAAAAAGAATTATTAAAAATGTATGATAAAAAGAATTTAGTTAAGACTTTAGATCAATATGAAAACTTGTATAAGAAGGAAAGTGCTAAAAAGAAAAAGCAAGCATCTTATTTTCAAACTAAAGAATTACAAGCTCAAGCAATGAGAATGTTTAAAGAAACTAATGAGTATCGTAAGTCTAAAGGTTTAAAGCCATATACTTATAACTATCAAATGCAATCTTGTGTATTAAGAGAGGCTAAAGCTTATGCTTCTAACAAGAATCCTCATAACTGGCTTTGTAAAGCTGCAGCTAATGAAAATGCTGGTGTAGCAAGTATTAATTCTGATTATGTTAAATTAGCAATGGATTTCTTTAAAAGTGATCCTCCACATGAAGCAGTATTAAGTGGAAACTATAATTCAGTAGCAATTTCATTTGTTGAAAGAAATGGTACTGTATATATGATAATGGATGTCTTTCATTAATAATAAAGGACTAAGAATTTAATTTCTTAGCCCTTTTCTTTTTATCTTGTTTCTTTATATAATTTATAGCCTCCACTTAGATTATATATTTTCTTACTAAAACCATTTTCTTTTAATAGTTTAGCTGCTAAATAACCACGATGTCCTACTTGACATGTAATATAGATATCTTTATTAAAATCTATTTTATCTAGGTTATCTCTAATATCATCTAATGGGAAATTCTTTGAACCTTCTATATGTCCATAATCATATTCTTCAACTGTTCTAACATCATAGAATTGAATTTTCTTTTCTAATAAATCATCTAGTTCTTGAATATAGAATGGTATATAATCTTGATTTAAGACATTACCTGCTGCATATCCTGCAATATTAACAGGATCTTTAGCACTTGAGAATGGTGGTGCATATGTTAATTCTAAGCCAGCTAAATCATCAACTGTTGCACAGAATTTAAGTGCAGTAGCTATAACATCTATTCTTTTTTCTACACCACTTTCACCAAATGCTTGAGCACCAAGCACTTTTCTTGTTGGTACATCAAAAACTAATTTTAATGTAATCATAGAAGCTCCTGGATAATATGTTGCATGATTTGGTCTATGAATATGAATTGTTTTATAATTACAATTTGCTTTTAGTGCTGCCTTTTCAGTTAATCCCGTACTAGCAACTGTTTTATCAAAGATTTTAATTACTGAAGAACCTAGGCTTCCTAAAGTTGGAGTATGAATACCATTGATATGATCAGCTATTAAGCGTCCATGACGATTAGCTGGTCCTGCTAAAGGAATAAGGGCTGCTTCTTTAGTGATATAATTTTTTACTTCAATTAAATCACCACCAGCATAAATATCAGGATCATTTGTAATTAAGAAATCATCAACCTTAACTCCATTAGTTTTCCCTATTTCTAATCCGGCTTCCTTAGCAATCTTAATATTAGGTTTAACACCAATTGCCATAATAGTTAAATCAGTTTTTATAGTCTCACCATTAGTTAAAAGTAATTCTTTTCCTTCATCTTTAAATGTATCAACAGATGTTCCTAGTTTAATATTAACACCCTTTTCAACCATTTCATTTTCTACAAGTTTCGCGATTTCTTCATCAACAACATTTAAAACTTGTGAAGATAAATCTAGAACTGTTGGCTTTACTCCAACTTCAACTAGGTTTTCTGCTGCTTCAAGCCCAATAAATCCTGCTCCAATTACCACTGCATTCTTAACATCATGCTTAGCAACATATTCTTTAATACTTTCGCTATCAGGTACCGTTCTAAGTGTAAAGATATTGTTAGCTTGTTCTAAACCATTAAAATTAGGAACTATAGAAGAAGCACCCATCGCAAGAACTAGTTTATCATATGAAAGATCATAACTTTCATTTTTTTGTTTGTTGAATACCTCAACAGATTTTTTCTCACGATTAATTTTAGTAGCTTCACTAAAGTTTCTAACATCAATATTAAATCTTGATTTTAAACTTTCTCTTGTTTCAATAATTAGATTACTACGATCCTTAATAACATCACCAACAAAATAAGGTAGACCACAATTAGCAAATGATATATGCTCATCTTTTTCTAATAAGATTATTTCATCTTCCTCATTAAGTCTTCTAAGTCTAGCAGCACAAGATGCACCCACTGCTACACCACCAATAATTACAATTTTCTTTTTCATCAAATTACCTCCTCTTTAATACATTATACCTTTTATTTATCTTTAAAAAAATTAAAACACATTTATAGCATTTTATAAAAAAGATTATGTATGCTATAATCTAATCATGGACAAAAAACCTATAGAATAAGTTCATTATAGTTATTTTAGAAAGAAGGATTAAAAATGGATAGTATTGATGTACAAATTTTAAAACTACTTCATGATAATTCGCGTGCTTCCATAACGCAAATTTCAGAGACAATTGAACTATCTCGTTCTAGTGTTAATGAGAGAATCAACAAACTAGTTGAACAAGACATTATTGAAAAATTCAGTTTAAGAATTTCTAATAAAAATATTGGTTATCCTATAATATTCTATGCAACGATTAGAAATATTAAGATTGATGAACAAGTATTGATAGATAAAATTAAAGCTTTAACTAATGTAATTAATATTGATGCTGTTACTGGTAATATTAATTATATTGTAAAGGCAGCAACTGCATCTATTGAAGACTTAGATTACTTTTTAAATCAAATAAAAGATATTTGTAAGGTTGAAGCAACAATCGTCTTACATAATGTTGAACAAGACCTATTTAGAGAACCATTGAATTCTAAAAAATAAGCAAGACTAATCTTGCTTATTTTTATTTCTATATAGAATAATCATCATAACAATTATATAAATTATAATAATCAAATATAATGGTATTAATGTAAAACTTGTACTATTACAAGTAATATTAAATTTATCAACAACTAATATAAATGCATCCATTTTTTTAATACTTGCATACAAATAAAACATATACAAATATGATAATGCACTCATAACAATAAATGTTCCCATAAATTTCATTTGTACTTTAGTTTCTTTTTTTAATATCATACAAATAATCAATAGAAATAGTGAATATATAAACATCCCATTTGAATATATATATTCATTTTTATTTTGCATAAATGATAAATATGATACTCCAAAACTTTTAATTGTTACATTATTTGTAGCACTTATTGCTTCACCACTATTTATAAATCCCCTACTTGCTGTTAGAAGTATTAATAGGATTGAAAAGCATAAGGCAACAACTTTAATATATTTTCTAAACTTAATATCTTTCATCTTTAAAACCATCATTTCTTAGTGTTCTTATATAATTTATTATTATTGTAACACAAATAAGCATACTAATAGAACCTATTGTTGGTACTGCTAAAGCAATGATTTTAGAAAATCCAACTTGACTAGCAAGTAATGCTAATAAACATAAGATTGGAACTACGATTTTACGATTTTTTAAATATTTATTATCAAAAGTACTAAAGAAGTTTATCATTCCAAATATAATAGCACTTGGTGAAGATATAATTCCACATACAAGAGCTACTAGATATATACCACCTAAAACTGGTGAAAGATAACGTGCTACCTCTAACATTGGTAAATCAGTATACTCTACTGTAGTTTGAAACTTAATTAATGCAAAACATACTGCACTTGATGCTAAAAAGAAAATAATACCTGTAGCAATTGTTCCTCGTGCAATGACCTTACGATGTCTTATTCTTGATGCTATTGGTACTAATACTGTTACTAATAACGATGCACAATAAAAAACATATAAGATTGGTAAAAAATAAGAAAGAGTACTATATTCTACTTTTATCAGTGCAGATTTTAATATAACAATATTTGGATTAAATAAACCATACATAGCTGTTCCTAGACATATTACAATTACCAACGGAACCGCAAAGTTAAATAGCTTTAAGATTGCTTGTGATCCACCTATACCAATAATACAAATAAAGATAGACAATATTAGACTACCAATAAATACATTAGCTCCCGTTACTCCATTTAATACTGATCCAGCACCAGCAAACATTAAAGTAAGACCAACAAAAGATAATAATACAAAAAAGAATTGAACAGCTAATTTTAATACATTATTCTTCTTCACTATTATATCAACAAATGATTTTGGTTTTATCATTGCACTATAGTCCAATATAACAAAAGCAACAATCATTAATAGAATTACATAACCTGCTATTTTAGGAGCAGTTGGAAATGGCGTTTCAATAAACATCTGTAAAGCTTCTTGTCCAGAAACAATACCAACACCAAAGATACTTCCAAAAATACTACTAATTATTAAAAATTCTAATAAACCTTTTTTCATAAAATAACCCCTTTACTTTTAAACATGTAAATAAATACTATCACATTTTACTAAGTAAAGTCTAACATTATTAACAACTAAAAAACATCTTCACTACGAAGATGTTTTTTGCCCTCTCATAGAGACTATGTTATGAGAGAAGGCCTAGTAAAAGAAAATTCGCTTATGTAGTCAACCAATGGTTGTTTGCTTAGTTTTAACTACTTGGACTATTCTTTATTACTCTGCCTAATATTTAGAAAAAAGATTCTTTTCTTACCTTTAGTATATACCTAGTTAATAATTAGAAAATGTATAAAATATATACAAAAAAGCCACTGAAAGTGGCAAATGCTCTAATACTGTATTCATTTTTTATAAATGACATTAAAAATCTAATTTTAACTTAATATCATAAATATCCGCTCTTAGAACTATACGATGATTTATTGCTTTAGCTAAGTCTTCAATACTTAAAGGACTTAATTGCTTAGCCACATGTAATGCAGCTTCTTTATACTTGCATCTAACTTGATAGTTTAAAAATGTTTGTTTATTATTCTTTACAAAGAAATACTCTTTATAAAATGTATCAATTCCACGATCAATATCATGCTCACTAATAATAATACAATTCTTAAAACTATCTATAGCATCATCCTCATAACGATAAAGATAAATTTTCTCTCCATCAACTTCATATTCAGCAATAATATCATTTTTATTAAGTTGCAATACTTCTAAGCATAAATCATTATAAAACTTATCCAGCTCTATGTTTGTTATTTTCATGCTTCACCTTTTATAAAACGGTAATTTAAACCTAAATACCAATCTGAATTTTCTAAAGCTTTAATAGCTTCATCAATATTATTATAAGCTCCTTTTAAAACAACAATATCATTTTCATTCAAATTCATTTCTTCTTTATAAAGATATAATTCATTGAATCCATCTTTATTCATTTCTTTATTAAAGTAATACTTTTCCATAATTATTCACCTTCCATATTAAAATATAAATAACTATAAAAAATAAATACTTACTACGTCTCGCTCTACTTATAATATAGTATTAAATAGGCGTATTGTCAATTCAAATACATATAAGCACATTAAATATGTGATAAGTTGTTACCTGTATATATTTCTTATTAACAATAAATATCAATCACTTCATAATGATTAGTATAAAAGAAAAATATATAATATGAAGATAATAAAAGCCTCTGTAATTACAATAATTATAGAGACTTTTAATCTAATTTAATATTTAAATGTAAATGTTATAAAGTTATATACAGGATAGTTTAATTATAATTTGATAAGCTTATGTGCATTATCATACATTACTTTCTTTGATACTTCTTCATCAAATGATAGTGCTTTAGAGCATGTTGCAACTGATTCTTCACTACCACCAAATGGTCTATCAACCCCAAATAAGACTCTGTCTTCCCCAAATAATTCAACCATAGTCTTAATTTCAACAGCTGATCTAAATGTTGTATCAACCCATAAGTTTTCCATACCAGCACACTCTTTAGCTAAAACTTCCATACTACCTGGTCCTAGTCCACCACAATGTGCTGCAACAAATTTAACATGAGGCATTTTTTTAAGTAAATAAATAAAGTCTTCTACATTACCATATTCTGGAACTTCTAAATGTTTCATTCCATCAGGATAATAAGAATTCTCTCCACAGTGTGTAACGATTGGTAAATCAGTTGTAGCCCATGTATCTAAGACCTCTTCAACAATTGGATCTCTTAATGAGATAGATTGTAATATTGGATGAATCTTTAATCCATATGCTCCCCTTTTAAAATCATCCATTAATTTCTTTTTAATACGCATTACATCACGATCACGCCAATCAACACTTGTAAAAGGAAGAATACGTTTTTCAAGTTTAGATACTGCAAGATAATCATCAAATGAGATAAATGGCTCAACAGGATATAAACATACATATTCTATTTTTGTATTATCTAAAGCTACTTGTAGCTTTTCAAGAGTATTAGCCCAACTTGCTGCAGCAGTCATATCAATTATATTTTGGACTTCTTCAGGATTGTCTGGATCCATAAATGGACCTTCAAAACCCTTTTTAGAAAAAGCATCAAAAGGATTGTGCTTACTCTTGTCTATTTCGACATTCTTCTTAAAAATAACATTCTTTTCATACGCAAAAATATCCCCCAAATGAGAATGAAAATCAATAATTTTATGCATGTTACTTCCCCCTTAATTATATAGTTTAACTCGTTGAGCTACAAAGGCACCCACTAAAGCTACACCTGCAAATAGAAAGCCAATAGAACTCCAACCATACATTTCTACTAACCAACCTGAAACTGGTGCACTAAGTAATGTTCCTAAGTTTAAACCAATGTTTAAAATACCTAGAGATACTCCAATGAAAATTGGATTTTTTGCTGTTTGAGGTGCAATTGTCCATAAAATAGAAGGTACCATTCCATCAAAGATAGGGAATATAAATACCATTGCTATTACTAAAATTTGTGATTCAATTCTAAATGATGTGAATCCTACTAATGCATATAAGATAAATGCTATTACAAGAAGTCTTTTACGATTACTTGTCTTATTTAAAATAAATCCAACTATAATAGCATATATAATTTCTACAGCATATAGTAAACTAATAAATAAAGAAACCTTATCTAGAGACCAACCCGTTGCATTGCTCCAGTATAAACCAATCCAACTGACAAATGAGAATGAACAAAAAGTAAATAAAGTAGCACCTAAACCTAAAGTCCATGATGACTTATTTTTTAAACCTTCAACAATAGATACTTTATCTTCCTGCTCATTTTCAAGAGCATAATTGCTTTCATCTGGAGGTGCACTAACAAAGAACATGAATAGCACTGCCGCGATTAAACAACTTATTAAACCAAAATACCACATGCTAACCCAACCAAACTTATTTGTAAGTGGTGCAGCAAATAAAAATAAGAGAACTTGTGATACCATCATCCAACAGCCCCAAACTGCCATAGGTACACCTCTTTTTTCAACAGGAAACCACATTGATACTAATGCTGGAGCTAATACAGCAATAATCCCTACTCCTGTCCCCTCAACAATACGACTAATAACTAAAATTGTAAAATTACTCGAAACAACTCCAATAATTGAACCTAAAATCGCAAAAGATAAAGAGATTAACCCTGCTTTTTTAGGCCCAAGTTTCTTTAATATAAAGGCAGCTGGAATTGCCATAACCATACCCATAACCGCAAATATTGAAGACAATAAACCAGCAGTGTTCATCGAAACATTAAATTCCTCAATTATTATTGGCATTATTGGTGAAATCTTATTTTGTACTAGAGCTAAAGATATCCCACCAAAAATTGCTACTAAAGAAGCTAGCCATGCTTTTTTCATAAAAATCCCCCTTTTATTATTTATAAATGTACAATTAATATCACGCCCTTTCAAAAAAAACTGTAAAAAACAAAAACATAAGTTTTAGTCTTTTCCAGTTAAATAACCCTCCGACATTTAAATTCTATTATTCATTCATATTTTTTTGATATACTTCTTTTAAAAGATTACGCCCCCTACTTAATCTTGTTTTCACCGTATTTTCATTTATATCTAATATTTTAGAAATTTCTTTTATCTTTAATTCCTCCCCATAAAATAAATACATAATAATCTTATACTTCTCATCTAAATAATTTAAAGCATCTATAAATGAGTTATCACTTAAAACCTCTTGATCAATATTTCTTTTATCTGCAATGTTCCCAATAAAATTATCATTACAATTAAGATATACCTTTTCTTTATTATTTATTTTATAACATTCATTAATCAAAATTCTTATAAGCCATGTCTTAAAATACTCTGGATTTCTTAATGAATTAATATTATTAAAAGCTATTATTAAAGCCTCTTGTATTGCATCATATAAGTTATCTTTATTACTTATATTTAAGTAGGCAACTCTTTCTAACTCATTATATATTGGTATTATTCTCTCTTGAAAAGCTATACTATCATCTAATGCAGTTTCCTTTTCATCATTACTCATACATATCCCTTTCTTACTAATTATTTACACTAATTCGTTGTCGCCTTATAATATTAGATGTAAATTAAATAAGAAAAGTTTCATTAAATAAAAAAAAAACACTAAATTAATAGTGTCATTTCAAATAAAATTGTATTTAAGTCCGTTGTTTAGGGCTTTTTTCATATATAACAATTGCTAAGAGAAGTATAATTGTACCAACTAATTGTTGAACACTTAGTGAAGTTCCTAGGATAATAAAAGAAAGTATTATAGTAAAGATTGGTTCCATTAGACTAAGAATTGAGACTTCACCAACTTTAAGTAAAGAGATTGCTTTCATAAAAGAGAAGAATCCAATAACTGTAGAAAAGATTGCTAGAATTAAAACATTCATTATAATATTAGGCTCTTTTATTATTTCAAACTCACCACTACCAGCACTAAAGATAAAATAGAACAATGCACAAAAGAAACTAAGATACATCGTTAATTGAATCGTATCAATTTGAGCAATACATCTTTTACTATAAACCATATAAATAGCACTAGCAAATGCTGCTATAAAAACATATATAATGCCTCTTATTTCCATTAAGTTCCAAGGGGCATAAATAACAATTGCTACTCCAATGATTGATAAAAGAACTCCCATTACTTTATTCTTTGTAATAGGCTCTTTTAAAAAGATATAGGCAAGTATTAAAATAAATAGTGGATAACAATGAAAGATAACTTCTCCAAGTGATGATGAGATATGCTCAAAAGAAGAGAAGAATGAAACACATTGAATACTATAAATACTTGCACCAATAATTATAAACAAATAATCTTTTTTATTATCTAGTAAGATTTTCTTTCCTTTAATTAAACAAAAACAAAGATAAAATAAGAATGCAATAAAGAAGCGATAAAATAGTAAAGTTGCTGAACTTAAGTTACTAGATAAACCTAAGCTAGCTAAAATAGGGATAATACTAAAACCTAGAGTTGCTATTACAATATAAGCTAATCCTTTTAAATTGAGATTCATATATTATTCACCCTTTCTTACAAACAGTATACAATATATAAATTTCTAATAAAAGATAATTTTACTCAGGATATAAAAAAACTGCAAGTGCAGTATCTTTTATTTAAATTCTTCTTGATATTCAATTATCCATTTTATTGTTGCATTAGCATGTGCCAAGCGTAATTGTAATATCTTAGCTGCATACCAATGGTCTTTTGATTGTTTAGCAGCTAAATGATTAATATCTCTTAATGTTTCTACAACTACTTTTTCTTCAACTATTTTAAATTCATTTAATAGATTTTTTTGCGATTCTTCATCTAAATGTTGCATAGCATCTAATTTAATTAAATAGATATCCATTTTATATGCGCCATCTAGAACAGGTTGCTCCATTAGTTCAATGAATCTTACTCTACCAGCTTCTGTTATTGTAATATCTTTTCTTTTACGATCACTTTCATCTATTGTGATAATAATTAAACCATTTTTTTCTAATTTATTTAATAATGGATAAAGAGTACCAAAACTTATCTTACGATTATGACCTAGTATAGTTTGTAATGCATTTCTAAGTTGATATCCATTTTGCATACCCTCCATTAATTCTCCTAAAATAAATAATTCATTCATTTTTATTGCTCCTTTCTATTCATCAAATTGTGCATGATATAATCCAGCATAAATACCATCTTGAGCAAGAAGTTTTTTATGAGTACCTGTCTCTTTAATAAGTCCCTCTTCTAAAACAATAATATTATCTGCTTTTTGAACTGTAGAAAGACGATGTGCAATTACAAGTGAAGTCTTCTTAGTAGTAAGATTATCTAAGGCATTTTGAATATTACGCTCAGAAGTAGTATCAAGAGCCGCTGTAGCTTCATCAAGCACAATGATAGGTGCATCTTTTAAAAGAGCACGTGCGATTGATAAACGTTGTTTTTGACCACCTGAAAGTCTAACACCTCGCTCACCAACTTCAGTATCTAGTTTAGAAGGTAACGAATTAATAAACTCATCTAAATCAGCCTGTTTTAATGCAAACCAAACTTCTTCTTCACTAGCTCTAAGATTACCATATCTAACATTTTCACCAATAGTACCATCAATAATATCAACATCTTGTGATACAACAGATATATGTTTACGTAAAGTTTCAAGTTTAATATCTTTGATTGGAACTCCATCAAATAAAATATCACCCTCATTTACATCATACATTCTAGTTAAAAGTTTAGTAAGAGTAGTTTTACCAGAACCAGAACGCCCCACAAGAGCAACTTTTTGATTAACCGGTATTTCAAAACTAACATTTTTTAATGCCATAGTCTTCTCATCCTCTTTATTAGGGTAAGTAAAACTAACATTTCGAATACTAATACCTTCTTTTAAACGTGGAAATCTTTGTGCATCCTCACTATCATAAATAGTTGATTCTTGTCCAAGAATTTCTTTAATACGTCCAAAAGAAATTAAAGATTGTTGAATTTGATTTAATAAATTAGTAAGTGATCTAATTGGAGCTTGAAGCATTGCTACATAACTTAAATAAGCAACAATCTCACCAATTGTAAGTTCACCTTGAATTATAAAGTAACCACCTATTAACAGTACCATAGCACTGCCTAGAGAACCAATTAATCCAATTAATGGCGTAAACAAAGCATGATTACGTTGTGCAGTAATTGTATAGTTTTGACTATCATCAGCTACTTTAGAAAAGTATTGATATTCAATTGGCTCATTAGTAAAGCTTTTAATAAGTTGAATTTGTGATAACATATTTTGAATCTGATTACTCATCGAAGATTCAGCAGCCTTAACCTTTTTATATGCAGCTCTAATTCTTTTTTTAAAGAAACGATATACAATGAACATTAAAGGTATTGTAAAACTTACAGCTAAAGCAAGTTGCCAATTTAAAATAAAGATATAAATAAAGACAGCTATAAAAGTAAAGAAATTACCTAGCATCGATAACATTGAAGGTGATATTAAATTTTGTAAATTACTAATATCACTAGTTAAACGAACCATTAAGTCTCCAGTTTTACTAGATTCAAAGAATTCTGTATCAAGTTCTAAAAGATAACTGTATAAATCTTTTCGTAATTGTGTTATTGATTTTTGTGATATTACACTCATCAAATAACTTGAAGTAAATGATATAACTAAAGATATAATTGCAGCACCAACAAATACAGCGACCGCAACATATAATTGACTTAAATCATTACTCGGTATAACAACATCTATGATATGTCTTGTAATTTGAGGAACAATAAATTCTATTCCACTAATAACTAAAAGTAAAATAATATTTAAAAAAAGTAGCGTTCTACTTCTTAATACAGTTCTAAATACATATTTAAACATTTCATACATTGTAACTTTTTCAGGCATATTATCTCCTCCTTTAGTTTTAAGTTATATTAAACTCAATAAATGCCATATATCTATTAGATACATTCATATTATATATCTATTAGATATATAATGCAATAGTTTTAGTAAAAAAAATATAAAAAAAACAACTTATTAGTTGTTCATTTTAAAAAATAAATTTTGTTAAGATAATATTTATAATTCCAAGTATCATAGTAAAGGCACCACTAAACAATAAAACGTTTGGAACAATACTTCTAGCATATCTTTCTACATAAGATAATTTAGGATTATCTTCATCATAGAAAACCTTCATCTTTTTTCCAATGGGAAAATTATCTCTCATTAAAGTGTTTATTGAGAATTCTGAGTTAGTATATACTTTTAATTTAGTATCCATAATATCATTTGTAGCCGCATACTTCTCATTTGAAGTTCTTCCTACTGTTGTTACAAGTGTATATCTAAATGGTCTACGATACTTTACACCATCTACATAATATTCTACTAGAGGAGGATTACCACTTGTTGATGAATATTTAATTACTTCTCCTTCAACATATAATCTAGCATTTTTAATTAATTCTTCTTTTTTCTTTATTCTTGCACCTACTACAACCATTACTATTCCAATAATAATAAAGATAGTTGTAATTATATAAATAGCTGCCAATTAAATCACTCTTTCTTTTTAATTCTTTTTTATTTTTCCAAAAGGTTTATATCCTTTTTTGTTTTTTATCGTATCATCTTTAATAAAATCAAATGTTTTATTAAAATGAGAACAAGCAATCATATAATGAGCTAATGCTATTCCTAGATCAACCTTTGTTAATTTATATATAGCACCAAAAGGAAGTCCAAGTTTCTTTTCATATACATTTATATAATTTTCATCTTCTTCAAAATACCAAGGTTGTAAGTTAAGTCCTGATGGTGATAAGCGTACTGCTTCCATAATATCATTAGAAATGTTTGTTATTTCATTAATTTCTTTTCTTTTAAAACTATTCAAATCACGATTAATATTTGCTTCTTGTGCCTTTCCAAATGCAATAGTTATTATATCATCTTTATTCTTATCTTTATTTTTAGTATCATCTTTTGCATTTCCTTGCCATACACTACCAATCCCATTAGCATCAAACCATAACACTAATTGTTCAAATAAGAATCCTGCAGCTTCTTGATCTCGACTATCACCATGTCCACTAATAATTAAATGATGAGGTGCATCTATTGTAAATCTTCCTTTTGTTTGTTCAACAATTCTATATTCTAAGACAACATCATCATATAGTTTTTCAAAGTTGTTAACTACATCTTTTATTTCATTTAATCTTTCTTCACTAAATTTTGTTCCATCATATTTTCTAATTGATTTTCTTATAAAAATATTTTTATATAAATCCATGTTAGTTCTCCTTTATTTATCATAGTGTTCATTACCCCATTTACATAAACTATCAAGTACAGGCATAAGTGATTGCCCTTTTATTGATAAGGAATATTCAACTTTAGGTGGAATCTGGGGATATTCAGTTCGTATTATTAAATCATCATCTTCAAGTTCCCTTAACTTAGTTGAAAGCATTTTATGAGTTATATCACCAATAGATTTTTTTATTTCACCATATCTCATTACATCATATTTCCATAACCAAAAAAGAATATGCATTTTCCATTTACCTTCTACCATTGAAAGAGCATATCCAAAAGGTTTAACGTTGACTTCTTTGTTTTCTATAATAATCACTCTCCTACAAGATAGTATCTATCTAAAAAGTGCATTCTATACACTTAGATATTACTGTATTATAATAATATCATAGCTATAGTATATTAAAAACAATTGTCATTATATTTACTTAATTAAAGGAGTTTTAATATGAAAAAAGAGATTGAAGTATTTGATTATGCACAAACTATATTAAAGGAAGTAGAAAAAGGTGTTTTACTGACTACTAAAGCAGATGGTATTGTAAATAGTATGACTATTTCTTATGGATTATTAGGTATTAAATGGGCAAAGCCTATGTTTATTGTTTTTGTTAGAGAGAATCGTTATACAAAGGAATTATTAGATAAAAATGGTGAATTTACAATTAATATTCCATTCAAAGACTATGATAAGAGAATACTGGGTGTTTGTGGTACTAAAACTGGTTCTAAGGTAAACAAGATAAAAGAGCTTAATTTAAGCCTTGAAGAGCCTCTAAACATTAGTGTACCTGGCATTAAGGAATTACCGCTTACTTTAGAGTGCAAAGTTATTTATAAACAGGAACAAGATATTAATAATATACCTCAAGAAATCAAAGATAAATCATATCCTCAGGATGTTGATAGTAATTTTCATGGAGCTAATAAAGATTATCATACTATTTATTATGGTGAAATACTTAGTTCTTATATTATTGAAGATTAATAAATATCATATAATAGGTAAAGAAAACACCTCAAACGAGGTGTTTTACTTTTAATAAATATTATTATTGTACCCCTAAGAATACAATTGAGAAGATAAAGAAATCATATAAGAAATGAATTAACCACATATATAGTGGCTTTTCACTAATAGCCCAAACTATTGCATATAATATTGTTGGAAGTCCAATAATTAAAATACAATGAACAAAGTTAAATCCATACGTACTTAAGTGCATTAGTCCAAAAACTGTTACTGAAATAAGCCATGCTATAACATATTGTTTATTCTTTTCTTGTTTGTAACTAATATCTTTATATATAAATAAGAAGATACTTATTTTCATTGCTTCCTCACCTAGAAGTTGCCATGCTAGTAATATCATGGTGAAAATATATTCACCATCACTTAGCTCAAGTCCAGGATTATCTTGTAGATCACCAGCTAAACTAGTATATACACCAGCAAAGAATAAAGTTATAAATAATTCTAAAAGAATTGTATCAACTACTAATAAGATTTTCTGTTTTTTAGTTAGATATGGTTTAGGAGCTTTTTTAAGTGTTCTATTAATAATAAGAAATAAAATAGGAAGAACAAATATGATTAATATTCCACTAAGATTCGCAGCACTTGGAATTGGTTTTCCATTTATTGCTTGGACTATTTCTATTCCAACCATTAGAAATGTTATAAGAGCGGCTATTGTAATTGATTTTGATCTTGCTAGTCTTTCCATATTCTACCTCTTTCATATAAAGTTAATTTGTACTACCTTATTAATTATATAAAATATACACTAATTTATCAAATGGTTTTACGATAATAAAAAAACACCTCTTAGAGATGTTAAGTTTTAAATGGTGCCCGGAGCCGGAATCGAACCGGCACGAATATCACTATTCGCGGGATTTTAAGTCCCGTGCGTCTACCAGTTCCGCCACCCGGGCAACTTTCTGGTCTTTATTGACTGCTTACTAATTATAGCATAAATATTTAATCTAAAGCAAGCTTGAAATGCTATTAAAAATAATTTTAGTATGTTATAATTACATGGAATAAATAGTTAGGAGAATTAATATGTTAAAAAGAGTATTTAGTGTATTTTCAGTTTCACTTTCATTGATAATGTTTGTCTTTGTTATTGCGATGTTAAGCTTAGCACAAACT
>JAVWHL010000010.1:27109-32621 GCA_036640095.1 Erysipelotrichales bacterium | reverse complement strand
GTTTAAAATTTGTAACACTTACTTCAATAACATCTGCCATACTTCTTCCCTCAGATACTGGAAGAATAATTTTTTCAATTTCGCATCCCATTATACTTTCAATAAGGCGATTGTTTCCAACTCTTTCATATGTTAATTTCTTATCCCACTTTGATAATTCAATTATATAATCAATTGTTAATTCATCACTTATAATTGCATGTCCAAAGAGTTGTGTTACATCAAGTATTCCTACTCCTCTTATTTCAATCATATTCTTAATTAGACGAGGTGCTCTACCTTGAAGTCGATTATCAAATAGAGATACTTCAACACTATCATCGCTAACTAAGTTATGACCTCTTTTCATTAGTTCTAAAGCTATTTCTGATTTACCTATACCAGATGGCCCTTGGATTAAAACGCCCTTACCATGAACCTGCATTAACGTTCCTGAAATCATCATTTTAGGTGCAAACCATTCATCTAAAACAGCATATAATTGTAATAATAATCTAGATGTTGATCCAGACCATTTTAAAATAGGAATCTTTGCTTGAATAGCAAGTTCTCTAATAATAGAAGGTGTCTCATTATCACGAGATACTATTAAACAAGGAGTTTCATTACAAAAAAGAAAACTGAAAACATTAATAATATCTTCTTGCTTCATACTCTTAATATAAGCAAGTTCTCTATTACCAAGTATCAGTATTCTTTTTGCATTAAACATTTCTTTAAATCCAACAAGTTCTAAACCAACACGATTAACTTCTGGAATTAATATATCTTTATCCATTTCTTTAAAAGCTTCTACATCGTAGTTTAATCCTAATGTAGTTGCTAATTGACTAACTTTATTATTCATTATGTTTTATAACCTTTTTTATTTTTTTATTAAACTTCTCTCTAGGCAGCATCACAATAGCATTACAACCTAGGCATTCAATTTTAATATCAGCACCCATTCTAATTATCTTCCATTCCTTTGATAATTTACATGGATGGTCTTTCTTTAGCTCAACAATATCATTTAATTCATAATCCATTATTTCACCCTCTTTTTAAAATTAATACCTTTATTATACACTATTACTTGATCAATAGCCCTATTATTTACGATACATTTATCCCCTTGTGCATCAACTAAAACAATGTAGCGAGAAGTAATTTCTCTAACTTGTCCAACAAAATCATTAACTTTAATATTATCTCCTACTTCAAAAGGAGTAGAAAAGACAATGAAGAATCCATTTGTGACATCTTTAATTAAATCTTGGAAGATATAAGTTATCATAACTCCAATAAACCCAGCTGATGCTAGAATAGTAGTTAAAGTTAAACCATATATCTTTAATATTACTAAGACCGCAATAACATATATTACATATTTTAATACAGTCGATATCAAGTTACAATAAGATTTCAAGATAATATTCTTCTTTACTTTATCACTACTTTTAGAAAAGAATACTACTGTATCATAAATGATTTTCTCAATCATTTGTCCTGCAATTATTGCTATAACAATTGCCACAACACTTCCAATAAACTGACTATTTGTAACAAAAGCTACTAAGCTTTCTAATACACTATCTTTATTTACTAAAAAATTCATTCTTTCACCCTATTTCTATTTTCTTGTTGTGAATAGAGCTAAACTACCAGGTCCTGTGTGAGCTCCAACTGCATAGCACAATTCGATTGTATCTATTAATGCATCTGGTGTTTCCTTTAAAATAATATCTTCCATTATTTTAGCATTTTCCTTTGAACCAAAGTGAGCAATTGAAAGTTTATATTCATCTAAATCAATCTCTTCAAAAGCTAATTGTGCAAGTTTTTCATAAGCTTTAGAGCGTACTCTAACTTTTCCAATTGGAACTACTTTACCAAATGAATCCTTATTACACATTACCAAAGGTTTTACTCTTAATAAAGAACCTACAGCGGCACTTGAAAGGTTGATTCTTCCCCCTCTTTTTAAATAGTTTAAATCATCTACAACAGCATAACAATTAGATACATCTAACATATGTTGTACTTTAGCTTGCACATCTAATAAAGAATTATCTAATTTAATTTCTTCTTTAAACATCTTTATAGCATGTCCTTGCATAGGACCTACTCCTTTAGAATCTAAATTTACTACTGTTATCTTTTTATTTAAAGCACAACTATATATTAAGTTTTGCGTACCAGAAAGTCCACTACCTATTAAAGCACAAACTAATACATCATATCCTTGATCAATGATATCATCAATCATAGCTTCCACTTCAAAAATAGTTGGTTGTGAAGTTACAATCTTCTTGGCTTTCTTCATCTCTTCTATAATCATATTACGATCTAGTTTGTCATTATCAATATAATCATTATTATCAATCATTAAATGTAATGGAATAAAAAAACAATCCTCTGCCTTAAATAATTGATCCTCATAACTAATACAAATTGAACTATCCACTAAATATGCTATCTTCATTTCTATCACCTCATAATTAACTATACATATTATACAATAATCTTTTTCGTATATCATTAATATTCAAACGCTTACCACAAATTAAGCACTAAATATGTTATAATAACCACATTGGAAGGATGGTTTTATGAACAAAGAATATAGACCTTACATTGTAATTGCATTGATTACGTTAATATATTTATTATTCTTCTCTTCAAGAATACTTGTCTTAACTAATTTATCGCCTCTTACATTTAATTTAATATCAAGTGTACTAGTATTTTTCTATCTTGATATTATATATAAATTATTTATTAAGCAATACCAACTAAATAAGGTAGAGACAATATTATTTATTGGTTCTTACTTTATTATATTATTATATTTACTATTTTTTAAGAGTACTGGCAACGTTAAATCATCAACATTAGATTTAGTTCCATACTTCTTTACTTATCCTAAACCTAGTCAATTTATGTTAATGATAGGTAATACTTTAGCATTCTTACCGCTAGGTTATTTCTATCATCGATATAACTTAAAGTTTTCACTTCTTGCTATTTTGTTACTAGGTTTTGGAATTGAAGGTATTCAATATGTACTACATGTTGGTGTCTTTGATTTATCAGATATCCTGTTATATGTAATTGGATTCTATATAGGATGGTTCTATTATAATTTTGTGAAGGTTAGAAGTAGTCAATTCGATAATTTATCTTATGATTTATCTTTAATATCTGTATCTGTTGTAGTTTTAATAATAATATCAACTTTATCTTATATAATATTTTTCTAAAAAAAGAAACAGACTTTCAAAAGTCTGTTTTTATATTGAGATATATTCTTTAAAATATTCTATTTCTTTATCTAATAGATCAACTGATATTAGATATCCATCATTAGTGTTTTCTACTTCAACTATATTACATGTTTTATTAAGATAATCATAATGATTGCTTTTAGAATAAGGAATTAATAATTTAGTACGTTTCATACATGAAAATAATTCTTCATATATTACATCTTTTATTAATTGTATTCCTATTTCATTGCGTGCACTCATATAGACAATATTATCTTTTCTTACTGATGGAATTGGTTTATCTATATTATCAATTTTATTATAAATATATAATTGTTTTACTTCTTCTTTTAAACCAATTTCTTCTAGAGTATCATTAGTTACTTGTATATGATTTTGAAAATTCTCATCACTAAAATCAACTACATAAAGGATTAAATCAGCATCTAGTGCCTCTTTTAAAGTTGAATTAAATGATACAACTAAATTATGAGGTAATTTATCAATAAAACCTACTGTATCACTTAATAGAATACTGCGATTGTTTTTCAAGTAAACATTTCTAGTACTTGTATCTAAAGTAGCAAACAACATATCTTTTTCAAATACTTGTTTATCTTCTTGAACAAGATTATTCATTATAGTAGATTTACCAGCATTAGTATATCCAACTAATGCTACTTTAAATAATCCATTTTCATCTCTTTGTTTTTGTTTTTCTTGGACTACCTTTTTATGTTGTTCAATATCTTTCTTTAATATAGATATTCTTTTATTTATTTCATTTCGATCTAAATTAATCTGTTTTTCTCCAGCACCTTTATTATGTAATGCTGAACTACCACGTTGTTGGTCATAGTTTTCATTTACTGAAACTAGATGAGTAAGTTGGTATTGATATTTTGCAATCTTAACTTGATTAATAGCTTCTTTAGTTTGAGCTCTTTTTTCAAAGATATCTAAAATAAGGGTAGTACGATCCATAACCATAATATCTTTTCTATCAATACTCTTCTTTATATTTCTGATAATAGATGAACTTAATTCATCATCAGCAATTACAATATTTACTTCATCATGATTGTTTAAATAATTGTTTAACTCATCTAATTTGCCTTTTCTAAAATAACCATAATTACTCGGTGAATTAAGCAATTGTACCATTCTATTTGAAACTTTAATCTCATTAGCAAAAGCAAGTTGTTCTAACTCATTCATAGATTTCTCTAATTTTTCACTATAACTACTTACTCCTATTAATATTGCATTTAATTCCATTTTATCACCAACCTATACTTCAATGTCTATTACTGTCTTCTCTTGATTATCTTGAGATATGTTTTGATATTCATTTAATTTTGCATATACTTTTAATGTATTCGCAATTCTAACACTAAAGAACATCATTAAAGAGAAAATCATTCCAAGTACAAATAGTGAGCTCATCATATACATAAATGCAAATACTAAAAGAAATGCTGAAGCTATATAATAGAACAGTGAACTTCTTTTGATAAAGGCAATTAAAAATATTACTAAAAGAACAGCACTTAAGATAGTAGCACCAAGTATTACTGTACTTGCTTGACTAATTAAATCTTCAATTGCATATCCTGATTGAGTAATAATTGAGTTCATAGAACTTTGTTCAAGCACATCACTTACTTGCTTCATCATATCAGGATCTTTAAGAACTTTTTGCATACCAATTAGTCCATAACCATAAAATAATGTCTGTAATGATAGAAACGTCAATAAGACATATTCAGATATTAATTTTTTCATATTCTCACTCCTATTTAGGTTTTGAGCAACCAATAATATAACTCTTATCGATTGCTACTATATTATACTTATAAATGTCTTTACCATTTACATTATGAGTATATACTTCACTAAAAATATTATATTTACTGCTTAGTTTCTCAAATTTTTCTTTATATTCTAATCTAAAATCATCACTATCAAAAGAAACATATTCAACATAATTTGTATCCTTTAAAAAAGATGCAGGATCATTTAAAGAGAAACCATTAAATTGTTGTTCTCCATTTTCATTATCGTATCTTTGACAATTAGAAAAGCCTAGTGCATTACATAATTTACTTGATGCTTCTAAATCTATTTTCCATTTAGAATTTGTTTGATTTCTAAAACACCCTTTATCAGTTTTACTTCTAGTCTCTAAATTATTTACAGCCATATTAAATTCATCAATAGCTTTTTTATCATTCTCTAATTCTAATTTAGATATATTATTTAGA
>JAVWHL010000010.1:0-27099 GCA_036640095.1 Erysipelotrichales bacterium | reverse complement strand
ACTGTTTTAAGTTCTTTAATGATTCTAATTTTCTCTTCATTATTTTTTTCTTTTAAAATAGCTTCTCCACTTTTAATTAGTTGATCATGACTTTCTTTATTTTCTTTACTATACGAAATTGTATTTTCACCCTTATAGAAATTAAAATCATATAGTTCATTTAAGAATTGTTTTTCTATATTTTGAAAGGTAGATACTTTCATTTCATCATAAAAACTTGGTAAATCTTTCTTATTAAAAGTAGCATCAGCTACATCATTTAAAAGTTTATTATTAAATATATATTTCTTTTCGACAAACTCTTTATATTCACTTTGAAACTTAATAATATTCTTTTGAGCACGTGCATCTTTATCAACTTTAAGTAGATGAGCATATACAACACTAAATATTAATATGAATGATAAAATAAATACTTTTCTTCTTTTCAAAAAATCACACTCCAATACAAAAAAAGAGTTATCCTCTTTTTTTAAATGCTAGATTCTAATAACTCATATCCTTGTTTTACAAATTCTTCATTAGATAATGATATTTTTTCATTTTCATCATCAAGTTCTGTTACTATTACTTCTAAACGATCATTAATTCTTAATGTTGGTTTAATTTTTGAGAAATCATAAATATCTTCATTAATGATTGTTGTATAGAAATTATCAAATACCATTACACGAACACCATTTTCAGTGATACGTTTAATTAAGACACTAATAGTATCTCCTACATTTGTTTTTTCTCTTAGGTATTGGTATGGAGAAGGTTGTAATTTCTTGATTGATAATCCAATTTTATGTTTATCATGATCAATATTAATTACTTTAACTTCAACTTCTTGACCTACTTCAAATGCGTCTAAGTTTTTAGTATGCTCGTAGCTTACTTCACTAATATGAACTAGTCCATCAACACCTTCAAATAACTCTACGAATAGGCCATAATCAGATTTACGAACTACTTTACCATTTAGTTTATCATCAACTTTGATATCTTTAGCTTGTTTAAATGGATGTTCAATTAATTTCTTAATAGAACCTTTTAATCTTAAACTACGCTCTTGCACTTCTTCAATAACTGCTTTGAATTTACTTCCAACTTCAGGTAAAGCAGAACTTCTTAAATGAGAAATTTCAGATCTTGGAATAAAACATTTAGTTCCATCTACATCTAAGATAACTCCAGCATTAATAGCTTCAACAACAACACCCTCAACTTCATCGCCTAAGTTAAATTTACTTAAGAAATCAGCTTTAGCTTCTTCATTTTCTTGAGCTACTAAGTCTCTTCTATTTAATTCAAAATCTTCAAAACCACGAGTTGCTCTTTTCATGATTTTAAAATCATATTCTTTATTTAGGTATTCATCACCTTCGTTGATAAATTTAGTATCCATGTTTTTTACATATACGCTACCTTTAACACCACTACCTAAATCAATACTAAATCTTTTATTTCTAAAACCAGTTACTCTACCTTTGATAGTTTCATCAGTATCAACTAATTTTTCTAAATCTTCAATTAAACGACGACGTGATACTCCACGCATTGATACATAGTAATCATCTTTATTAAAATGAGTTACAATTACATCAGCCTCATCGCCTATCTCTAATTCTCTCTCTGCTTCTTCGAATGTAAGAATTGCATCAAATCCAATTCCTAAATCCAATAAATATGAATTTTGTTCTTTTAATACTACTTCTCCAGTATAAATACTTCCGACTACGTTTTTCATTACACTTCTCCTTTTGAACTTTAATATTACATTATTTTACTTATCTTCTAAAATAACTCCCTTATATTATAACATAATAAACACTCACTTAGCTAGATTATTCACTAAATTGATATAATAGTATTGAACTAGCACTAGCTACATTTAATGAGTCAATATTACTGATATTTATATAATACGATATATCTACCATATCAAGTACTTCACTACTTATTCCACTACCCTCATTACCTAATACAATTGCTTTCTTATCCAAAATCACTTCATTCTTAGTTAAAGGCTTAGCATTACTAAGTGAACTTGCTATAACCTTATACTTATTACTTTGTAAGTCAATAATCTTAGTAAGAATATCTTCTCTTACTATATTTAATTTAAATATTGCACCTTGTGATGCTTGTATTACTTTTTCATTGTAGATATCTGCACATCCCTTTGATAAGATAATATTCTTATAATTAAAGGCTAATGCATTTCTAATAATTGTCCCAACATTACCAGGATCTTGAACATCATCTAAAATCAGATAATTATGATCATAATCTAATTTATTATTGAATGATCTACATACTCCAATAATTTGAGGTGGACTTTTAAAATTACTTAAAGTTTTAATAACTTCATCACTAACTATTATATTTTCTACACCATCAATTTGATATTCACTAGTTGTTATAGTCTTAATTAAACAATTGGCTTGATGTGCTTCTTCAATAAGATGCCATCCTTCAACTAAAAAGAGACCCTCTTTATCACGATATTTCTTTAACATCAATCTCTTTAAATCTTTTATCATCTTATTACTTGTTGAACTAATCATTTTTTCTAATCTTTCTTAATGCTTTTTTCATAAGAGGTAATCCTTTAATAAATAGCTTATAAACAAAACTATTTACAACAACATCAAAATCACCAACATATTCAAATAATTCAGGATGAAATTCACTTTTAAATCTAGTTAAACCATCATCAAGAGTACCTGCTACACCACCTAAATTAAAATAGCTATATCCTAGATTTTGAGCATCTTCCATAGCATGAAAATGAAGTTTATATCCAGCTTTATATCTAGAAAAATCATCATCTGAAGCACCATAGAACATTTGAACCATATCAGTCCCATAAATACAAATAATTGCATTAGTATTAACTATATTACCTTTTTCTTTTTTTATCTCTTCTAATTTATTAATCTCTTCTTCTTTATTAGAAGTACTTTTAATCTGTTCAATTAATATATCAATTTCAACTTGTGCCATAAATATTTTGATATTATTACTATCTTTAAACATATCATACATTTTCATAAAATAATCTTCATTACGCAAAGCCACACCCTGTTTTAATTCCGTTAAATGTGATAAGCGAGCAAATTCTTTAACCCCTTCAACATTAGTATTTTCAATTATTTTATATCCTCTTGTATCAATATAATTATCATTTACAAGCCTTCTTTTTTTAGACTTTACTTTTTCTTTAAGTTCCCCATCTTTTAAATTAACGACCATTTGAAAACGAGGTTGAAAAGTACTATCCATACTTTTATCTAATCCAGTATTTTTAGCACGCTTATTAATAATATTGAAGATTTCAGTATTATCTTCTATTATTTCAGATGTTCTTGAATCTTTTTTATATAAAGGTAATTCAGGATCAAATCTTAATAAAAATCCTTTTTCTTTCTTTACATATTCTTTAGTTAGTTTGATTATATCTTCTAATAATTCTTCATTATGATAATCAATCGCAAATCCACGCGAACAATAAAACATTGAATATCCTAAAAATGCGCTTCTTTCTAGTAAAAGAGCACATGCAACTATTTTATCATTTTCTTTAAATCCTAAATAATGAGGTTTCCAATCCCCATCTTTTAATTTAGCCCATGCTGAAGTTTGCATTATATTTACATTAGGACTTTTTAATATAAACTTATCAAATGTCTCTAATTCCATATCTAATATTAATTCCACTCTATCAACCCTTCCATACCTTCATTATTATAGCATAAACACCTTAGAGTTTAAACTTCACAAATATAATGTTCACCACTATTTATAGTCAACTTTAATAATAAAACCCTTAAACTTATACAGATAAGTAAGGGTTTCAACAACTATTTAAATATATCATCAACTAATCTTTTAGCTGCATAACCATCTTCTAAATAATTATATTCATTATTAAATTTTTCTACTCTATTTATATCAAAGTTATCATTATTTATTTCCTTAACTAATGCTTCTTTTGTTTTAACTATATTACCAGGTAAAGCATCAATATCTAAATAGAAATTTCTTGTTTTATTTTTATACTCTTCATAATCATACATATAGAAAATCATTTTTCTATTTAGATTAGCATAATCAAAGAAAGCTGATGAGTAATCTGTAATTAACATATCTGATATTAAATATAAATCATTTATATCTTCAAAGATTCTACCATTAACAATAAAATCACTATATTTATTAAATTTAAAATCATTTGCAATAAAATAATGAGTACGATATATAAGGATATATTCATCACTTAATTCTTTTTTTAAATAATCAAAAAAATCATATTCTAAATCAGATATATACTCACCATTTTGATATTTGTTGTCTCTCCACGTTGGAACATATGCAATTACTTTTCGTTTTTTATCAATGTTAAATTTTTCTTTTATTTCATTTATTTTATCAACATTATACTTTTTCAAGATATCATTACGAGGATAACCTATTTCATGGATCTTGCTTGTATCATCAATTCTAAAGGCACTTTTAATACATTGTGAATAATACTTAGATGGTGAAGGCATATAATCATATTTTATTGCATCTTCAATATATAAGTTATTTAATTCATTTTTAGCATGTCTAGCATTATTTCCATCAACATCAATATCGCAGCCAATTTTCTTTAGTGGTGTACCATGCCATGTTTGAATTAGTATTTGTTCACTTCTTTTTTCAATGTAAGGATACATTCTAGAATTTGATACCCAATATTTAGATTTATACATACACTTAAAAAATTCTTCACTAACATTTTTAATGAGGATTGCTCTTTCAAGTTCTTTAATTTCCCTATATTTTTCTGGTTCTTTAAATGACCAAATAAAGGTATAATCATCAAAATATGAATCATTTATCATTTCTTCATAAATAGCTCGAGGACTATCTGAATATTCTCTTCCATAAAATGAGCTAAAGATAATTGTTTTATTATCAATATCTTGTGATTCATAATATTTTTTTGCAAGTTGTTGCTTCTTTTTTAATCTATGATTAACAACTAATTTATGTATTAAAGGATTCTTTTTAAATGTTTCTTTTATAAATCTTTTCAATTAGGACATCTCCTTACTATTTACTTTCCATTATTTCATTTATACAGCTAAGTAATTTATCTTTACAATGAATATTTTCTTTTGGATTGTACTCATCAGAAAAATCTTTGAAATTATAATTATCAATGTTTTTTAATTGTTCAATTATTCCCTCAGTAGTTGTAACTGGTTTAATTGGAAAATCATTATAAACATCCAAATAAAAACCTCTTAAATCATTAGCATACTCTTCTATATCATACATAAAGAATAAGAAAGGTTTTTCTAAAATTGAATAATCAAAAAATACTGATGAATAATCTGTAATAAGAACATCTGAGACTAAATATAAATCAGCAATATCATCATATTGAGAAACATTTATTATATTTTCGTTTTCAAAATCTTCTGATTCTACAATAGAGTAATGGTATCTTATTAAAATTTTATATTCTGGAAATTCTTTTCTTAGTTTATCAAATTCTAATGGTGTATTAAAATAATATTTTCCTACACCTCTATTTAAATTATCACGATATGTTGGAGCATATAATATAACTTTATCATCTACTTCAAGACCAAGTTTCTTTTTAATTTCACTTATATCCTCTTGTTTGTAATCGAATAATTTTTGATTTCTTGGATAACCTATTTCTAATACTTCACCCTCATATTGAAATGCACTTCTTAACTTTTCAGTTGTAAATGGACATGGACTAAGTAAATAATCCCATCTTTTCACTTCATCATCAAATAATTTAAAGTAATCTTCAATACTATCAGCACTTGGCATATTAAAGACTTCTAAGTCGTGCACTAGACGTTTTAAAGGTGTACCATGCCATGTTTGAATATAAGTTTGTCCCTCTTTTTTAATCCACTTAGGTGTCATGCGCGAATTACTAATAATCAATTTAGCTTTTCTAAGTAGAATATAGCTTTTCATACTATACATTCTTACACAATTGACATCTGGATAATCTTCTGGTCTTTTAACTAAAAAGACCACTTCATAACCTGAATCTTTAAGATAATCATATATTCCCCCTGGATTATCTCCTATATTTCTTCCGAAAAATGAAACTAACACAATTAAATTATTATCAATTGAACTATGTTTTGTATATAAATTAACAAATGGAAGTGTTTTATTTTTTATGCTTTTTATTATTTTATTTTTAAATGTTTTTATAGATTGCAAATCTATACACCCCTTTTATAAATGTTTACTAAAAATAGAAAATACTTTATCTATATTCATTTTAGATACTGATGAAAATGGAATATATTTTTCTTTATCTTCACATCCCATTTCTTTCATTATCATGTCTAAGTTTTTCTTGCGATCATTTCTTTTTACTTTATCCTCTTTTGTAAGAACAAAAGTAACTGGTATATTATAATAGCTTAAAAAATTATACATCATAACATCATCTTCTGTTGGTTTATGTCGATAATCTAATAGCATAATAACTTCTTTTAAGTTTTTTCTATTTACTAAATATTCTTCAATCATCATTCCAAATTCTTCAAGTTGTTTTTTACTTACTTTAGCATATCCATACCCAGGAGCATCTACAATGCAAAACTTTTCATTGATCACAAACCAATTCAAAACCTGAGTTTTCCCAGGTTTTGATGAGGTACGTGCTAGTTTTGAATTATTAAATAGGGTATTGATAAAAGTTGATTTTCCTACATTTGATCTTCCACAAAGAAAGAATTCAGGCATGTTTGTTTCAGGAAAGTTATCAACTTTAGTCCCACCTACTAAATAGTAAGAACTAGATATCTTCATTAAACAAGTACTTCCTTAACTACTTGTTCAACTTTATCAACAAGCATGATTTCTAAATCATCTTGAACTTCTTTTGGAATATCTTCAATATCTTTTTCATTTTCTTTTGGAATAATTATTTTCTTTAATCCTGAACGATGTGCTGATATTGATTTTTCTTTTAAACCACCAATAGGTAGTACATTACCACGAAGTGTAACTTCTCCAGTCATTCCAATTGATGCATTAACTTTTTTGTTTGTTAAGGCTGAAATAATTGCTGAAGTAAGTGTTACACCTGCAGATGGTCCATCTTTTGGAACTGCTCCTTCAGGAACATGAATATGAATATCATTTTCTTCAAATACTTTATAATCAATTCCATATTTAGAAGCATTAGCTTTTACATAATCTAGAGCAATACTTGCTGATTCTTTCATAACATCACCAAGTTGTCCAGTTATTACTAATCTTCCTTTACCTTTAAAGTAATTAACTTCAATAGCAAGAATATCACCACCAAAAGCAGTATAAGCTAAACCAGTTACAACTCCAACTTGATTTTTCTTTTCTTTTGAAGTGTGTGTAAATGTTGGTTTACCTAAATATTCATGCACAACATTTTTATTAATTGATTTAGTTTCTTCATTTTTCATTAATTCAACTACATTTTTACGAGCTAGTTTAGCAATTGTACGTTCTAATTGACGAACTCCCGCTTCTCTAGTATACCCTTGAATAATATGTTTTAAAGTAGCATCACTTATTTTAAGTTGGCTTTTCTTTAAACCATGAACATCTGCTTGTTTAGCAACTAAGTGGTCTTTAGCAATCATTACTTTTTCTAATTCTGTATAACTAGATAATTGAATAATTTCTAATCTGTCTCTAAGTTCATTTGGAATATTTTCAAGATAGTTTGCGGTTGCGATAAAGATAACATTTGAAAGATCATATGTCTCTTCAATATAATGATCACTAAACATTGAATTTTGCTCAGGATCTAAAACTTCTAACATTGCACTAGCAGGATCGCCTTTATAATCACTTGCCATCTTATCTATTTCATCTAGTAAGAAGACTGGATTAACCACACCAGCTTTTTTCATACCTTGCATGATACGACCTGGCATTGAACCTAAATAAGTTCTACGATGTCCTCTAATTTCAGATTCATCTTTAACTCCACCAAGAGATACTTTAACAAATTCTCTATTAAGTGAATGAGCTATTGATTTAGCAATTGATGTTTTACCAACTCCTGGAGGACCTACTAAACAAATAATTGGAGCTTTTAAAGAATTAGTATTCTTCATAACTGCAATATGTTCTAAGATTCTCTCTTTTACTTTTTCTAGACCAAAGTGATCTCTATCTAAAACACTTTCGATAGCACTTAAATCACTTTCATCTTCTGTAGTTTGATACCAAGGTATCTTAATTAACCAATCTACATATGTTCTAATGACACTTGCTTCTGAACTAGCAGGTGGCATCATTTCATATTTTTTAAGTTCTTCATTAATTTTATCTTTAATGACTTGTGGATATGGTTCTTCTTTTATTTTAGTTCTAATATCTTCTATTTCATCATCTTTATCAACTGTATCCCCTAATTCTTCTTTAATAACACGTAAACGTTCTCTTAAATAGAATTCTTTTTGATTTTCATTGATACGATTTTGAACAGTTTCATTAATAGAAGCTTCTATTTGTGAAACAATCATTTCATTGTGAATTTCTTCAAGAGCCATTTCTAAACGCTTATTAATATTCAATTCTTCAATAAGCTCTTGCTTCTTTTCAATATACATTGGAAAGTATTGTGCTACCATATTACTTAAGTTTGCAGCAGAAATTCCTTTAGTAATTTCATTTACAATTTCTTGAGGCACATTAGGTATTACACTTACCAAATCATCGATTGATTTAGCTACTTGTCTTACAAGTGCTGCTTCTTTTAATTCATCTTCTGAATAATCAGATTTAACTTGAATATCAGCAAAGAATAATCCCTCTTCTTCACGAATATCAATAATACCAGCACGATCAATACCTTCTAGGCTTACTCTCATACTGCCATCATCTCTAGTTTTAACTAATCTGATACGACAAAGACTCCCCTCCAAATAGATATCACCAGCACTAGGAATATCTACTTCAGGATCACGTTGTGAAGTTATGAAAACATAATTATCATATACTTCTTGAGCCTGGGTAATTGCGTTTAAACTTTTAGTACGACCTACTTCAAGATTAAATGTATTATTTGGATAGATAAACATCCCCCTTGTTATAACAACAGGAACACTAATCTTCATTTCTTCTAAACTCATGACTCATCCCTCCTTTTATTCTTTGAAAAAAACAAGACGCAAAGCGCGTCTTATTTTGCATTTTCCTTAACTAAGTCAGCTGTTTTTTGCATTTTTAATTCAAATTCTAAACCTGCTGTATCAGGAATCATTTGCTTGATTTGCTCAACTTCCATATTATACATTTCAGCCATTTTAGCATATTCTGAATCTAATTCGCTAGGATCTACAGTAATTCCTTCTAATTCAGCAATTTTTTCTAAAATTAAAGTAAATTTAATTTTATCAACTGCATCTGCTTCCATTTGTTCTCTTAAATCTTCTGGTTTTTGATTTGTCATTTGTAAGAACATTTCTTCATTTAAACCTTGTTGTTGTAAATTTTGCATGAATTGTTGATATAGAGCATCTACTTCACCTTTAATCATTAGTTCAGGCACTGCAATTTCAGTAGCATCTGCAACTTGTTTCATTAAAGCATTAGTATATTTCATTTCAACTTCATTTTGTTTTTGAGCTAACATTTGTTTTGACATATCTTCTTTAAGCTCAGCCATTGTATTTACATTTTCAACACCAATTGATGCAGCAAATTCATCGTTTAATTCCGCTTCAATTTTTTGTTTAACTTCATGTACAGTTACTTTGAAGACAACTGGTTGACCAGCTAAATCTTCTTGTTGGTACTCTTCTGGGAATGTAACTTCAACATCTAATACATCTCCAGCTTTAGTTCCTACTAATTGTTCTTCAAAACCAGGAATAAATTGACCAGAACCAATTTCTAATGGGAATGATTCAGCTTTTCCGCCTTCAAATGCAACCCCATCTTTAAATCCTTCAAAATCAATAACAGCAGTATCTCCATTTTCAACTGCTTTTTCTACTACTTCTAAAGTAACTTGTTGAGCTCTTAAAGCTTCAAGTTGTTGTTCAATTTCACTATCTTCAACTACTGCAGTTTCTTTCTCTGCTGAAAGTCCTTTATAGTTAGCTACTTCAAACTCAGGTTTGATAGCAATGTTAAAGATTACTTCTAATTCTTCTTCATCCATTTTACTAACATTTAATTCTGGATTAGCAACTGGCCATAAATCATGATCCTCAATTGCTTTTCTAAACATATCATTTAATAATGTATCAGCCGCACTAGATAATACATCAAATTGATTAACATGTTGTTTAACTTTGTTTAAAGGAGCATTTCCTTTTCTAAATCCATCAATTTCAACATTTTCTGCTGCTTTTTTTAACTCATCCTCTTGAGCTTTTTTCCATGCATCTTTATTTGCATTAACAGTTACTTCAACCATTGAATTTTCTAATTCATTCATTTTTGTTTTCATATATTTTAATTCCTCCTAGTTTTTATAACGCCTCTATAATTATATAATAAAAGGGTGTTTTTATCAAGAAAAACACCCTTTATATGATTATGTTCACTACTGAAACACTTCTCTTTTTTTCTTAGTAAATATTAGTCTATTTACTATATATGTTATTGGTATTGCAAGTAACATCATAGTTAGTGAAGCAAACTGTTGCCCAATAATATTAAACTCTACTAAGAACATTGTCCCAAATGTACTCATTATTAAATTTGGTAAATAAGTTAATGGAAATGCTATAAAAGTTTTAATACTTGGTTTTGTTTTAAAGGTATACATTGTAGTTATAAAATACGAAACAAATGCACTATAAACAAATCCAATAATATGTGCAAATCCATATGGCAATAATTTTAATAATATTGTATACATTACAAAATAGTTTATTGTATTAAATACACCCACTAAACCAAATCTAAAGAATGATTTATTAAATATTTTAATCTCATCAATCATAATAAATCCTAATATAAATAATCCAATACCACTTAATGCAAGCGCTAATTTAAAACTAGGCATTTCATATGATATATCCACATGATGTTTACCCTTTTCAATCTTAGCACCTAAAAACATATCATTAATTTTTTCTTTTTTAACTTCCTTGTTGTCTATTTTAATGGTATATCCAGTATCATAATATATGCTTGAAGAAATATAACCGTTATTCTTCATATCAATATCAAAGTTATATCCTTTATTATTTACTGATTTAGGATTAGTTGCCTTTATTACTTTATAGTCCTTTTGATCAATATCACTCTTTTTATAAAATAACACCTTAATATTTTGGTAGTTGTTTTTATACTTAGGAACTTCTAGAGTAATATTCTTCTTAGCTTGTGCACTATCTAAAAAGATAGTCCCACGTCTTACTTCAGGTTCACCGTAAATATTTTTCTTCTTAATTGTAGCTTTATGTGATTTAGCAACAAATTCATCTTTTCCTTTTAGTTTACCTTTTGCTTCAATAACGATCTGATATAATCCATCTTGATAGTCAGGTACGTCTATTATAATACTTTTTCCTTTGTTAGTTAGAGGTTTATCGTAAACAATCTTTGGTTCTACTTTGCTTTTTACAAAACTTTGTTTCTCTCCTTCAATAAAGACCCCATCATTTAATGCAATCATGCGTTCCATCTTAGAAAGCTTTTCTAAATCATTTAAACGATAAACATCTTTATCTTCAACACCATGAATAAATGGATGCACATCCTTTGAAATAAACTTATCCCTAGCATGTGTAATACCAAAGTATTTTCTAAGAATCTGATTATCTATTGCAGCATTCTTTTTCATCCTGTTATATGATGTAGTTTCCAGTTCTAAAAAATCATTAAAAAATTTATAGTAATTTTCATTAAGTAGTGAAGTATACATTAAAGCACTTCGCGTATTTAAAGATGGGGCTGTGTTTACTTTATACGATTGTCGATAAAAATCATTGTCGCTATAATCCACTTGTTCAACATTAAGTACATCTTTATTAAATGATTGTTTAGAAATCGAATTAAAACAATTATTTACTGTAAAGTAAACCAATACCAAAGAGGATATAATACTAACGACTAGAACAATTTTATTAAAGTTAAAACTTAATACAACTAAAACAATAAACTGTAAAATCATTATCAAATAATAATCACTAAAGTAGTTTTTAAGTGGTGGAACTTTTGTAATTCCAATAAAGTATATCATCACAAATAATAATGTACCTAAAATAGAAATTAGTTTCTTTTTATTAGTCATCTCATTTAAATTAATAGCTACAATTACTAGAACTAAAGGTATAAAGTATATGAATGCTTTAGCATGAATATATTGAAATACATTCAAAATATAATTTAAATGCCCACTAAATGTAAATAAAAATAAAATTAAAATACCTACCAAGCTAAACTTATTTTTAAAGTTTACTAATGATGATACTAGTGCATATAAGTAGAAAACACCTAATCCAAACGCATATTTACTAACAAACAATTCATTTAGAGCATCTCTATATAATTTTGGAATAAGCTTCTCTACACCTAGACGATCGCCTCTTAAAAGAACATCTGCTTGAACTAAGAATGGTAACATACCTATTAAGATACCTACTAAGTATGAGAAGATAAGTCTTCCTAGTGCCTTTCTACGCTCTTTCGCATCTAATTTTTTTTCAAAATATAATACTAAAATAAAGTATAATAATTGGATAAATCCAATAGTTAAAGCAAAGAAAAAGTTTGTGAATAGAATCAATGCAACGCATATAATAAATTGATACTTTATATTTTTCTCAATTAAATTTCTAATCGCAATTAAAGAAAAAATCATAATTGGAAAATAATATATAAACATTATATGATGCGACATATGATTTAATATTGGTGGAGCAAAAGCAGCCACTAAGCTTAATGCAATTATAATGTGATACTTAATATTATGCTTAACTAAAAGATTATGCATAGCAATATATGTTAGTACAATTATGCTTCCATATACTATTTGCATCCAATCTGGTGTTGAAATACCAGGAAATAGATATGAGAGCATTATAAATGGATTATACATTCCATAATAATATAAATCAGCAAAATTAGTGGTTCCACCTAGATTTAAACTTAATTGTGGAATTAAATCATGTGTTTCAAAAAAGTTTTGACGCATATATTCTATTAATCTAATATGCTGTGTTTGAAAATCACTTTCTAATTTCCCTAGATACAAATCTGCCCCATTCAAAAGATTAAAGTATATTATGATTCCTATTATTAAAATAGAAATCTGTATTAATAAGAATTTATTTCTCTTTAAAAAGTCAATCATAAATCTACTCCTCTTCAATGTTTTTAGTTTCATTTACAATGTAATTAGGTCGTTGTTTTACCTCATTATAAATTAATGAAATATAGTATCCCATAACCCCTAAAATAATTAATACAATTGAAAATAAAAACATCATAATAGCAAGTGTAGATGCATAACCTGGAACTCCTATTCCATTAATTAAAGTATTAAAAACTATAAATATTAAATAAAGAAACGAAATAAAAGCTGTTATACCACCAATTATAATTGAAAATTTCAGCGGTAAATCAGAATACAATGCAATTGATTTAAAGGCATACGAAAACAATGTCTTCGATGATGAAAAACTACTCTCACCTGCTGTTCTTTCACTAATATCAACAGGAATTATCTTAAAATCATATCCAATATATCCAGTAATTCCTTTGAAAAATCTAGTACGTTCCCTCATACTACATATTGTATTTATTACTTCGCGATCCATAATTTGAAAATCAAGTGCATCATTTTGAATCTGAGTATCACTTATATTATTAAAAACATCATAATACTTAGTTGCTAGTTTTGATTTCAAACCTTTTTTTCTTCTTGTTTTGTATGTTAAAACTAATTTATTTCCTTCTTGCCATAATTTTATCAAATCATTTATAGTAGCAACTGGCATTTGTAAATCTGCATCTATAATTACAGCAGCATCCCCAGCTGCATAATCTAGTCCAGCAAGCATTGCTGCTTCTTTACCAAAGTTTCTTGAAAAATCAATTAATTTAACTCTTTTATCTTCTTCTCCTAGTGTTTGTACTTCATTTGTTGTTTTATCTTTTGAACCATCATCAACAAATAGAAATTCATAACTAACACTTTTATTTAATTTCTCTATTAACTCATTATATAAATTAGAAATATTTTCTTCTTCATTATAACAAGGTATTATTACACTAACTAATTTGCTCATAGTTGTCTCCTTTATACTTAGAGTATATATAAATCACTTGTCTATTATAACAAAAAAAAGCGATTATGAATAGACATAATCACACTTTAAATTAAACACATTCTATTATTTTTGTTGCTGCTAAGGCAGAGTTTTTAGAGGCTTGTTCGATATACTCTTCAAATTGTACTTGGTTGTTATCTTCTTTTCCAACTACATCACTAATTGATCTAAATACAACAAATGGAATCTTATGTGTATGACATAAATGAGCAATTGCTCCAGCTTCCATTTCAATAGCACATACATCATCAAACGTACTTGTTATATAAGCTACTCTGTCTAGTGAATAAACAAATTGATCACCACTAGCAATTGTAGCATAATGATATTTTAAATTAGTTTCTTCTAATTTTTTTAACATATCATCATGTAAGCTTGCTTCAAAATATTGAGGAAGGTTTGGAAGGACACCTGGCTTTCTATCTGCTAGTGTTAAATCCACATCATGATAACATACCTTTTTAGCAACTACGATATCTAATGCTTCTACATGGTGATCATTTACTACACCACCAGCACTACCAATGTTTACAACAAAATCAATATCATATTTCTTTAAAATAGTTGTAAAAGAATAAGCTGCATTAACTTTTCCAATCCCACTTAACATTAAGATTACATCTTTATTATCTATTTTACCTTGATGTGTCTTAATATCATCAACCATAATTTTTTTAGGATTCTCCATAAGTCTTTCTAATTCTTGATACTCTTCTTCCATTGCTGCAATAACTAAAATCATATTATCTACCCTTTCTAATTGTATAGTATATTCGTGATGCCTTAGTTTCATCTAATTCATTATATTCTTCTTCTTTTTTAATTAATTCAAAATTATATTTTCTTATTAATTCTTCAATATAGATTTCATGATGGATATATTGATAATGTATTTCATGATATTTATCATTGCTTGTTATTATTGATAAATCATGTTCAATTGTACTATCATCAACCTTTTTAACATACCAATAATATTCAAAATCATTGATTTCTTCTGATTGATAGTAATCATATACAATATCATCAATATAATATTGGGTAAGTACATCAAAGATAAAATATCCATTCTTTTGTAAAGCAATCTCTATTTTACTAAAAATATCATCTATCTTATTTGTTTTAACATAATTTAAACTATCTAATGAACAAGTGATTAAATCATAAGAATCCTTATTTAATAATAAATCATTCATATCTTGATTAAAGAAAGAAACTCCTTTTTTTAGTTGAAAGTTTTCTTGTTGTGCAATCATTAACATCTCATCTGAATAATCTAAACCACTTACACTATTATATTTATCCTTTAATAAAAAGCATAGACTACCACTACCACAAGCAATATCAAGCACATTATTAAAAGAGCCGTAGCTCTTTATTTTACTTGCTAAGTCCTCATAAAATGATTGAGGAATTAATTGATTATAATAATATGCAAAGTTATGATAACTATTTGCTTCTTTCAACATATTCAGCTAAAATCGAATCTAAATCATAATGATGACGAGCATCTTTAACCATTACATGAATCATTACATCATATAAATCAATTAAAACCCACTCTTTATTATTAACATCATATGCTTTAACATCAATTTTTCCTTCTTTTTCAAACTTCTTAACTTCACTAATAATAGCTTCTAAGTTTCTTGATACATCTACACTAGCAACAATAACATTATCAAACATAGGATGTGCAGCACCTACTTCAAATATCTCAATATCTTTTGCATGTTTATCTTCTAATAAATTTGCCATACTTCTTACTACTTCATTCATTAAACTTCATTCCTTTCGACTTTCTCTTTTAATTTCTTTAACTTACTATCTATATAGATTCCTTTACTTACTAAGAAATCATATGATTTAATAAAACATTGTTTAAAACATTCATCAATATCAATATATAATAAAGATCTTAATTTATCAATATCTTTAAATGTTCTATTTTCTTCTAGCATATCAGCACAGTATATAATCTTATCTAATTTACTCATTTCAAAGTTACCAGTTGTATGTTTACAAATAGCACTTTCTACTTCATCATCATTAATACTCATAACTTCTTTTATATAATTACAAGCACTATATTGATGAATTGTTGGATTACTTGCCTCAAATAAATCTGAACAATCTCCAACTAATTTAAACTGTTCTTCTAAAGGTAACTCTTTTGCGATATCATGTAACATTGCAGCAATATATGCTTTTGTTTCATCTATGCTATAATGTAAAGCAAGTTTTTTAGCTAACTTAGCAACTCTTATTGTATGTTGTGCACGAGCTTTACTTAAATGAGTATATACATATTCTTGTAGATATAATCCATGATTTCTTATATACTTATCTACACTATCAATTCCTGTACTTTGATAGTCTTTTCTAATGCTAGTAGAACTATCTGGTAAAGCAATATTATCTATTATAAATAAATCTTCTTCAATATAATCATCTTCTCTTTTAGTTACAATAAAATTAACTTTTTGTTTTAGATTTTCTATATCATACCATTTATCTAATAACATAGCTTGATCACTACCAATTAGAAAATATAATTGACTATCTTTATATTCCTTTTTTATTTCATCTACTAAGTGAGTTGTATACATCTTCTCATTAGCTTCTATTTCAATATTAGATATTTCAATATCTTCTTCTATATCTTTAAAAGCAATTTCTAACATTGTTATACGATCCTTATCATTTGCCATTTCAATATTCTCTTTAAAATGACCAACTTTATTAGGTATTATAATAACTTTATCAAATGCAATTGCATCAAGTGCCAATCTTACATTTTCAACATGGGCTTTATGTACTGGATTAAAACTTCCCCCATATAATAGTATTTTCATTATTGAAAGTATCTTTGATGATCCCTTGATTTTTTATATAGCACAATCGTACTACCTATTATTTGAATTACTTCACAGTTTGTTAGCCTTTGAATATCAAAAGCCACTTCTTTTTTATCTTGGGGACAGTTTTGTAGAATACTTACCTTTATCAACTCACGATGCTCTAATGCATCTTTAATACCAATTGCCATTTCTTGATTTACACCTGCTTTACCAACTTGAAAAATTGGTTTAAGACTATGTGCCTCTGCTTTTAAAAATCTTATATCTTGTTTACTTAACATTTTCTTCCTCCTATATTATTGCTTCTCTTAGTATTACTTCACACCCACTAGGTATTGCTACTTCAATGATTTGATCAACGGGCATAAATGATACCCAACCAAGACCAGTGATTACAATATCTACTTTATTTCGATATTTACTTAAATCAAATGTTACTACTTTAAAATGTGAAAAATCATTATTCTCTTTTAACTTTGGTAATAATGTATTATCTTCTAAATGATTATCAAATAAATCAATTCTATTTTCATACTTAGTACGGTGTATATCAAACGCACTATTCAAATAAACACTAAAGCCAGTCTTTGTACCACTAACAAAACTAAAGCATGCTAGTCCACCAAAGAATAATGATTGCTCTTCATTCAATTGATATACTCTTCCTTTTACTTCAGATTTCATTTGAAAATATTTATAATCTTTAATATCTACTTGATGTATCATTTGTGATTCAATTACAAGTCCTGGTGTATCAAATAAATAAATATCATCCTCTAATGCAACTTGAATACTATCTAATGTTGTCCCAGGATAGTTTGATATTGTAATTTGAAAATCAGATTTTTCAATTGAATTTATTAAGGCATTAACTAAACTAGATTTACCTGTATTAGTAGCTCCTACTATAAAAACATCTCGTTGCTCGTAGAACTTAAAGATACTATCTAAGACATCATCTATTCCATGCTTTTTATTTGCTGAAGTAAGTAGTACATCGACAACATTTAAATCTAATTTCTTTGTTAACTTTCTAAGATATAATTTAACTTTATTATCATTAACTGATTTAAGTATTAAATCTCTTTTAGTAGCAACTATCATAACCGGATTATTTTTTATTAATGAAATGATTTGAGGATTAAGTGATGCATTTATATCAAATAAATCTACTACTAATAAAACTAAGTTCTTTCTAGTAATTGATCTTCTTATCAATTCAATAAAGTATTCATTATCTAAATAATGAGAATGATATTCATTATGATGCTTCATACGATAACATCTTTGACATAATTGTCCTTCATCTTCCTTTATTGTATTAATATATCCTGCTTTATTACTATTTTCACTTTGTAGAGTTGCTCCACATCCATAACATTTATTAATCATAGTATTCTCCTAATTTAAACAAATTTTTCTTTCCTAATTTCTTTATAACATTTCTTTCAAAAATACGATTTATCTTTGTATAGAAAATATCTCTTTTAGCGATCTGATCTACAAGGACACTCATAATCCCAATACGATTAGCTCCCCATATATCAGTCATTATTTGATCCCCAATCAAACATAGTTCACTAGGCTTAACATTATGATCACTTAAAATAAGTTTAAATGTCTTAGCAAGTGGCTTACGAGCATTAAAATAATACTCTACTTCTAAGTCTTGTGTAAATCTTTGCACACGCTCTTCCTTATTATTACTTAATACAATAACTGAAAATCCTAGCTCCTTTACTTTATTAAATAAACTTGCTACTTCAGATGGTGCATCTAAAATATCATGAGGAACTAATGTATTATCTAAATCGAATGCTACTAATTTAATTCCTTCACTTTTTATTTTATTAAAATCTATATCATATACTTTTGCATAGTATTTATCTGGTTTAAATCGTTCTATCATTTAATTACCCCTAACTTAAATTTCATCTTATATTATAGCACATATAAGATTTCTATTATATACTTTTTTCAATTGACAATTTGTTAATATTTTGTGTATTATAATAGTGAGGTGATAATATGAAGAACAATATATTAGTGAATATAGCATTACACGTTTCAATCGCATTAGTTGGATTTTGGATACTAATTAATCCATCTGTTGGAATTGATTTCTTTAGATATTATTTAGGAATTATTCTAGTTTTAGGATCATTTATTATGTTTGCATTTTATAAAAGAAGTACAGATAATAATAAACGTTTTCTATTACAAGCAATCCTATTATTTGTCTTTGGAGCATTCTTTATTGTAAGTAATAAATTTAGTATGATGACATTAGGTTTCATTTTAATATCATGGATGTTGTTTGAAGCAATCATGAACTTAAACTCAGCTTTTATTTATCATAAACTAAATATTAAAGGTTGGTTCACATTCTTAATTTATGCAATTATTACAATTATATGTGCTGTTATAGTATTCCAAAACATTAGTGCATCAGCAATGCTTTTAATTCAAATAACGGCAGTATTCACAATTATAAGATCAATTATTACAGTTGTTGATCTACTATATTTTAAAAAATATGTTGATAATACTGTAACATTAATAAACAGATAAAAAGTAAGCTAAAAAGCTTACTTTTTTTGTGGGTTAGACAGAAAACATCCCTTTAATACTCTTTTTTTTAATATCTCTTTAATTACTACCAACATAAAAATCCTACTGTTTCTATTATTGCTAAGGCATGTATTAGAAACAAATAAAGATGATTCCTGCTAAACAAAACACTTCCATTTTTTAGTCCAAAATATTATTATCCTTAATAATATCTGCTAGTTCATAGTTTAAAACTTTTTCTAGTTCACTAAGACTGGTTTCTATTTGATAGCCTATTTGTCCTGCACTCAAACAAATTGTTTCTTGTTCTTGTGCACTCTCATGAATGATTGTTTCAAATTGCTTTTTCATTCCTATTGGTGAGCATCCACCATGAATATAACCAGTTAGTGGTAAAAGTTCTTTGGCTTTAATCATTTCAACATTTTTTTCGCCAACAACCTTTGCTGCTTTTTTTAAATCTAATTCTTGATCAACTGGTATTGCAAAGACATAAATTTGTTTTGATTTAGATGTTGTAACTAATGTTTTATATACTTTATTATAATCATAGCCAAAGAAATCAGCTACTTCAATACCACTAATAGCATCACTCTCTACATAAGAATGTATTTCATAATTAACTTTCTTTTGATCTAAAATGCGCATTGCATTTGTTTTGTGTTTCACTATATCACCTACTATTTTATATTTTTATTTAGTACTTCGATAATATCTTGTGAACAACATCTTTTTTTAGGATTCATTTCTAAACAATTACTTATTGTACATGCTGATGTCATTTCTCTAATGTCATCTATATTTCTAGCACCTTTGTTGATTGCTTCTATAATATCACTTTCACTTACATTCGAGCAATAACAAATCATTTTATCTTCCATATTTATCTCCTTTTAAAAAAAGAACTATTACTAGTTCTTTATACATTAAATCTAAAGTGCATTATATCGCCATCTTTAACGACATACTCTTTTCCTTCAATACGTAGTTTTCCATTTTCTTTACATGCTTGTTCACTACCACATTCAAGTAAGTCTTCATAAGCCATTACTTCTGCTTTAATAAATCCTTTTTCAAAATCAGTATGAATAATACCAGCACATTGAGGAGCTTGCATTCCATCAATATAAGTCCATGCACGTACTTCTTGAACTCCTGCAGTAAAGTATGTTTTAAGATTTAAGATATCATAAGCTTTTCTAATTAAGATATCTAATCCACTTTCACTAAGTCCTAAATCTTCTAAGAAGATTGCTTGATCTTCTTCATCTAATTGAGCAATCTCAGCTTCAATATTAGCACATATAGGTACTAACATTGTTTTCTCTTCTAATGCATATTCTTCAACTTTAAGATAGTTTGCATTTGTATTAGGATCAGCAATTTCACTCTCAGATAGATTTGCTACATAGATTACTGGTTTTAGTGTTAATAATCTAAAATGCTTAATTACTTCTATTTCCTCAGCACTTAAATCACATTTACTAGCTTTTTGATCTGCTAATAAAGTAGCTTGAAGTTTTTTAAGAATCCCTACTTCATACATTCCATCTTTATCTTTTGTTTGCATTGCTTTCTTTTCAATACGAGATAATCTTTTTTCTACAACATCTAAATCTGCCATGATAAGTTCAAAATTGATTATTTCAATATCTCTAATTGGATCAACACTACCTGCAACATGAGTAATATCTGCATCTTCAAAACATCTTACTACTTGGCAGATTGCATCTACTTCTCTTATGTGAGATAAGAATTGATTTCCTAGTCCTTCTCCTTTAGAAGCTCCTTTTACAAGTCCAGCAATATCTGTAAATTCAAATGTTGTTGGGATTGTTTTTTTAGGAACTACTAATTTAGTAATATTATCTAATCTAATATCTGGCACTTCAACTACACCTACATTTGGTTCAATAGTAGCAAATGGGTAGTTTGCTGCTTCAACACTAGATTTTGTTATTGCATTAAATAAAGTTGATTTACCAACATTAGGTAAACCGACAATTCCTGCTGTTAACGCCATGGTATACCCCTTCCTTTTCTTTGTCTTTCCTTAGTAATTATAGCATATTTAAGGAAAAAAACCTAAAGAAAAATATACCTTATAGTAAATACATTAAAATAGCATAATAATGAGCTAAGGCTCCACCCATTACAAATAAATGCCAAATAAAATGATGATACTTGAACTTACCTACTGCATATAAAATAGCACCTACAGTATAGAATACACCACCTATTACAATCCACTTTAAGAAATCATAAGATAATGTATTAATCATTTGTGGAATTAAAAGTAATGCAGCCCATCCCATAATCACAAAAATAATAGTAGATAAAACTTTAAATCGACCAGCAAAGAATGCTTTAAAGACAATTCCAGCAACTGTAACAATAGATAATCCAATAAAGACTCCATATGCAAGTGGACTTTTAATACCAACAAATACTATTGGACAATATGTTGCAAGTATTAAAATAAAAATGAACGAATGATCTAGTCTTTTAAAGACATCTCTTGCTATATAATGTCTAATTCCATGATATAAACATGACATTAAAAACATAGCAACAACACTATACCCGTATAAAGCAAATGAGACTACTGTAGTAGCATCTTGTGTTTGACTTGCCTTATATATCAATAATACATTTAAAATAACTGCTACTAAAGCTCCTATACCATGTGAGACACTATTAGCGATATCTTCACTTATTGTATATGGGAATAATTTTTTATATTCTATTCTTTTCATAACAACACCTCTGTTTACTATAATATACTTATCTGGGCAATAAGTCAAATATTGTTTCCTAAAAGAAACGTCAACTTAATTCAATTATATCATAGTTTATGATATAATATCTATGCTAGAAAAGATAAAGGAGTATATATATGAAAGATATGTTATATCGCGGTGTAGCACTTAATAAGGCAGTCCGTGTAATTGGAATAAACTCTAAGAATATTGTTAGTCAGATGGCTTTAAAACATCAAACAACACCATGTGCTTCTGCAGCACTTGGACGTACTATCTCAATTGTTGCTTTAATGGGCAATATGCTTAAGAATAATGATTCTATTATTGTAAATATTGATGGTGATGGTCCTTTAGGTCAGATTCATACTAAGTTTTATGATGGAAACAAAATTAAAGGATATGTTGATAATCCACAAGTTGAAATTAAAATAAATGATGCTAATAAATTAGATGTTAAAGGCGTAGTAGGAACTAATGGTACTTTAAGTGTTATCTTAAAACAAGGTCTTAAGAATGATTACCATGGATCTATTCCTCTAGTAAGTGGTGAAATATCTGAAGACTTCACTTATTATTTTGCAGTAAGTGAGCAAACACCTAGTATTGTAAGTGCTGGTGTCTTAGTTGATAAAGATATGAATGTTACTTCAAGTGGAGCAATTATTATTCAACTTCTTCCAGAAGCTTGTGAAGAAGATATTGAATACCTAGAAAATTCGCTATCTAAGGTTAGTGATATATCTAAAACGCTATTAGATAATCCTAATATTTTAGATTTATTCAATGATATTTTTGATGATTTTGAATTATTAGAACAAGAAGAAATCTTATATGAGTGTGATTGTAGCTATGAAGATATGCAAAGTAAAATCGCAACACTATCACTAGAAGATTTAAATGAAATTAAGATAGAAGATAAAGGATTAGAAGCAGTATGTCCTTGGTGTAATACAGAGTACTTCTTTGATGAAGATGCTATTGATAAAATTATTGATATAAAGAATAAGTAAAAAAAAGGCTAGAAATTTCTAGTCTTTTTACTTGTTCAATAATGTTCCTAAACTTGAAAGATGATATTCAAAGTTTAAGCCATATCGATAATCACGATTCATCTTATTTGTAACAACTATTGTATCGAATACATACTTACTTGCAATTTCAATACTATCTTTAAGATTATGATTTGAAAGAAGCGATGCACATAAGGTGCTAGTAAATATATCTCCAGTTCCTGCATATGGAACATTTATTTTTTCATTTGAAGTATAGTATATTTCATCATTAATCTTATCATAAGCTAATACTCCAATTTTATCTTTTTCAAACGATACACTAGTCAAAACAATTTGATTTGGACCAAATTTGGAAAGGTCTTTTACTATTTTTTCTATTTCTTCTCTACTAAATGTTTCAGAGTAAGGAATATCTAGTAATAGACAAGCTTCTGTTAAATTTGGAGTGATAATATCTGCTTTAGTTACTAAACCTTTCATAACTTGCGCATAATTATGATCGAACAATTCATAGAATGTTCCACTATCCCCTAATACTGGATCTATTACTACAATACAATTATCTGTTTTAAATTCATCTATAAATGCACAAGTGATTGCTACTTGTTCTTCACTACCTAAATATCCTGTATATATAGAATCAAATTCTAAATCAAATGATTTCCAATGATCTTTAATTGCAATCATCTCTTTAGATAAATCATAGCTTACATATCCTGGAAAACAATCTAAATGAGTTGATAGTAATGCTGTTGGTAAAAGTGTTGTTTCTATTCCTGCAACTGATATTATCGGTGAGGCAACAGTTAAAGAACATCTGCCAAAGCATGATATATCATTTATTGCTACTAATCTTTTTTGTTTCATTCTTTGACCTCCTAAGCTTCTTTAACTAGTATAACACAAAACAAAAACTGACTAAATATAATATAGTCAGTTTTATTAATTAAATTGATTTAAATAATTTCATTTTTTCGAATACTACTTTTTTAATTGATTCTTTTCCTGGTTTAATATATTTACGAGGATCGTATACTTTAGCATCAGCATTTAATACTTCTCTTACTGTTTTAGTAAATGCTTGTTGACATTCAGTATTTACATTAATTTTTGCTGTTCCACGATCTATTGCTTTTTGAATTTGGAAATCTGGAATACCACTTCCACCATGAAGTACTAAAGGTAAATCAGTTGCTTCATTAATTTCAGCCATTTCATCAAATCCTAATTTTGGCTCACCTTTATATTCTCCATGAACACTTCCTAGTGCTGGTGCTAAGCAATCAATTCCACTTTCTTTAGTAATTCTAATACATTCTTCTTTAGATGCATAAATTACTCCTTCACCAATTACTCCATCTTCTTCGCCACCTACTACACCAACTTCAGCTTCAACTGTAACATTACGTTTTTTAGCATAATCAACTACTTGTTTAGTAATTTCAATGTTTTGATCAATTGGGTATTTTGAACCATCAATCATAACTGAAGTAAATCCAGCATCAATAGCTTCTTTACATTTTTCAAATGAAGAACCATGGTCTAAATGAATAGCTACATCAACGCTTATATCTTTATCTTTCATTAATCCTTTAACCATACAAACTACTGTATAAAATCCACCCATGTATTTTGCTGCTCCCTCAGAAACGCCAAGGATTACTGGTGAATTGTTTTCTTGTGCTACCTCTAAGATAGCTTGAGTCCACTCTAAATTATTAATGTTAAATTGTCCTACTGCATATTGATTATCTTTTGCTTTAATCAACATTTCTTTCATATTAACTAATGACATATATATATTCCACCTTTCTATTAAGATTATAACATAAAAAATAAGTATTATCTAAACTTATAGTTCAATCTGTGATTTTAATGTAATAAAAAAGTATAATCTTTAAAAGATTATACTTTGATTATTATAATGATGAAGGTAAGATACTACGTTGTAGCATTTCTTCTTCACTTTCTTCTTCTTCAGGATATAATCCTTCAAAGATTTCTGGATTTTCAATGATTCCAGTTCCTGCAGGAATTAATTTACCAATGATAACATTTTCTTTTAATCCTACTAAATCATCTCTCTTACCTTTGGCAGCAGCATCTGTTAAAACTTTAGTAGTTTCTTGGAATGAAGCAGCTGATAAGAATGATTCTGTTTCTAATGAAGCTTTAGTAATTCCTAGTAATGTAGGTTGAACTACTGCTGGGTTTTTTTCTTTAAGTAGTACTTCATGATTAATCTTAGTTAACTCATCAATACTTACTAAAGTACCTGGAAGTAATTCTGTATGTCCTCCATCTACTACTCTTACTTTTCTAAGCATTTGTCTAATAGTTACCTCGATATGCTTATCAGCAATCTCAATACCTTGTAAACGATATACTTTTTGAACTTCTTTTAAGATATAGTTTTGAACATCATTTAATCCTGTATAATTTAATAAACGTTTTGGATTAACGATACCTTCAGTAATCTTACCACCTGATTTTACAGTATCTCCTTCTGAAACACGAAGTACTGCACCATAAGAAGTTAAGTATTCTTTGGCTTGTTTTTCTAAGTGATTATTTACCTTAACAATGTAACGTCCATTTAATTCTTCGATTGATTCAATTGTACCATCAATCTCAGAAATATTAGCTTCTACTTTTGGAGCACGTGCTTCAAATAGTTGAGCAATACGTGGAAGACCTTGTGTGATATCATCATCTGTTGCAACCCCACCTGTATGGAATGTACGCATTGTAAGCTGTGTACCTGGCTCACCAATTGATTGAGCAGCCATTATTCCTACTGATTCTCCAACTTCAACATCTAGTCCAGTTGCTAGGTTACGACCATAACATTTTTTACATACACCATTTTTAGATTTACATCCAAAAATTGATCTGATTTCTATTTCTTCAATACCTGCATCTACAATTGCTTTTGCGATGTCTTCATTTATTGAATCATCAGCTCTTACAATAAGATTACCTGTATTTGGATCTAAGATATCATTTTTACTATAACGTCCTACTAGACGATCATAAAGTGGTTCAATTACAGTATTAGCTTTAATATCTTTAATTGTTCTAACTTTAAATCCTGTATCTGTATGACAATCTTCTTCTTGTACAATAACATCTTGAGCAACATCAACTAGACGTCTAGTTAAGTAACCAGAGTTTGCTGTTTTAAGCGCTGTATCGGCAAGACCTTTACGAGCACCATGTGTAGAGGTAAAGAACTCAGACACTGTTAAACCTTCTCTAAACGAGTGTTTTACAGGGATCTCTATTGTTTCACCATTTGGTTTGGCCATTAGTCCCCTCATACCAGATAACTGTACGAAGTTTGAGATATTACCTCTGGCACCAGAATCCATCATCATGTTGATCGGGTTGTTTTCATCTAGAATACCAGTTAAGTTTTGTTCTACTTCTTTTCTTACTTCAGTCCAAATTTGAACTATTTTTAAATGTCTTTCAAGATCAGTAATTAATCCTTTATGATACCATTTTTCAATCTTAGGAATTAAATTATCTTCTGCATTACCAATTAAGGCATCTTTAGCATCACTTACTT
>JAVWHL010000009.1:0-35766 GCA_036640095.1 Erysipelotrichales bacterium | reverse complement strand
CTTCTTGTTCTAAATGTCTTAATAATTGACCTGCAATCCCTCTTCTTTGAACTGATGGATCTACTGCAAGCCCTAAAATTGATTGGTAACCACCTGTTTTAGGATTTTCAATTATCTCATCAAATAAATCATCACTAATAAATGGAACATTAATAACTGGGCCATTTACAAGTCCTACTAATTTATTATTTTCTAATGCAACAAAGAATGAATCATTTATTATTTCTAATCTTTGTTTCATAGCTTCACGACTTGCTGCTTCACTTGGTGGAAAACAATTATTTTCTATGATGAATAGTTCTTCTAAGTCTTCTACTTTACCATTTCTAATCTTAATCAAAGCAATACCTCCTCTATATCTATATATAGAATATAATATTTATTTAAGTAAGTTTCAAGTCTTTTTTAGATAAAGCTGCTCTAATAATTAAAGTAACTAGATTTTTGAAACTAATTCCTGCTTCTTTCATCATTTTAGGATATCTACTTTCATTAGTAAATCCGGGTATTGTATTTACCTCATTAAAGTATATTTCATTATTAGAGGAAACAAACATATCTATTCTAGCAAAGCCACTACAACCTAATGCTTGATAGATAGTTAATGCTTCTTTTTTTATTTGTTCAACTAATATCGCATCTTCATTTAAACTTCTAATTTTTGAATGTTCTTGTTGATATTTTTCTTCAAAGCTAAAGAATTTAGTTTGTAGTTCCACTTTATCAACATTACCTATAAAAATATCTTCATTACCAACAATGGCACATCCTACTTCATATCCTTTAACTTCTTCTTCTACTACAAGTTGGCTATCAACTAAGAATGCATCATTTATTGCTTGTTCAAGTAAATCATAAGATTCTATTCTAGTAATCCCAATTGATGATCCAGAGTTTATTGGCTTAATGTATAGTGGTAAGTTTAAACTTCTTATTGATTGATAATCAATATTGTCCGTTTCTTTAAAATATAGTTTGTTTGCTGTTTTAACCCCATATTTTTCCACAAGTAAATGAGATTTAAATTTATCCATACATAGTGCAGAGCTTAATACATCACAACCAGTATATGGAATATCAAGAAGATCTAATAGTCCTTGAACACGTCCGTCTTCACCATTACGGCCATGTAATGCAATAAATGCTACATCAATATTAATCTTTTCATTACTATAAAAACATTTTGATTCTAGACAAATATTTAATTTGTTTAAATAAGATAAATCTTTACTCCAAGTATTATTTAAAATTTTTTTATTTTCCCCTCTATATTCATACCATTCACCATTTTTAGTTATACCTATTTTTATTACATTATAATCATCTCCCAATGCTTCAACAACAGCATAGCTTGATTTTAATGATACTTCATATTCATTAGATGCACCGCCAAATATTACAGCTACATTTTGTTTAGACATTGTTTAATTGCTCCTTTGCTTCAAATAAGTATTTATGTTTATAATCAATTCTTTTTAATTCACTATATAGAATATCATCACTAATAGTACGATCATTATGAACTAGACGTCTATTAAGAGTATAACTATGAAAATAAAGACCATCATTTTTAACTACCTCATTTTTACTATTATATATTTCATATTTTACTTTTAAATCAGTATCAACATTTAGACTTCCATATATATAGTCTTCATCAAATGATAAGTTCACTTGAAATGTATATGGAGTTCTATTCTTAACTTTTAGATCAATCCAACCTTCATTTAAAGTAGCATCAACACCAAGTAAAGAGTTAGTAGGTGCTATTGATACACTATCATGTGCTTTTCTTTCTACAATGTCTAGTGGTGAATGAAGGAATAAATCATATAATAAATTACTTAATTGACATAGTCCTCCTCCTTCAACTTCAGATAGTTTACCCTTGATTAGGTTTAATCCTGGTTTATATTCACCATATTGTTTGTGATTTTTAGCTAACCACCAAAATGAAAATGTTTCATTTGGTTTTATTAATATCTTATTCATTGTTTTTGAGCAAATTTTAAGATTATGCACTTTATTGTATTGATATTTTATATCTGCTCCACTATTCTCGTTAATTAATAATGATTTGTTATGATAAGCGCAATAACCTAGTTTTTCTTGATTAATGATTGAAGCATATGTATTATCATCATGTTCCAACTCATTATAAAAAAATAGTTTCTTTTGTTTTATTCTTAGAGGTAATAAAAAAGGAAAAACCTCACTTAGTAATATCCTTGACATATAACTCACCCTTCCTACTAATATTCTAGCAAGCTTTCAAGTATTACTTTTATGTTTTTCCAAATCTTTTTCTTATTTTTTTATTATATAATTCTTACGAATTTCTTACTTTTTAAATTTAATTTCAAATAGTATCTGTTCATCCCATGAAACGGCACTAATATTACCATCATGAAGCTCGACGATTTCTTTTGTAATCGCAAGTCCTAGACCAGATTTTCCAGTTGTGGATGCTCTTGAATCATCTAAGCGATAGAATTGTTCAAAGATACGATCTAATTTTGATTGTGGTATTGTATTACCTTTATTTTTAACACTTAAGATAATATTACCATGTTCTTCGACAAGACTAACTATTACTTTAGTATTTTCAAAACTATAGTTGTATGCATTGATTAATAAATTATCAATAGCTCGTGACATCTTATCTATATCAAGGCTAAGCATTACATCTTTTTGAATGTATGTTTTAAGTTCTAAGTCTTTTTTTGCGAATACTGCTTCAAACTCAAATAGTAATTGCTCTATCATTAAACTAAAATTGACTTGTGAAAGCTCTAATTCAAAACTAGCAAGATTAAATCGAGTAATTTCAAAGAATTCATTTATTAGTTCTTCAAGTCGATTAGCTTTTCTAAAAGCCACATCAGTATATTTCTTTCTTGTTTCTTCACTTAAATCATCTTCATCATTAATTAAAGATAAATAACCAATTACTGAAGTCAGTGGCGTTTTTAAATCATGTGCTAAATAAACAATCAAATCGTTTTTACGACGAACTGCCTCTTGTGCTACTTGTTGGTTTCTTTCAAACTCAAACTTTAAACTATTAAAAAGAATTTCTATATCACTTAAATCATTGCTAAGTTGAATTCTTTTACCATCATTATTAAATAATAACTTAGTTGAATCAATTATTTCATTTAGGGCAAAAGCTATTTTCTTCCAATAGAAGTTAATTATAATAACATATCCTAATAATAAGATAACTGGTAATAAAATAAATAAGTATTCTTTTATTTTTACTAAAATATTATAAATAAAATCTTCAGGTTGCCAGATTAAAAAACCCGATAAAGACCAACTTAATCCTAAAGTCCCAAAAACTATTAAAGTATAGACTACTAATGCTATATTACGTCTCCTTTTTAATTGTTGTGATATGGCTGATTTAAAATTTTTATTCTTCAATTTTATAACCTACTCCCCAGACTGTTTTGATAAACTTAGGATTTTTAGATGAATCATTTAGTTTTTCTCTTATTCGTGCAATATGTGCCATAACAGTATTATTATTATCAAAGAATTTTTCCTTCCAAATAGCTTCAAATAATTGTTCTGAAGAGATTACTTTACCCTTATTAGATGCTAAATGATAGATAATCTTAAATTCAATAGGTGTAAACTCAATTTCTTTATCATATAAGAATATTTGGTGTGTATCTAAATTTATAAGTAAGCCTCTAATATCTATTTGATTGGATTTTTCTTTATGATAGACACCAGCTCTACGAAACTGTGATTTAATACGTGCAATAACTTCTAGTGGGTTAAATGGTTTAGTAATATAATCATCAGCACCAATTGTAAGGCCATTAATAATATCAATATCTTCTACTCTAGCAGTTAACATTATAATTGGAAAAGAATATGATTCACGTACAGTGCGTAATATATCAAATCCACTCATATCTGGTAACATGACATCTAATAATGCTAAATCTACTTCGTTACTATTAATATATTCTATTGCTTCATTTCCCTTTATAAAATGATTTACATGATAACCTTCATTTTTCAAATAAACCATTAATAGTTGTGCAATTTCTACTTCATCTTCTACTAAGACTATATTTTTCATTAAACCTCTCCCCTCATATTTATTGATTTATTTAATTCTATAAACTCTTCTTTACTTAAGTAGCGCCATTCTCCTTCATTTAAATCACCAAGTTCAATATTCATAATACGGATTCGTTGTAAATTTTGAACATGGTATCCAAATGCCTTAGTCATTCTTCTAATCTGTCTATTAAGTCCTTGAACTAGAATAATAGAAAAAGTACGAGCATCTAATTGTTCAACTTTACATTTTTTTGTGATTTCATAATTATGTTGGCTTGGATTATAAATTTTAACTCCATTTGAAATATCATTAATGAATTGTTCATCAATTTGTTTATCAACACGAACAATATATTCTTTTTCATGATTATATGTAGAACGTAAAACCTTATTTACAATATCACCATCATTAGTAAGCAATATCAAACCCGTCGAATTTTTATCTAGTCGACCGATTGGGAATATACGCTCTGGATATTTCATATAAGAAATAATATTAGTTTTATCTTTTGGATCTGTAGTACATGTTATATTGACAGGCTTGTTTAAAACTATATAAACCAACTTATCAACACTATTTATAGCCTTACCATCAATTACTACTTCATTACTATTATTTACTTTCATACCCATAACAGCAACCTTACCATCAACAAGCACTTCTCCATCTTCTATCATACGATCTGCTTGTCTTCTAGAATAAAGACCTGAACTGCCAATAAATTTATTTAATCTTACAAGTTCACTATTATCATCTTTTATATATGTTTCTTTAATACTATTAATACTCTCTTTTGCCTTCTTCATCTAATCACTCATTTCTACTTTATTATAAATTAAAATTATATTATTGTAAATTAATCTATTTAAGTATTCCTATAAACGTGTATAATGATAGTTATAAGACAAGGAGGTATTACTATGTCAGTTTCTCTAAAATTTGTAGATTATAATGGAATATTTAAACAAAAACACGATTTTACTACATATGATTTATATAATACATTAGGAGATTTAGTCGTTTTAGAAGCAGATTACTTTGGTACATTTTCTCTAGTTGAGGATGTTGTTGAACTAGGTGATACACATCATACCATTTATCAAAGTAATAAAATGTGTTCAAGAGGTTTTGGTTTGAGTGTTAATGAAGCTCAAAATACATTTGATTTTAATTTATATTTTCCTGCAACTACTGCAGATATAGATTTGATGTTTAGATTTATAAAAGAATTTGTAAAAAGCTTAAATGAACCTAAATTCTATATAGATAATGATGAAGTTGATTATTCATATATTGATGATATAAATAAAGACTTAGTAAAAGAAAATCAAAGAATTATATTAGAGTTAAAAGATGAGAAAGACTTTATTATTACAGGTAAAGATTATCCGTTTTATTTAGATGAATACTTCTTACAATCTATTAAGGATGAAGAAGATATTGATTTTGTTAGAAAAGTTGAAGAATACATGTATGAACAACAAGAAATAGATGCATACTTTGCTAGACCATATGTTGTCTTAGAAAATGATGATGCAACTGAAGCAGTTCCTGTTTTTTCAATGGGAAGTGATATACCCTTCTTATTCTATTATGATAAGAAAACATATGTTATACCATTCCAAAATAATATCAATTTTATAAAATGGTTAATCACTATAAAAACCTCACTCAAAGAAGAAACAGTTGATTTTGATAAGTTTATGGCGAATATTCCATCAGATAAAATAGTACATATTAATAAAGTATTATTCTATGTAAAACCACTTAGTGATGATGAATTACTTGCAATATGTGACCCATTAGAAAAAGAGCTCCTGGAAAGAGAATAAATAAGATTATAGTACAAATTACTTTGACATTCAAAGTAATTTGTACTATAATTTTTTTATGGTGGGTGATTTTATATGAAAAAGATAATAATAAATAAAAAAGAACTAAAAAAACCTCTTGTTCAAGGGGGTATGGGGGTGGGAGTTTCCCTGGGAAATCTTGCTGGAAATGTTATGAAGGAAAGTTGCTTAGGAGTTATTTCAGCAGCGCATCCTGGCTATCTAGAAGACGATTTTATACAAGATAATAGGAAAGCAAACTATAGAGGTTTACTAAAAGAAATAAATAAAGCTAGGGATATTGCAAATGGTAATGGTGTTTTAGGTGTTAATATAATGGTAGCTTTAGAAGATTATCAAGGAATGGTAGAAGCCTCTATAGAAGGTAAAGCTGATTTAATCATTTCTGGTGCTGGATTACCTTTAGATTTACCAAAATATACTAAAGATAGTTCCATTGCTTTAGCTCCTATAGTGTCTAGTGCTAAAGCATTAAAATTAATATGTAAGAAATGGGATAGATCCTATAATAGAGTACCTGATTTGGTAATTATTGAAGGGGCTAAAGCTGGAGGTCACTTAGGCTATAGTCTAGAAGAGATAGAGACTAGTAACTTATATAAAATATTAGAAGAAGTAAAACAAGAAATAATCTTCTTTGAACAAAAATATAATAAAGAAATACCTATTATAGTGGCAGGAGGTATATATAGTAGTAAAGATGTGGTGCAAGCAATTAAGCAAGGTGCAGATGGAGTTCAAGTTGGAACAAGATTTATTGCTACTCATGAGGCGGATTGCCATATCAATTTTAAAAAAGCATTAATAAATGCAAATAAAGAAGATATTGTAATTGTAAAGAGTCCTGTAGGAATGCCTGGAAGAGCATTAAATACTCCTTTAATTGAAAAATTGAAATTAAATAATATTCCAATAAGAAAATGTTATTCTTGCTTAAGCCCATGCGACCCTAGTACAACACCTTATTGTATTAGTGAAGCGCTAATTCAAAGCGCTTTAGGCAATGTTGATGAAGGCTTGTTTTTTTGTGGTAGTGAAGCATATAAGATAAATAAAATAGTAAGTGTACGTGAATTGATTATTGAATTATCTAAAAATATACGATAAAACTACATCAATAAGTCATAAATTGACTTTATATATACTTATAAATGTAGTATAATTATATGTATAATCTAATTAAAGCGAGGTAATCTTATGTCAAAGAAAAGAATAATACTACTGGTAATAATAGCTTTACTAATTGGAGTTGGTGGATTTACATATTATTATGCACAAGTAAAAGCAACGAATCAACAAAATGAACGTGTTAGCACACTAACAAAAAGCTTAAAAAATCAAGTCTTAAATGAGGAAGAAATTACCTTTTTAACAGATCGAAAATTAATTGACGATAATCAATTAAAAATAAATGAAGAAGCAAAAGCATTTATTACTAAAGAAGATAATAGTTTAAAAGATACAGAAGATATCTATGGTAATTTTATCTTTATGTCTAATGAAATTAATACTCCATTAAAAGAAAAAGTTGATACAGTTAAAAATAAACAATTAAAAACATTATCACAAACAAAGCCAAAAACAAAAAAACAAACTAATTATAAAAATAAATTAATTAATGATGTAAACCAAGTACAAAGTGATGGCACTTTAAAAGGAACTATTAAATCATATAAATCATTAAAAGAAACTAAGATACGTTTAGATAAATTAGTAGCATATGCAAAATAAACAGAATTTATTCTGTTTTTTTAATATGAGGAGGAATAAAAATGGATTTGAATAAATTAATAAATGAATCAAATAATATTGTCTTTTTTGGAGGTGCCGGAACTTCAACTGAAAGTGGCATTCCAGATTTTAGATCAGTAGATGGGTTATACAATATGAAATATAAATATCGTCCAGAGACGATTCTTTCATCAACTTTTTTCCATAGTAAAACAAAAGAATTCTATGAATTTTATCATGATAAAATGATTGTAGAAAATGTTGAGCCTAATTTTACACACTATTTTCTTGCAGAGTTAGAAAAAAAAGGTAAGTTAAAAGGAATTATTACACAGAATATTGATGGATTACATCAACTAGCTGGCTCAAAGAAAGTAATTGAACTTCATGGTTCAATTCATCGTAATTATTGTTTATCATGTCATGCTTCTTATGACTTAGATTATATTAAAAAAGCACAAGGAATACCTAAATGCGAAAGGTGTGGTCATATTGTAAAGCCTGATGTTGTCTTATATGAAGAAGGATTAGACAATAATAATATCAATGAAGCAATACGTTTAATTAGTGAAGCAGATGTCCTTATTGTCGGTGGAACATCTCTAAACGTATATCCAGCTGCAGGACTAATAGATTTCTACAAAAAAGATAAATTAGTACTAATTAATAAAAGTACTACTCCATTAGATAATAAAGCTAATTATATTTATAATGATAGTATCTCTAAAGTATTAAAAGATATCAAGCTATAAACACATAGTATTTATTGATTTAGATATTCTTTTAAGTTATGATTAAATGTGGTTATATTAAGTTATATATAAAAGGATAAATATATATTTAAATAAAAAAAGGTAGGTAGTAAAATGAGTAAAACAGTAAAAACATATTTAGTGGCTTTATTAGCCCTTATAACAATTGGTTCAGGATTATATATTGTGTATGATAAATCATATCCAGAAATAGAATTAATGAATGCAGAACTTTTAAAAAATGTCCCACCAAAACGTACTCCTGTTAAAGGTAAAGCAATTGATGGTCATATGGTTAACATTGATTTTACAGGATATGTTGATGGTAAAAAAATGGACCAAGGTGGAACTGCAAAAGACTATAATTTAATCTTAGGAGAAAATCAATTTATCGATGGTTTTGAAGAACAATTAATAGGTCATAAAAAAGGTGACAAAGTAGATGTGAACGTAGTATTTCCAAAAGATTATTTAAACAAAGAATTACAGGGTAAAAAAGCAAAATTTGAAGTTAAAGTTAATGAAGTGTATAAAGTTAAAAGATATACAAAAGTGGATGATGAATTAATTAAATTACTTGGTCTTCCAGGTGTAACTAATGTTAAAGAATATAATGAATATGCTAAACAATTAATTGATATTAATAGAATTAAACAGAAAAATCAAGCTGGTCAACAACAAGATCCTAATCAACAACAACAACAACAAGTGGATCCAAACCAACAAGAGGAACAAGGTGGTCAATAGTGTTTGCTAAATCACTTTTAAGTGAATTAAGAGATGAAAAGAATAAATATTTAAATGATGATATGACATTCTCTTTAACAAAGATATATACTGATATGTTATCTACATTATTTGTAATATCATTAATAATGGGATTTATAACAATATTATTAAATAATTCAACAACTATTTTGTATAATATTGGATTTAATGAATTAGCATCATTTACTCTTGGAAATGTTGCATTTATCTATTGCTTTAGAATGATTAAAGAAAAAGTAGTACCCTACTATACTTCTAATCCACTAATGCTTATAGGAATTATATATCCAGCATTCTTTAATGCTAAGATAATAAGTTTATTATTTACCTCTAATTTAGCTATTAGTAGCATTATAAATATGTCTGTATTAGTTTTAAGTATTATTGTATATTATTTCATATTAAATAAATATTATTTAAGTAAACAAAATTTTAAAAAATAAAGGGGCAAAGCAATGAGTAATAAAAAAATAATAAAAATTATTATCGCATTAATAATATCTATATTACTCTTTGTTTTGTTTTTATTTAAACCATCATTTTATAAGAATAATATAAAAGTAGTTACTAGTGAATTTAATTATAGTAAAAAAGAAATTAATGAGACTAAAGTTATTTCATTTAGTGATGTTAACTTGTTACATGATTACCAAATTAAAGATTTGGATAATTTAGTTTTTACAATTAATTCACAAAATCCAGATATTGTTGTTTTCAATGGCGATTTAATCGCAAAGGGTAAGGCTTTAGATAAAAAGCAAGCTAAAACAGTAGTTAGTAAGCTACAACAAATAAAACCATTATTTGGTAAGTTTTATATTAGTGGTGAAAATGATGATAAAGCAGCCTCTAAAATATTATTTGATTCTGATTTTGAAAATATGAATAATACTCAAAGAGAAGTTGTAAGTAATAATGTTAAGTTTAATATTATTGGACTTAATTCGATAGAGAGTGCAAATAAAGTAATGAAGAATGTTAGTGATAATAATTTCAATTTATTATTCATTCATAATCCAGAGGGTATTGAACAATTAAAAAACTATAAAGTTGATTGTTTAGTTGCTGGACATACTCTTGGTGGTGAGTATTATATCCCACTATTTGGTAGTGCCTATGATGATTTAAGCAAAGGTGAATATAATAGAGGACAACATACTTTAGATAATATGGATATCATTATTAGTAATGGTATTGGAACTAAACATAAAAACTTAAGATTCAATGCACCATCTAGTATAGAAAAAATAATTATTAAATAAAAAAAGTCTAAGAAATAGAACTTCTATCTCTTAGGCTTTTATTTTAATGAGTATGCATTCAGAGGTGTTATACCTTTATAATTCCAATTAATTACATCTTCAATAGTTATTTTCAATTCTTTTTGAGGTGTTTGTAAAATAATTAAATCATTCTCTACACCTACAAATGTATACCAATCAGTTGATATTTCTTCATTTCGTGCTAATACCATCAAATTACTTTGATCTTTTAAAGCTAAACTTAATTTCATTACATCACGAATTGTTTCTTGCGCAAGTTCTTTTTCATTATCAAAATGGTCTTGTGAAGTATAATATGTATCATTATTTTGTAATTGTTCTAAGACTTCATCATCATTACTATACCAATCCACAATTTCTGATCCCTTATGAACAGTTAAGAATGAACGATCTTCTTTTTGTAATTCACTGAATTCTTCAAAACTTAAGATATCTAATTTAACTAAGTCTGCACCAATTTGATCTATGTCAATCAAACAAGCATAAAATGTGTTTTCAAATACTTCACTATAATTACAACAGCTATTAGCCATTTGACCTTTTTCTATATAATAGCGCGATAGTCTTGAAATAAATGATGCAACCCCATTTATATACTTAGGATCAATATTTGCCATAAAGAAATCTTTAATACCAAATCTATCTAATCCTTCTGTATATAGTACACCATCATTTTTAGCTTTAACTTTAAATAAGTTAGAATCTATTATATCAACGTTACTTTTCGCAAATTGTTCAACATATTGATATGAATATATACACCATTGCGAACAATCAACTATTAATAAACTATTATCAGATATTACTGATAATAATTTTAATTGTGCATAGTATGCCTCTATAAAGTCACTATCACTTTCAACATAGGATTTTATGTATTTCCTGCATTTAGCTGCTAGAGCAACTGTATCGTCCTCTACAAGCACTCTATTCATGCTTCCAATATCTTTATCTTCCCCATCACTGATTTTTAAGAATATATCAAACATTATTTGTTTGTATTTTACATGAGCACATAAAATATCATCTCTTAAAACACTAACCTCAATTTTTTCAAATAACGTACTATTTTCAATACGCTCTTTAATACTATCTAAACTTATATAGTTATCAGCAACATATAAATCAATAATAGATGGCTTGTTTTTTTGAAATGTACTTGTAATTTCATCTGTATACTCAATATTATTTTCTTCAATACTCATTCTATCTATCCTCTCATAACATATATTATTTTAAACGATTTAGACCAAAAAGTCCATATCAATACATATACTTTGTAACAATATACTTGATAAATAAAATTAAGTGCATAAAAAAAAGACCAAAAATTAGTCTTTTAATTTAAGTATTGATTATTCGTAGATTTCAGCTACAACACCAGCACCAACAGTTCTTCCACCTTCACGGATTGAGAATTTAGTACCTTGCTCTAAAGCGATTGGAGCGATTAAATCTACAGTCATTTCAACATTGTCTCCAGGCATAACCATTTCAACATCAGCTGGTAATTCAATTACACCAGTAACATCTGTAGTTCTGAAGTAGAATTGAGGTCTATAGTTTCCAAAGAATGGAGTATGACGTCCACCTTCTTCTTTTGAAGAAATATAAACTTCAGCTCTGAATTTTTTATGAGGAGTAACACTTCCAGGTTTTGCAAGTACTTGTCCACGTTGGATTTCTTCACGGTTTACACCACGAAGTAAAGCTCCTACGTTATCTCCAGCATAAGCTTCGTCTAATAATTTTCTGAACATTTCTAAACCAGTTACAACTGTTTTAGTAGTTGGTTTGATACCAATGATTTCAGCTTCATCATTAACTTGGATAGTTCCACGGTCAATTTTACCAGTAGCAACTGTTCCACGTCCAGTGATAGTGAATACATCCTCTACAGGTAGTAAGAATGGTTTATCAGTATCTCTTTCTGGAGCAGGTACATAAGCATCTACTGCAGCCATTAATTCCATAATTTGATCTTCCCATTGAGCTTCTCCTTCTAATGCTTTTAAAGCAGATCCTCTAATAATTGGTGTATCATCACCTGGGAAATCATATTCAGTTAATAAATCTCTAACTTCCATTTCAACTAAGTCGATTAATTCTTCATCATCAACCATATCGCATTTGTTTAAGAAAACAACGATATATGGAACACCTACTTGACGAGAAAGTAAGATATGTTCTCTTGTTTGTGGCATAGGTCCATCAGTAGCTGAAACAACTAAGATAGCTCCATCCATTTGTGCAGCTCCAGTGATCATGTTTTTTACGTAGTCAGCATGTCCTGGACAGTCAACGTGTGCATAGTGACGAGTTTCAGTTTCGTACTCGATATGTGAAGTACTGATAGTGATTCCACGCTCTTTTTCTTCTGGAGCATTGTCGATATCAGCATAGTTTTGTGCTTCTCCACCTAATTTTTTTGATAAAACTGTTGCAATTGCAGCAGTTAATGTAGTTTTACCATGGTCAACATGTCCAATTGTACCAATGTTAACATGCGTTTTACTTCTGTCAAATTTTTCTTTTGCCATTTTATAAGCCTCCTAAATTTATCTTTATCATATATATTTTATTAAATTTTAAATTATAAATCAAGTGCAAACACTTAAGCACCTTTATTTTTCTTGATAATTTCTTCAGTAATTGACTTAGGTGTAGGTTCATAATGATCAAATTGCATTGTATAGTTCCCACGTCCTTGAGTATTACTTCTTAATGTAGTAGCATATCCAAACATTTCAGCTAAAGGAACCATACAGCTTACACTGATTGCGTTTCCTCTTTCTTCTTGTCCTTCAATACGACCACGTCTACCTGAGATATCTCCCATTACATCTCCAAGATATTCACTTGGTACTGTAATTTCAACACCCATAACTGGCTCTAATAATACTGGTTTACATTTTGCAACAGATGCTTTTAAAGCCATACTAGCAGCAATTTTGTATGCCATCTCACTAGAATCCACATCATGGTAAGATCCATCAAATAGAGTTGCTTTAACATCGATTAATGGATAACCTGCAAGAACTCCTCCGCCCATAGCGTCTTTAAGTCCCGCATCAACACTTGAGATATATTCTCTAGGTACTGATCCACCTACGATTTGATCAACAAATTCATATCCTTTATCTGGATTTGGTTCAAACTTGATCCAAACATGTCCATATTGTCCACGTCCACCAGATTGTTTTACATATTTACCTTCAACATCAGCAGCCTCAGTAATTGTTTCACGATATGAAACTTGAGGAGCACCAACATTACATTCTACTTTGAATTCACGTTTCATTCTATCAACGATAACATCAAGGTGAAGTTCACCCATACCAGCGATAATAGTTTGACCAGTTTCTTCATTTGTATATTGTCTAAATGTTGGATCTTCTTCAGCTAATTTAGATAATGCTTGTCCCATTTTATCTTGATCTGCTTTTGATTTTGGTTCAACAGCAACATCGATTACTGGTTCAGGGAATTCCATTGATTCAAGAATAATTTTATTCTTTTCATCACAAAGAGTATCTCCTGTTGTAGTATCTTTAAGTCCAACTGCAGCAGCAATATCTCCAGAATAAACATCTGAAATCTCAGTACGAGAATCAGCATGCATCTGTAAGATACGTCCTAGTCTTTCTTTTTTACCTTTAGTAGCATTATAAACATAAGTACCTGAAGATACATGTCCAGAATAAACTCTAAAGAAAGTTAAACGTCCAACAAATGGATCTGTGATAACTTTGAATGCTAAAGAAGAGAATGGACCATTATCATCTGCAGGTCTTGCTTCTTCAGTCCCATCATCTAAATGTCCAATGATTGCAGGAATATCTAGAGGAGATGGTAAATATTCAATTACAGCATCAAGTAATAATTGAACACCTTTATTTTTATAAGCAGATCCACAAAGTACTGGGAAGAAATCCCCACTTAGTACTGCTTTTCTAATTACCTCTTTAATTTTTTGAGCAGGAACTTCTTCACCTTCAAGAACAGCCATCATTAAATCTTCATCAAAATCAGCTAATCTTTCAAGTAATTCTAATCTCATTTCCTCTGCTTCATCTTTTAATTCAGCCGGAACTTCGATTTCTTCAATATCAATTCCTTGGTCATCATTATACATGTAACCTTTCATTTCAACGATATCAATGATACCTTTGAAATCACTCTCAGCTCCAATAGGAAGCTGAATTGCAGCAGCATTTGCATCTAATCTTGAATGCATTGTCCCTACTGCCATTCTAAAGTCCGCACCAGTTGCATCCATTTTATTAGCGAATACAATTCTTGGTACATTATATTTAGTTCCTTGACGCCAAACAGTTTCTGTTTGAGGTTCAACACCAGCTTTTGCATCTAAAACTGCAACAGCTCCATCAAGTACTCTTAATGATCTTTCTACCTCTACTGTAAAGTCTACGTGACCTGGTGTATCAATTATGTTTAATTGATGATCCATCCATTGTGCAGATGTTGCAGCAGATGTAATTGTAATACCACGTTCTTTTTCTTGATCCATGTAATCCATTTGAGAAGCACCCTCATGAGTTTCCCCGATTTTATGGATTTTACCAGAAAAGTAAAGAATACGTTCAGTCGTTGTTGTCTTACCAGCATCGATATGAGCCATAATCCCAAAGTTTCTAGTCATCTCTAGTGATGTTTTACGTGCCATATTATTTCTCCCTTCTCTAATTGTCTATGATTACCACTTAAAGTGAGCAAATGCTTTATTAGCTTCCGCCATTTTATGAGTATCTTCTTTTTTCTTAACTGATGCTCCAGTTCCATTAGCAGCGTCCATAATTTCTGCAGCTAATCTTTCTGTCATCGTTTTTTCTCCTCTAAGACGAGCATAGTTTACTAACCATCTTAATCCAAGAGTTGATCTTCTTTCTTCTCTAACTTCAACAGGTACTTGATAGTTAGCTCCACCAATTCTTCTAACCTTAAGTTCTAATAATGGCATAATGTTTTCTAAAGCATTTTCAAATACTTCATTTGGGTTTTCCCCAGTTTTCTCTTCAATTAATGCAAATGCATCATATAAGATATGTTGAGCAACACCTTTTTTACCATCAACCATAATAGAGTTAATTAAACGAGTAACTAACTTAGAATTGTATACTGGATCTACAAGTACATCACGTTTTGCGATATGTCCTTTTCTAGGCATAAAATCTGCCTCCTTTCACGAATAAGTATTTATTAATTTTTTTAATGTTTTTATTTTTCTGCTTTTGGTTTTTTCGCTCCATATTTAGAACGTCCTTGTCTACGATCATTAACCCCAGCACAATCCATACTACCACGAACGATATGATATCTAACCCCTGGTAAATCTTTAACTCTTCCACCACGGATTAAAACAACACTATGTTCTTGTAAGTTATGTCCGATCCCTGGGATATAAGCAGTAACTTCCATATTGTTAGATAATCTAACTCTTGCATATTTACGTAACGCTGAGTTTGGTTTTTTAGGTGCCATTGTCGCAACCCTAGTACAAACTCCCTTTTTTTGCGGTGAGTTAGTTTTTGTTGTCTTTTTTCTTAAAGTATTATAACCACGGTTTAAAGCAGGTGATTTTCTTGCATATACTTTATCAGTACGACCTTTTTTAATTAATTGATTAATTGTTGGCATTTAGGTGCCTCCTCTCTGGATTTTATTCACACACTTCCAGGCGTGTCCTACTCTTTCAAATAAAAACACACAAAAGTGCTTACCCATTAATTTTAAACTAAATAGATTTTAATGTCAATAGTTTACTTATTAAAAGTTTAAACAAATACTGTGTGTTCTAAAAATATTTTAATTCCCATTAATATAAGGATAACTCCACCAATATAAAGCGAATATTTGGAGTAACGAATACCTACTCCACAGCCTGCTTTTATACCTATATAAGATAGGATAAATGTAGTTAAACCTATTATTATCATATAAGTTAATATAGGACCATTAAGACTTGCTACCATAATCCCAATAACTAAGGCATCAATACTAGTTGCAATACCATTTACAATTAAAGCTTTATTTGTCGTTGGATCAAACAATTCAATATTGTTTTTATATCCAGCCCATAACATATTAAATCCTAGATATGATAATAGTATTAGTGCTAACCAGTGGTCTAAGCTTTCTATGTAAGATCTAAATGAGTAAGCTAACAGGAATCCAACTAATGGCATAACTGCTTGAAAGAACCCAAATGTCAGACCTACTTTTAGGTGTAGTTTTCTTGATGTACTACAAGTATAACATCCTATTGATAGAGCTACCGCTACTGCATCCATACTTAATCCTATTGCAATAAGAAAAATTTCTAACATTTACATCCACCTACTCAATTATATTATTCATCCATTCCTTTAAATGAATTGAAGTATTTTCGTCAAATAAAGTTGCCCCACTATGTGTTGCAGCTTGTTTTAAAACCAAGTCAATATTATCATTTTCATTGTTTCCTATTTTTAATGTATTATAGTAATCAATTGATTGTTGATGTGATACTAGTGTATCACCTGTATTATGGAAAATCAAAGTTGGTTTATCAATTCGTTTTAAATAACTATTTAAACTATCAATTGAATACTTTTTATGATTTGTATCTTTAAATTGATATTTAATATTGTTATACACTTTTTGTCTTCCTCTACCTTTTAATTGTGAATATAGAGTATCTAAATTATAAAATCCTGAAGTTAATATTAATCCTTTAACATCACTTTTATACTTTGGATATTCTATTGATTCTTTATTAAGAGATTCTAACCCCTCAGTTGCACTTACTAGACTTACTAGATTTGCTCCAGCTGAATGCCCGAACAAAAAGATATTATCTGTATCTACATTTAATTCATCACTATTACTTTTGACATAACGTATGGCACTCTTCACATCATTAATTGCTGCTGGAAAAACTGCTTCATTATTTAATCTATAATTAATAGAAATATAAATATATTTTGAATTTTTAAAATATTTCATATTTTCTGATTTATATCTTTCTTTATCCCCATTTGCATAAGAACCACCATGCACATATATAACTGCAGGTTGTTTCTTACTACTTTTTACTTCTGGATAGCTTATATCCATTAATAATCGATCTGATTTACTACTATATTGGATATTTGTTTTATCTTTAAAATTAAGTGCTTCCCCATCTTTATCCTTTAAAATAAAAAGGCTTATTAGACAAATAAAAAGCATTGTTGTTATTATTACTTTTTTCTTCATTTAACTTTACCTTCACCCCTGTTTTCTTCTCTGTATATTGAGATACCAAATAAATATATCATATTAAAACTCTAGTGTAAATATAAGTACATATTTAAAAACAACTTCATTAAAAAAGTTGTTCTTTAATTAAAATATACTTAAACTTAATTCTTGTGAAAGTCTTTTTAAAAACATCACTCCGGCAACACTATTACCTTTTTTATCTAGTGAGGGTCCAAATACCCCTATACCCATTCCACCATGTTTAGTAGAGATACTCATTATTCCTCCACCAACACCTGACTTTGAAGGTAAACCTACTTCTACAGCAAACTCTCCTGAACCATCATACATTCCACAAAGTGCCATAACACTTCTAACACGATTAGCAAGAAACTTAGAAAATACTTGTTCCCCTGTATTTTCATTGTAACCATCTTGGGCTAAGACATATGATATTTGAGCTAAGTCTTTACACGTTACTTCAATTGCGCATATCTTAAAATAGGCATCTAAGATATCTTCAACATCTCCTTCTAATACTCCTGTACTAGACATATAATATGCTAAAGATCTATTTCTTGCTCCAGTTTTCTTTTCAGAAAGGTATACTGATTCATTATATGTAATATCCTGGTTATCACACATTCTTTTCATCAATGATATGATTTGTTGTACTCTATCTTCTGAAGTAGTTCCCTTTAATAAAGAAGTACAAACGATTGCTCCTGAATTGATAAAAGGGTTTAGTGGTCTATTTTCATTCTCTAATTCTAGATTAACAATTGAATTGAAACTAGAAGATGTTGGTTCCACTGTTACTTTAGATAATACTTTAGCAGTTGAGTTATCTAGTATAGCACAAATAAAAATTAATACCTTGGCAACTGATTGAATAGTAAATTTAACATCATATGCACCTATATAGTATTCATCAAATTCAGCCCCTACGGCATAAAATCCTAATTGATATTTATCAACACGGCTAAGTTCTGGTATATAATCCGCTACTCTACCTTCATCTGTATATTCAAGACATTCTTGGTATATTTCATCTATTCTTTTTTGTAATAAATCCATTTCTATCACCTACATGATTAATATTATACCATAAAAAAAAGGATTAGCTCCTTTTTATTCAACAGTTACTGATTTAGCCAAGTTTCTAGGTTGATCTACATCATGTTCTAAAAGTAATGCTGCATAATAAGATATTAGTTGACTTGCTACAACCATTGCAATACTAGAAAGTAATGGGTTTGTATCTAAAACAATAATATCGTCATTCTTGTTAGATAATCTTTCTTGAACAATAGTAATTACTTTAGCATCTCGTGCTTCTACTTCTTGTAATGCACTTCTAGTATTTAATGCAATATTATCTTGAGAAATAATTCCTATTACTGGAACGCTATTTTCTATTAACGCGATTGTTCCATGTTTTAATTCTCCTGAGGCAAATCCTTCAGTATGAATATAAGATATTTCTTTTAGTTTTAAGGCAGCTTCTAAAGCAGTGCAGTAATCTACACCCCTTCCAATATAGAATGCTGTTGATGCATCCATTATCTTATCAGCAACTATTTCTTTTATAATAGTTTTTTTACTTATGATATCTTCAATTGCAATTACTACTTTACTTAGTTCTAATTGAATATCTAGTTTATTATTTCCTAAGTGATTTGCTAGTAATGCAAGTAATGTTGTTTGTGCTACATATGCTTTAGTTGATGCAACGGCTATTTCTGGACCTGCATGTAATAGTAAATTATAGTCTGATTCTCGAGCAAGTGTTGATCCTGCTACATTTGTAATTGTTAAGGTTTTAAAACCTAAATCTTTTATAGATTGTAATGCAACGCGACTATCTGCTGTTTCTCCTGATTGACTTATAAAAATAAATAGTGGTCTTTCACTTAGTAATGGTCTATTATATCCAAATTCACTTCCAAGATGTACTTCAACTGGTTTTTTAGCTAGCTCTTCAATCATATGTTTCCCAACTAGTCCAGCATGCATTGAAGTTCCTGATGCTATTATATATAAGCGATCTGCTTTGTTTAATTCATCAAGTATTTCTTGATTGATTTGTAGTTTATCATCGGCTATATATTCTTTAACAATTTTTCTTATTACTGATGGTTGTTCATCTATTTCTTTAAGCATGTAATGATCGTAAACCCCTAAGTTAATGTCTTGATTATTAATACTTGATTTAAAAGTATCCCTTTTAATACTATTTCCATTTTTATCAAAGATACTAATTTTATCTTTATCAATGATTAGATATTCTTTATCATTGATTTCATAAAATTCATCTGTTTGATTAATTAAAGCCATAGCATCTGAGCCAATCATATTAAAGCCATTTCCCTTACCCGCTAGCATAGGCGTTTTATTTTTAAGACAATATATTGTTTCTCTATCATCCTTTAAAATAATACCTAATGCATATGATCCATGCATTATTTCAATAATACTTTGAATTGCTTTAGTTATATCATTGTATTCTAGATATTTACATTCTAATAGGTTAGCTATTACTTCAGTATCTGTTTCACTATAAAAAGTATATCCTTTATTTATTAAATCTTCTTTTATTTCTAAATAGTTTTCAATTACACCATTATGAACTAATGTTATATATTTATTCATTGAATGATGCGGATGAGAATTTTCAACTGATGGCTTACCATGAGTTGCCCATCTAGTATGTCCGATTCCTATATTTGAAGAAGCGCTACTAGGAAGAGCTGCTTCTAAGTTTTTAATTTTTCCTACTTCTCGATAAATATTTATATCATCATTTAATAATGCTATACCTGCTGAATCATATCCTCTATATTCAAGTGTTTTAAGTCCTTCAATAATGATTGGTTTAGCATTTTCACTTCCAATGTATCCTACAATTCCACACATAATAATCACTCCCTTTTTTTAGACTAAAATATTATACTATTTTTTAAAATAAATAATATGTCCAAAAAAACAACATTAATCTAAAATGCCTACCATTTTTAAGAGATATTTAGCATTTCTACTTAGTGATGGTCCATTTTTAATTGTATAATCAAATCTAATTTCATTGTTTTCATAGTATTCTTCAAAGTGATAATTACTTATATTATTTAGTTTAGTTAACTCTGAATCATGTGTTGTAATGAATGCTATGACATTCTTATTATTAAGTTTTTCTATTGCTTTTGATGCACCATATATTCTATCACTAGAATTTGTTCCTTTGAATATTTCATCTACAAGGCATAGCATTGGTTTATTATATTCAATGTAGTCTACCATTTCTTTAATGCGGTTTAATTCAGCATAGAAAGTTGATACACCTTGAGTGAAGTCATCTTCTACTCTAATTGATGTATATATTTTCATTAAAGATAGTTTCAAATCTTTAGCGCACACACTACTTCCTGCATATGCTAGTAAAGCATTTATACCAATGCTTCTAATAAATGTTGTTTTACCTGACATATTAGATCCTGTAATAATAAAGGTATTATCATTCTCAGTATTAAAGTTGTTTTTGATAATATTATTTTGTTTTATTAAAGGATTATTTAATCCATCAACTTTAATCTCTATATCTTCACTTAGAATTGGTTTGCTTGTTTGTTCAATTACTAATTCTATAGTCGTTAATGATAGTAATACTTCAATATCATTGTAGATAGATACATACTCTTCTTGAAGATCTATTAAATCATTTTTCCATAAATTGTATTGGTAAACATTACGATAATCAATTAAAGTAAAGACATTTAATAAAAAGTAAAATAAAATATTTTGTTGTGAATCTATACTTTGTTTTAATTTTACTAATTTACCTAAATAATTACTAGCACCTTTTCCTTGATTTAATATACTACTCATTTTAACAAGTCTATTACTTTTAAACTCTTCTTTTTCTAATATGCTTAAAACCTTAACAAATATGTCTAGGCTTTTTCTTTGTGCTATTACATTTTCAAGGTATCGTCTATTATAAACAAACATAATTGCTACTAAAATAATATTTACGATAACAACTATTGCAGCTACATAAAGAGGGAATACTTTAAATAGAGATAAGATAAAGATACTAAAACTAACTACTGGATAAAGATATGATAATAACTTATAAATGAAAGCTTGTGTTTTATTTAATAGTTTATTATCACTAAGAATAATGTCTTCCCCATTTTCAGTAGACATAGATATTAAAGATGAAAGCATAAAAACTAATTCTTTATTACTTGTTAGTTCACTAGCTGCTTCTTGTCTACTTAATATTTCTTCTTTACTATCTAATTCATTAAATAATCTAAACTGTTCTTTTCTAGCTTTCTTACTTTTAGCCATATTTATAAATTGTATAATAGATCCTTTTCCTATTATATTAAGATCATAATTTATAAAACTACTATCTTCTTTAAATTCTAGACCTTGATATTCTAAATCAAAAAAATTATAATCAAATCTTTTTAAATAATCTTCAGCCTTATTTAGATATGCTTCATTTTCTTTATATTGCCACTCTACTTTATTATGTCTAAATATTAATCCTAAAAAGACTACTGCACTCACTAAACTTATTATTAAATATATAATCTTATCATCATATATTGCTACTATTAAAGATAAAAACATTATTACAAAAATAATAAATCGTAATGTGCTTATTGTATTATATGCTTTATTTAAAGGTTTACTTAATTCCTTAGCTTTTTTATATTTATTTTCAAAAAAATCTTTTTTCATAAAATCAACTCCGAAACTATTATATCATATCCATTCTAAACAAAAGAAAACAGACACTTTTTAGTATCTGTTAATCTTTAATTATTGTTTTACACTTAGGATAGTCCACACAACATTTAAATTTACCATAACGACCATTTCTTAAAACTACATCATTACCGCAAGTTGGGCATTTTTCATCTGGTACTGGTTCATCAGGTTGTGGTTTAATATAGCGACACTTTGGAAAGTTACTACAAGCTTCAAATTCTGATTTTCTTTTTGCTGAGTAACGTTTTACCATTGGTGAGCTACATTTAGGACAATCTTCTCCTGTATATTCTAATGGTTTTACTTCTTTTTTAATATATTTACATTCTGGATAATTACCACATGCTTCAAACTCTCCGTATCGACCTTGTCTAAAGACCATATCACTTCCACACTCAGGACATTTTTCCCCAGTTGGTTTTGGTGGTATTTTTTCCATATTTTCTTTTGCATTTTCTAATAATGGTTCAAATTTGCTATAGAAATCCGTTAATACCTTAATAGATTCTACATTACCATCTGATACTTGGTCTAAGTCATCTTCCATTTGTGCAGTATATTCTACATTAATAATTTCGTTAAAGAACTTAGTCAATTCTTCATTAGTTAGTACACCTTGTTCTGTTGGAGCAAATTTCTTTTGTTCATATGTAACATATTTTCTTAGCTTTAATGTATCTATGATTGAAGAATAAGTTGAAGGTCTTCCTATTTTTAATTCTTCTAATTCTTTAATAAGACTACTCTCTGTATAGGCACTTGGTCCTTTAGTAAAGTGTTGTGTCTCATTAATCTTAGTTGATTTAATACTACTACCTTCTTTTAAATCAGGTAGTATTTTATCAGAATTACTTTCAAATTTACCATATACTTTTTTATATCCATCAAAAGTAATAATACTTCCAGTAGCATTAAACTCGTAATCATTATTTTCTAAAAGAATTGTTGTATTGTTCTTTTTAGCCGGTTTCATTAATGAAGCAAGTGTACGACTATAGATTAATTCATATAATTTAAATTGATCAGGTGTTAAATGCTTTTTAATTGATGCTGGTGTATATTCAATTGATGTTGGTCTAATACCCTCATGGGCATCTTGTACATTACCTTTAGATTTAGTTTGTGCATATGTACCAACATATTCTTTACCATATTCACTTTCAATATGTTTAAAACTACTTTGTACAAAATCATTGTTTAAACGATTTGAATCAGTTCTCATATATGTAATAAGACCTACTGTATCACTACCTAAATCAATTCCTTCATATAGACCTTGTGCAACACGCATTGTTTTTTTAGAATTGAATCCTAATTTACCATATGCTTCTTGTTGTAATGTTGATGTAATGAATGCTAATTTAGGCTTAGCACTAGTACTTCTTTTCTTAAGTTCTTTTACTTTAAATTCTTTATCTAAAGATCCTAAGATTTCCTGTGCTTCTTCTAATGTTTTAATTTCTTTTTTCTTATTTTTATATTTATTAAGCGAAGCTTCAAATTCAATTTTTTCTTCATTAAATAATGCTTCTATTGTATAGTATTCCTCTGGAATAAAAGCATCTATTTCTTTTTGTCTTTCACAAATTAGTTTTAATGCAACAGATTGAACACGACCTGCTGATTTTGACTTTATCTTAGATTTAAGTAAACTAGATAATTTAAACCCAATAATACGGTCTAACATTCTTCTTGTTTCTTGTGAAGATACTAAATCTAAATCTACTTTTCTAGGACTTTCTAAAGCACCAGTTACAGCATTCTTTGTGATCTCATTAAAGACAATTCTATTATCCTCTTCTTCACTAAGCCCTAATACTTGCATTAGATGCCATGAAATAGCTTCTCCTTCGCGATCTGGATCGGTTGCCAGAAAAACTTGTTTATTTTTACTAGCTTTTTTTAATTCTTTTATCACATCTTTTTTATCAGATGAATTTTTATACGTTGGAACAAATCCATTTTCTATATCAATCCCAAGTCCACCTTTACCAGAAGTCGCTAAATCTCTGATATGACCTTTAGATGATAATACTTGATAATCTTCTCCTAAATACTTCTCAATTGTTTTAGATTTACTTGGAGACTCTACTATTACTAACTTAGATGCCACACGCTTCCACTCCTTTGCTATATAATTATTACACTACAAATCTTGCAATGTCAACACAAACATCTATTAAAATCATAAATTGTGCATAAGCAGTATGCTCCATCATTAATTAAATTGCTCGCATCACTGTAATATCCAAATTGACTTGGCACTACAAATATTGTATTCCACAACATTATTTGTTCAACTATTTTAGTTAGTGGATCACTTGCTATTAATCCGATGACTAGCACACATTTAACGATTTTGCTTAATTCTATTAATTCACTATTCTTATAACTATGATGCTTACTATTAATCCCATATTTGTCTATAACTTCTTTATCTATGTAACAAGAATAGCCCTTTGTATTAATTTCTTTAATAATTTGATGTAATTTTTTCATTTCACTTGTTCTACTATGTTTAGATACTAAAATAAGAACATCAATAGTTATCACCTCACTTGATAGTTAGGCTAACTAATTAATGTTCCTATTAAAATAATGTTAATTGTCTATTTCGCATTGATTTTATTGGTTCAAAGCTATAACGATGTATACCTTCAATATAACCATATTTTTCTAATGCTTCAATATGTTTTTTTGTTCCATACCCTTTATTATTTTCAAAATCATATTCAGGATACTCTAATGCTAAATCTATCATTAAACGATCACGATATACTTTTGCAATGATACTAGCACATGCAATTGCATATGATTTAGCATCACCCTTTACAATAGAATGAGCTTTATCATATTTTGTAGGCATTGCATCAATTAAAATTGTAGCTTCTTCATATGGCAGCTTACTTATTGCAAGTTCCATTGCATATTTAGTTGCTTGATAAATATTAAGTTCATCTACTGTTTTAGTATCTATCTCTATTATTTCATAGGCAAATGCATTTTCTAATATTTCATCATATAATAATTCTCTTTTTTTACCACTCAATTGTTTAGAATCATTTATTTCATCGATTATATTATCGTATTTCATAATGATTGCACAAATTACTAAAGGGCCTGCCAAACAGCCACGCCCCACTTCATCTACACCTATAATATATTTATAATAATCTTGTTGTTCCAAATCAAATTTACTTAAACTACTCATAATCAAAAGTCATCCTTGTTATTGAATTATCTCTTATTTCTCTTAAAACAATATCATATACTTTATCATAATCAACTTCACCTTTTTTAATTAGGCATCCTCTAAGTTGTCCTATATGTTCTATTACAGCAACAATACTATCAAGATCATTATTATCCATACTCTCAATACTATATCTTTTATAAAAAGCATCTTGATAATGAGTATTCATAAACTTTATTGCTTCTATACAAAGCTCATCTTTAGGTAATATCTCATCTTTAATAGCTCCAGTTAAAGCTAAATTTTTAGCAACTTCTTTATCATCTAATTTAGGCCATAAAATACCTGGACTATCTAATAATTCAAAGTCTTTATTCACTTTAATCCATTGTAATGCCTTAGTAACCCCAGCTTTATTACCAGTCTTAGCTGCACTTCTTTTAGCCATCTTATTAATTAGAGTTGACTTACCTACATTAGGAATACCTACAATTAATGCACGAACTGCCCTTGGTTTGAGCCCTCTTTTAGCATCCTTCTCACGCTTTGGAGCAAGTTCTATATCTACTCTATGTATTATTTCATCTAATTCTTTAAACTCTTTTAGATTTGATGTTATAACCTCAAAACCTTGTTCTTGATAATGTTTTTTCCACTTTTGAGTTTGCTTAGGATCAGCCAAATCTATCTTAGACATTATAATAACCTTAGTTTTATTAAACGTTAACTTATCCATGATAGGATTCTTAGAAGAGTAAGGAATACGAGCATCTACAATCTCAATAACAATATCAATTAGTTGAATCTTCTCTTCAATTAAACGTCTTGCTTTAGCCATATGCCCTGGAAACCAATGTATACTATTACTCATATTACCCCTCCTATCTTTTTATAGTTTATTTCATAAAACCTATTTCATTTAATGGCCAATACATAATTCCATGCACAGCCTTAATTTGATGTTCCTTTATTAAACCAATATCTTCAACCCTAGAATCACTAGAGTTATCACGATTATCTCCAAGAACGAAATATTGATCATTACCTAATCTTATCTCAGGATAATCAAACATTTTACTATCTTTTGTTCGATGAGGATCATCTACTTCTTTTTTATTTATATATACTTTATTATTCTTTATTTCTACATAATCACCTGGCATTCCAAAGACACGCTTAACAATAAACTCATCATAGAAACCTTCAGTCTTAATAACAACGACATCTTGATGCTTAACTTTATTGAAAGGAAGAGTTCTTAACATAATTCCTCTTTCACCATCTTTATAAGTGTTCATCATTGATTCACCATTAACACGAACTGACATAAGTATCGTTTGAAAGATCACAAATATAATTACAAAGATAAGTACTAGCTCACCAACTTCTCTAACCATACCCTTCTTTTTAGTAACCTCTTTTATTTCCATATTTTCTTGATCCATTCATCTCACTCCTTATTTCATTGTTCCAACCTTATTTATCGGCCAATATATAAAGCCATGAACAGCTTCTATCTCACGATCTTTTATAACACCAATTCGAGGATCACGAGAATCACTTGAATTTTCACGATTATCTCCTAATACAAAGTATTCATCATCTCCTAACAATACTGGAGCCATATCATCCATTTTGATATTACTTGTATCTATCTTATCTTCTATTTCTTTACCATTTATATAAATCTTTTTATTTTTTATCTCGATAGTTTCATTTGGCATTCCAAAAACACGCTTAACAATTCTACTTGTATTCGTTTCTTTTATCTCCCTTTTAATTACAACCACATTATATCTATCAACTTTATTGATTTTACTCTTTCTAACCATAATACTACGCTCACCTTCAATATATGTAGGCTCCATTGATTTACCTTTAACATTTACTGAAAGAAAGACTAATTGAAAAATTAATGCAACTAATAAAAAGGCAAGAATTAATTGCAGTATCTCTCTAATCTTTGTCATCATTGATTCACTCATTAGCGCTTAATATTATGATAAATGAATAACATTCTATCTTTACCATTTATATCCTTCAAGATTTCAAATTCACAACCAGGAAAATACTTCTCAACTTCCTTAGTAATTGCCTCTTTATGAGCATAACCAATTTCAAAAGCAAGTAGACAACGATCATTTATAACTTTACTAGCATTTTTAAATATTTCTGTATAAAAATCTAAACCTTCACTTCCACCAAACAATGCTAAATGAGGCTCATACCCTTTAACACTTTCATCAACAAATTCCTCATTTGGAATATATGGTGGATTTGATACTAGAATATCTAATTTAATATCATTTTTAATAAATGGTTCTAACATATCACCCTTAAAGAATTCTACCTTAGCACCAAGTTTATCATTATTATCATAAGCAACTTCAATAGCATTTTGAGAAATATCACTACCATAAACCTTAGTTTTATCTTCTTCTAAATCTAAAGATATTGCAATAGCACCACTACCAGTACCAATATCAGCGACAGTAATTTGTGAATACTCTTCAAAATAATCATCTATATGATATAAAATATTTTCAACTAGTTCTTCTGTTTCATAACGAGGAATTAATACATTTTCATTTACAATAAAATCTCTTCCAAAAAACATTTCATATCCTAGAATATGTTGTAATGGTATCCCTTTTAAATAATGATCTAAATTCTTTTCAAAACGATCAATAATATCTTTATCTAAAGTATCATCTAACTTATTATATAATTCATATGATTCAAGACTTGCGATTTCCTTTAACAATTCATAAGCAGCACGCTCTTCTTTTCCAAAAGATATTATTTTTTTAGTAGCTTCATCTAATAATTCTCTAATACTCATAACTACTCACCCGCTAACTTTAATTTTTGTTCATGCGCAATCAATGCTTCAATTACTTCATCTAATTTACCTTCCATAACGCGATCTAAAGATTGAAGTGTTAAACCAATACGATGATCAGTAACCCTATTTTGAGGATAATTATAAGTTCTTATTTTCTCAGAACGATCTCCTCCACCAATAAGTTGTTTCTTTTCAGCACCTTGTTCTTCTTCAATTTGACGTGTTAATTCTTCGTTTACTTTAGCACGAATAATTTTCATTGCTTTATCTCTATTAGCGTGTTGTGAACGCTCATCTTGACATGTTACAACCGTATTAGTAGGAACATGTGTAATACGTACAGCTGAATCTGTAGTATTTACTGATTGCCCACCCGCTCCACTTGAACGATAAGTATCTATTTTTAAATCACTTGAACTAATTTCAATATCTACCTCTTCAGCCTCTGGAATAGTTAATACAGTTGCTGTAGAAGTATGAACACGACCTTGTGATTCAGTCTTAGGTACACGTTGCACACGATGTGCCCCAGATTCATATTTCATTTTTGAATACACTAAATCACCAGATAACATAAATGAAATTAAAGAAAATCCACCAGCTTCAGCTTCGTTAACCTCTAAAGTTTCAATTTTCCATCCTTGTGATTCAGCATATTTAATATACATACGATATAAATCACCAGCAAAGATATTAGCTTCATCTCCACCAGCAGCACCTCTAATTTCCATAATAACATTTTTATCATCATTAGGATCTTTAGGAATTAATAAGACTTCTATTTCTTCAATAACAGCTGGTCTTTTTTCATTTAAATCATCTAATTCCATCTGTGCCATTTCAACAATATCAGCATCTTCTTCTTCTAAAAGAACAGTTGCTTCTTCAATACCATTATTAATTTCTAATAATTTATTATATGCATTTACAATCGGTTCAATACCTGCTTGTTCCTTACTTAATTTTGTCATTTCTTTAATATCACTTGCGATATTAACATCCATTAGTAAAGTTGTGATTTCTTCATATCTTGTTTTCGCAACTTCTAATCTCTCCAACATTTTTTCCATTGATATCCACTCCTATTTAACATTTCTATTATACACTATTTTGGACACACTGTCATACATAACTTATCGAAATACATAAGTCTAAACTTGGTTTGGTGCCAAGTATAAATATGGTATAATTATAAGACAATTAAAATGAGGTGAAATGATGTACGATTTTATAAATAAGGATAAAAAAACAGCACTTATCATACCTACTAAATATCATAATGAACTGGTAAATAAGTTATTAACAGAAAAAGGTGTATTATATAATCTTTCGTTAGTTTCAATTGATGCTTTTTGCAATGAGACTTTAGAATTAAATAAGTATCCAAGCACAAAAAGAGATGCTCTAGAAACTAAGCTAAACTTACACCAACAACTAGTTTCTATTGATCATCAATATGCTTATAACACCAATTATATAGATGAGTTATATAAATTAGAAAAAGAAGTAGTTCTAAGTAACATTGATTTTAACGACTTAAATTTTACTAATTCAAAGATAGAATTTAATAATTTAAATACTACTTATGATGAAATATTTATCTTAAGCTATGAAGATTTTTATCCCCTACATCATCAAGTAATAAGTAACCTAGACATCAAAGTTATCATTAAGGATTTATATAGAGCACAGGAACAATTAGTATATGAACATGACAATATAATTCAAATGTTAGATTATATTATCTATGGTATGTATAATAATAAATCAGATAATACTCTAATAGTTGTTGATGATTCTATCCAAATAGACTATTTAACTAAACAATTTGATTTAATAGGATTAGCCTATAATTTAGAGAGAAACTCAACAAATATTAATTCAAATATCATCAAAGCACTATTTAAAATAATTGATGGAAAATCAAATAAATATGATACTAAATTAATTAAGAAAAAATACATTGATGAAGAGAAGCTAGCTATTTTAATAAAAGAGGATAATCAAAAAGAATATTTGATAAAGTTATACGATGTTTTATATGACACTAGTATTTTTGAATCTAAAAAGCTAAATGAACTATTTACTACTTTATATTTGAAGGACACTCTTTCTAAAAAAATATTAAATAAATATATATTAGAAACATTATTATCATTTATCAATAAGAGTGAATTAATAAACGCAAACATCATGATTGCTTCATCTTCATTTAATAGTTTAGGGTATGATAAAGCATATGTCGTTGATGCATCATTAAGCGGTCTAAATAGTACCAAAACTTCATTTTTATTAAATCAAAAGCAAAGGTCTAATATCGATATCTCTTTTATAGATAATGGATTCTATAATCAAAAATTAAAAGAAGCTCAATCAAGATTAATAAATTGTGCTAAAAGTATTGAATTTCATTATTGCTTAAATTCTATTGATAATAAGCCTCAAGAATTAGCATTTTTCATTAAAGACTTAAACTTAGAAATTAGTGATAAAAAAGAGTTTTCTCATTTAACTATTCATACTAAAAAAGATAAAGTAATCCTAAATACTAATAATATTCAATTAGATAATAGAGATATATTAAGTGATAAGTTTAATAATAAGCTTAGAATATCATCTACTTCAATGGATTCCTTCTATGCTTGTCCATATCGATATTTTGTTAACTACATATTAAAACCAAAAGTTAAACAAAGTTTTTCATATCTTGAGTTAGGCTCAATTTATCATAAGGTATTAGAAAAAATAAATAATTATGTAATAGAGACAAGCATTAAATATCATCAATTAGATAAAGATTTTATTAGCAAAACTATTTTAGAAGTAGTTGAAAAATTTGAACTTGATGATTTAAGTATAAATAAAATTAAATATAACATTGACGAATTAATAAAGCATTTAATTAAACATGAAACATATTCTAAATATAATGTATTCGCTAGTGAACAACAATTATCATATGAGTATAATGATATTAATGTTGTTGGAAATATCGATTTAATAATGAACTATAATGATTATTACTATATCATTGATTATAAATCGAGCACTAAAAAGTTTGATGAAAAATCATTTAATAGTGGACTTTCAAACCAATTGATAATCTATTTATCATTACTTAAACAACAAGGTTATAATCTAACTGGGGCTTTTTATAAAGCTATTCAAACGAAGTATATACCTACTAAAGAAATATTAAATGATAATATAATAGAGACAAACTTTGAAAATGCCCATAAATTAGAAGGTATTTATATCGATTCAACTTCACGAAAAGATTTTGATAGTAGTTTTGAAATTGAGAGTACAATCTCTACTGCAAGAGAAAAGAAAACAAATAGCTCTATATTTGAAATTGAACAAATATTAACATATTTTGAAACATTAAATAATAATATGGATAATATGAAAGAGGGAATAAGTAATGCTAACTTCCCTATTCTACCTTATGAAAAAATGACTTGTGAGTATTGTGATTATAAAAATATATGTAAAGTAAATAATAAAACTTTAACTAGAAAGGAGCTTGAAAGTAATGAGTAGTTATCAAATAGCTGAGTATTTTACTAACAAACAAAGAGAAGCTATTCTTAAAGAAGGATCAAACATATTAGTTTCTGCTGCAGCAGGTTGTGGTAAAACTACATTAATGGTTGAACGCATTATAAGAAAAGTTATGGAAGACAATGTCGATATTAATCAATTAATAGTTGTTACATTCACTGAAGCTGCTGCTGCCGAATTAAAGCAAAGGTTAGAAAAAGAATTAACTAATAGACTTAGTGATAACCCAGAACAATTAAATAGACAAATATCTCTTTTAAGTGATAGTTATATTATGACTTTCCATGCATTATGTTTTAGATTACTAAAAGAAAATCATGCTGCTTTTAATTTTGATAACACTTTACAAATTGGTGATGGTCTACAGCTTAGTACTCAAAAGAAACTAGCCTATAAAAAAACTATTGAACAATTAAAAGATAATGAATCTTATATTGTATTAGATGATTATTATAATGATATCATCAATAAGAATAAACTGTTTGAAGTTGTAGATAGTTCTTTAACAACTTGTATATCTAAAGGTGGCATTAATTACTTTAAAAATAGAAAAAACACTAGTTTTGATAATATATTTGAATATAAGGATTTCAATGAAATCTTAATTGATGCAAGTTATTTCTATTTAAATAATACAGTAAATATCCTTAATGAGTTAATTCAAGAAGACTTAAGTGATAAAAACCTTGAAACTATTAATGAAGATATTCTTTTCTATAATGATTTGATTAACTTAGTAAACAACAAAGATTATAAAAAAATTCATACAAATTTAAAAGAAAAAACGATGTTTAGAAAACCTAGCAGTAAATCAGATAAAGTTAAATTATTACATAAAGAGATTAAAGAAAATAACTTTGTACAGTTGAAAACACTTTATTCATTAACTCCTGAAGAAATGGAAGAGTATCTGATTAGAAATGATGAAAATGTTAACCATTTACTTGTTTTAGTTGAACAATATCATAGTAATTTAAATGAAATAAAAAAAGATACTGGATTATTAGAATTTGATGATTTAGAACAATTACTAATTGACTTATTATATGAAGATGATGGTTATTCTAAGATTGCCTATAAATTAAAAGATAATTTTAATGAAATAATGATTGATGAGTATCAAGATACAAACTATATTCAAGAAACAATTGTTTGTGCATTATCAAATGGTAATAATGTTTTTATGGTTGGTGATTTAAAACAATCAATTTATCGCTTTAGAAATGCAACATCAAAGATTTTTTCAGATAAATATGCTGCTTTTAAAGAAGGTAAAGGTGGATATGTAATTGATTTGAAAGATAATTTTAGATCTAGACCAGAAGTTTTAGAAACAACTAATTATATTTTTAAATCAACATTTTCATTAGATATTGGCGGTATTGAATATGATGAAAATGCAAAGCTACACTTTGGTAATAAATCGCTTGCTGATATTCAGGGAGACTTTACAACAGAGTATTTGCTTAATACTAATTGTGAAGAAAGTAATGCAGAGGAAAAGTACTTGCAAAATTCTATGAGTATGGCTTATGAAATTGAAAATCTTCATAATGAAGGTGTTCCCTTTTCAAGTATCGCAATTCTAATAAGAAATACAACGAACACTACTGTATTAGCTGATTATTTAACTTCTAAAAATATACCAATAATGTTACATAGCAACAAGGGATTTTATGAAGCATTTGAGATAAAAGATATTATTAATTTATTAAAAGTTTTAAGTAATCCTTATAATGATATAAATTTATTAGCTACATTACGTTCTTACTTCTTTATCTTAAGTGATAATGATTTATATACTTTATCTTTAATTGATGAATCATCATATTATAAAAAGCTAGAAGCTTCAAACTTTAAAAATGAATTTAAACTATTAAATGATTTAATAAATTATAGTAGAGATAATACAATTTTAGATATAATTAATTATATTTATAATTCGACTGAATATTTATCATATATTCAAACACATAATAATTTTGAACAAGTACTGATTAATATCAATAGTTTCAAGCAAATTATTGAAGCAAATTATAATTATTATTTATCTTTAGATTACTTAGTAGATGAATTAGAAGAAGGTTTAAAGCGTAACTTTGATAGTGCATTACCCGCTGTTCTATCTTCAAAACAAGATGTAGTTAATATAATGACTATTCATAAATCTAAAGGGCTTGAATTTGAGTATGTTTTTGTTTTTGACAATTCAAAAATGAAATTTGAAACTGAAACAAATACACTTAAAGTATATCAAGATCAATTAATACTACCTTATTTTAATTATCAAAAGAAAATCAAATCACAACATCCTTCAAAAAATAGTGGTTTTCATCCATTGATGTTGTTGCTTGATTATAAAAATAGAAAAGAAATTATTGCAGAAGAGCTTAGGGTGTTATATGTTGCATTAACTCGTGCCAAATACAAACTATATATAGTTGATACTTTTGAAGATAATGATGAAAAAATTGATAGTTCATTCCATAAAGCTAATCTAACATCTAACTGGTTACTTGATAGTGCTACAATTTTTAATTATAAAAGAATGTTAGAACCTGTGCTTTATTGTTTTCAAAGACATAGTAATGGAATGGAGCTAAGAGGTTCTAATGGAGTAATCGCAGATGAAGAAATTTACAAATATTATGATAAATTGTTTGTTGTTAATAAACAATTTATCGAAATAGAAGAAACAAGTAAGAATATTACTACTAAAAACGATTACAAGGTAACAACAATTAATAGAGTAGACTCTGAATCTAAAGGTATTGAGCAAACAGCTCCAACTTCATATTCATCTAACAAATTAGATTTTACAACTATTAGTGATTTCAATCCATATCTACAAGGTACTAATACACATTTAGTCTTAGAATTATTAGATTTCAAAAGTGAAAATATTGAAAAAGATTTAGAAGATCTTATTCTTAAGTTTAATATTTCAAAAGCAAATGCCGATGGATTAAAAGCATTTATCAATTCTGGTATGTTTAATCATATTATTAATTCTACATTTCATAAGGAATATAATATTACTTATATAGAGAATAGTATATTACATCGAGGAATAATTGATTTATTTGTTGAAGATGAAAATACAGTTTATATTATTGATTATAAGAGTGATAATCTAAGTATTGATGAATTAATAGAAAATTATCAAGATCAGCTTTATGCATATCAATCTATGTTAGAAACAAATAAAAAAATCGAGCTTTATATTTACTCGATTAAACATTCACAGTTTATAAAGGGGCTGTAACGCATAAGAAGTTATAGTTTCTATAAAAAACCAAAAACCGAAGGCAATCGCCCTCGGTTTTTTGGTATAATTAAACTATGAATATAACCCAATACTCAAGTAATTATGTGTATTATTATAACCCAGTTCAGCTGAGATTACCACTAAATGTTGATACTATTATTCCTAGTGATGATCTGCTATATTCATTTATAGAACTTAAAGGAAAGGTTTGTTTAGAAAAGTATATTAATCGATCATACCATAAAGGTAATAAAGGATATGATCCTATAATGATGTTAGAGGTTGTATTATTCGCATATTCAAATCAAATTTATTCTCTTAGAAAGATAGAACAAGCATGTAAAACTGATATTAGGTTTATGTACCTTACTAATAATGAAACTCCTTCTTTCCAAGCTTTCTCTCGT
>JAVWHL010000008.1:0-37456 GCA_036640095.1 Erysipelotrichales bacterium | reverse complement strand
CAATTGAGATATGTAAAAGAGATTGTCCATATAGAACGACATTTCATAGTGATGGCGGATGGGCATATAAGATGTATAAATACAAAGAGGCATTGAAGAGAAATAAAATCTATCAAAGTATGTCTAGAAAAGCAACATCGACAGATAATTCTCCAATGGAAAACTTCTTTGGGCTATTGAAGCAAGAAATGTATTATGGAGAGACCTTCAAAAATTATGATGAGCTTAAGATAGCAATAGAAGAATATATTAAATACTATAACAACAAAAGAAGAAAAGGAAAATTAAAAGGATTAAGTCCAATTGATTATCTAAAACAGAAAGATATAATTGCATAGCTGCACATTTATTATAATAAAAGATAAGCATAAAAAAAGAAGTGATTTTACTCACTTCTCCAAAAGTACAACTTTTGGGGTTCACTACAATACTAGGATTTTTTATTTAGAATTTTCTAATTTGTTTAATAACTAATGCACTAGATGCGATCATTAAAGCTATCATTGAAACATATAATTGTTCATTACCAGCTTTAGCTATCTTTTTATGTGTTGTTTTCTTTTCTACTTTTTTATAAATATATGTTACTTCTTTATCATTTTCATTAAATTTATCTTTTTGTTTACCATTTACCTTTACTAATTTATAATTCTTAATACTTTCAGGCTTTATATTATATGAAGCACCCAGTTCACCATATATGATATCACTAGGAACTAATTGCTTACCTTGTTCATCTAAATAGTTAATCGTTACACTTGAATTAACATTAAAATTATAAGTATATTTAGAATTTTTTAATTCACTACTATTATCACTTGTAGTGACAACTAATTTATATGCTGCACCATTCTTAATTAAATCTTTTTTAACAACGAATTTATTGTTTTCTAAAACATCATTTATATCAGTACTAACAACTATTAAATTCCCCTTAGAATCAATACGAGATAAATTGATTGAAATATTTTCTTTCCCTATAAAAGTAGCTAGGTTATCTAAAATTTCTATCTTATTTATAGATATATTATCATTTTTATAATATTTAGTATCATCAGTATATGAGTAGCTTTGCTGTACTAAAGAGTGTGTTTGTATTGTTTTAATAAAATTAAATTGTTCGTCACTTAGTTTATTTATATTATTTCCACCTAATTGTATTAGTTCTAAGTTTGAAAGATTAGTTATTTCATTAGGTATTTCTTGAATATTATTCCCAAATATATATAGTGTTTCTAAATTGACTAAGTTACCAATAGAAGTTGGAATAGATGTTATATTATTATTTGTAAAATTTATATATTTAAGTTTATCTAATTTTCCAATATCTTCTGGTATTGCATTAATTTTATTAAAATTAAAAGATAAATGTTCTAGTTTACTTAACTCTGTAATCTTTTCAGGTATGATAGTTATATTATTACTATTCATCCCTAAATAATACAATTTTTTAAAAGTAAAAACTTCCTTCGGGATTTCATTAAGTTCATTGTAGTCTAACATTAAACTCCCCATATTAACAAATATCTCTAGTCCTTCTAGTGATTTAACTCCAGTTTTGGTTAAATTTATAACATTTAATGAATCGATATCTTCTTGTGAAATTACGTGATCTACATCCGTTTTTAATTGTTTTGCGACTGCTTGTGCAACGATATCATCTTTGATAACTTCCTTTATTGGTTGGCCTAAACCATTGCTTGTTCCTTGTGCATTTATACTTATTGATGTGCCTAGTGTAAATACAAAAATAAATAAAGTGCTCAGTAAAAGTTTTTTCATCTTATATTCTCCTTTTATTCTACATAATTTATATATATTATATCATAAGTAAATATAAAAATGCACATAATAAAAATAAAGATTAGACAAACTAGACTTTTAATGTAATAAGAATAAACTTATCGCCATAATTATCATACCAGCCATAAATGAATATATTGTGATATGATGATGGCCAAATTTATGAGCAGCTGGCATAAGCTCTTCTATTGAAATATAAATCATAATACCTGCTACAATACAGAAGACAATTCCTATGATTGTATCATTTAAGAAGGGCATTAAAAATAAGAATGTTAGTAATGCACCAAGTGGTTCTGCAAGACCAGATATAAAGGCATATTTCAATGCTTTTTTCTTACTGTTTGTTGCATGAAAGATTGGTACTGCAACAGCAATTCCTTCTGGAATATTGTGCAGTGCAATTGCTAGTGCGATACTGATACCTAATGCGGGGTCTGATAATGAAGCCATAAATGTTGCCATACCTTCGGGTAAATTGTGAATTGTTACTGCTAAGGCTGAGAATAATCCAACCCTTACTAGTGATTTATTAGCATCACTAACTTGGCAATCATCTAAGATACCTATTTCATGAAAATTTGTTTCTTCGGGTATTAGGCGATCTATAATTCCTATAATTAGAATACCAACTATAAATGCTAGTATCGCAAATAATTCTCCTTTATGTCCATACTCTTTATTTAGTGTCTCAAAGCCATCAGGCAACATTTCCATAAAAGAGACATATACCATTACTCCAGCAGAAAAAGCGAGTGAGCCACTTAGAAATTTCTTATTTGTACACTTAACTTGTGTAGCTAGTATTCCGCCTATTCCAGTAGAAAGTCCAGCTATTAAAGTTAGTGTGAAAGCTATTATTATTGAACTAGTACTATACATGTTTATATTCCACCTATCACTCTATATTTTACTTTACTATTATATTATCTTTTATACGATTTGTCAGTCAATTAGTAAAGTTTTATTTTTAAATATATTGAAGTATTAAAAAAAGTGCGCTTGCACTTTTTAAAATTCGTTTGCTAATTCAATAATTGTTTTAGCGTATATTTTTGCACCAATCATTAAATCAGAGATATGCATGTATTCATCTTTTTGATGACACATATCTTCTCTATTTGGCATTAAAGGACCAAAGGCAACAATATTATCCAGTGAACGAGCATATGTTCCTCCGCCTATCACAGTTGCATCTCCAGGTGTATCTGCAAACTTATTATAGTTATTAAGCATGATATTAACCATTCTATTATCACTAGCAAAGCTAATTGGATCAGCGATTGTTAGGATTGTGAATGTTTCTTTATCTAGTTTTTCATTTAGGACATCTAATACATCATTACTTTGGTATGTAATAGGGTATCTAATATCTAGATATAGTTTAATAAAACCATCATCTAATTTAACTAATCCTTGGTTAAGTGATAAAGCACCATCTACATCACTTAAATCAATTTCAAGTTTTGCACCTGTGATATCAATGTATTGTTTATAGAAATCAATAAGACCATTACTATAACCTTCATTATATAATTTATCAATTAATACAGCTAATGCATTGATACCAGCTTCTGGTGTACTACCATGAGCTGCTTTACCATTTGCTTCAAATGTCTTTCCATCAATTGTTATAGTTGCATGGTCGGGTACCGAATTGATTGAAGAGCCACTTTTGATATCAGTAATATTATCTTGTGGAACTCTTACTTCAACTTGTAGGATACCTTTTTCACCACGAATAACAGGAAAATCTGCATCTGGTGTAAATCCCGCAACAGGTATTTCAGCGTGCTCACGATAATATTTTATATCTTCACTTCCACTTTCTTCATCTACTCCAAAAATTAAACGAATACGACGATTTAGTGAGATATTGCTTTCTTGGATAAGTTTTAATAAGACTATTGAAACAGCTGCAGGGCCTTTATCATCTAAAGTTCCTCTACCATATAATAAGTCATTTACAATTGTTGTATTGAATGGTTCATATTGCCATTCTCCTTCAACAGGAACTACATCTAAATGGCATAAGATAGCAACCATTTCTTCCCCTTGGCCAATTTCAGCATAACCTGCATAACCATCAAGATTAGTAGTTTTTAGATTATATTCTTCACAAATTTTAAATGCTTCCATTAAAGCATCATTACATGGTTTACCAAATGGCATTTTAGCATCATTAGATTCTTCTTTAACACTTGGAATACTAATTAACCTTTTAGCAACACTAAGAATCTCATCTTGAGAATTCTCTATTTCCAATAATAAATTTTCCATTTTAATACTCCTTTATATTTACATATTTAATTCAAATTATAATCAAATTATAGTATACAAATAGATTGCATGCAATAAAGAGGATAAAGAAAATAAAAAGAGTATTTTATATACTCTTATTCATCCATATATTTTTCTTCAATACGACTCATCCATAATGCTAATAAGATACCAAGTATAAAAGTAATAATACATACTAAAGTACCTATACTTAAGTAATTATAATCTAGAGGAATGATAACTAAAGTAGAAGCAGCAACTATTCCTAGGATGATATGAAACATAGTTGTATGTGCTACTTTTAAGATATAATCAACTAGTTTAGAGAAAATTAAAACACATATCATACCACCTATTGCTAGAGGAATGATAATACTTAAATCTGCTTCTTTAAAGGCAGCGCTCATAGAACCATACATTCCAAAGAAGATTAAGAAATTTGATGGGCTAAGTCCTGGAACTAGAATGCCTAATCCAATAAGTGCTCCTGCTCCAACCCAAGCTATGCTTGAAAAATCATTTACAATAGCATTACTTACATTCATAGTTGCACTATTCATTGATAGTAATAAGATGGCACTTATAATTCCTACTATGAACATTAATACAATATGTTTAGGTTTTTGGTGGTCTCTTTTAGCTTGTTTCCAAAGAGCTGGTAATGTTCCAATAATACATCCAATGAAGAACCATAATACTTGTACTTCAAAATGGATTAACAAGTATGAAACAGGGAATGCTAGTAAAAAGACACCAAAGATACCACCTAATGCTACTGGTAAAAAGAAGATGAAATTCTCTTTGAAGTTCTTGGTAATATGAGCTATAAATGATATAAGCTTTTCATATATTCCAAAGACAGCTGCCATTGCTCCTCCACTTACTCCTGGTAAGATAAAGCCTGAACCAATAAAGATTCCTTTTATAAAACGTAAAAACCAACTTTTAATCGATTTATTTTTTGTATTCATATATCTACTCCCTCAAAAAAGTGTTCATTAGAAATGATACTTAAATAATCTAATATAGTCAAGAAAAGAAGTAAGATTACTAAAGTTGAACAAAAAAACAACTCTTAGAGTTGTTTAAATAAATAATTGAATAACAAATACTGATGCTCCTCCAAGTGCCATTGTAATAGGGATTGTTACAACCCACGCTATAATGATACTTTGGGCAACACCCCATTTAACTGCTGAAAGTCTTCTTGCACTTCCTACTCCCATAACTGAAGTTGTAATAACTTGAGTTGTACTAATAGGTGCTCCTAAGAATGACATTGATTCAATTACTAAAGCTGAAGCTGTTTGTGCAGCAAATCCACTTGCTGGATCTAAACGTGTTACTCCACGTCCCATTGCTTTCATAATTTTCCAACCACCAACTGAAGTACCAGCCGCCATTGTTGCAGCACATGCAACCTTAACCCATAGTGGGACATCGGCATCTGCGCCAAGAACTCCACCTGATATTAAAGCTAATGTGATAATTCCCATTGTCTTTTGAGCATCATTGTTACCATGTGAAAAGGCAACAAGTCCTGCAGAAAGCACTTGTAATTTTGAGAATATACGACTAGATTGACCATAAGGTATATTAGCACATAAAGTAAAGATTAATTTCATAAGAGCAAATCCAAATAGTAGACCTATGAAAGGTGATGTAACTAATGGAAGGATAACTTTATTGAAGAATCCATCCCACAATACATACTCAGTACTTAATGTATAAACCATTGTAGCTCCAATTAAACTTCCGATTAAGGCATGAGAAGAACTACTAGGTATTGCTTTCCACCATGTTATAAGATTCCATATAATGGCACCTATAAGGGCTGAAAGAATAACGTATTGTTCTAATTCAACTCCTCCAACTAAACCATGTGTAATAGTTTTAGCTACTTTATCACTTGCTAAGGCCCCAACAAAATTTAAGCAAGCTGCTAAAATAATAGCTCTTTTTGGAGTTAAAGCTCTTGTATATACAGATGTTGCAATAGCATTAGCTGTATCATGAAAACCATTAATAAATTCAAATATTAAGGCTACAATAATAACAAGAACAAGAATAGCATTAAACATATTTTACTACTACTCCCTCGATTGTATTAGCTACTCCTTCGCATGAGTCTAAGCAATCTTCTAATTGTTCATATAAATGTTTCCACTTAATTAATTCAATAGGGTCTTTTTCTTCTTTAAATAAATCAGTTAGAATACGACGATAAACTAAATCACCTTCATTTTCTATACAGTTTACTTCGATAATATTCTTTTTAACATTAGCTCCACGCTTCTTAAAACTAGGTAGACTAATAAATAGTTGTTCAAGTTCAGCTACTGCTTTACAAATTAAATCAGTCATTTCTTTGAAATTATCATTTAATTCTTTAATATCAAATACATTTAAACGACTTGCTACTTGTTCAATACAATCTACAATATCATCCATTTGTTTGATAATTACATATAGATCTTCGCGATCAAAAGGTGTAATAAATGACTCATGAATTGCCATTGTCATTTCATGTGCTTTATTATCACACTTAGTTTCATATTCCTTTACGATTGCTATTTTTTCTTCTTTGTTTTTATAATCATATACTAAATCTTTAAATGAATCCGTTGATTCAACTATTAGAGCTGCAAACTCTTGTAAATGAACGAAAAATTCATCTTCTTTTCTTTTAGCACCAATCACAATATTTCCTCTTTTCTCTTCTTTAAATAAATGTCACAAGATAATAATACTATCTTAGGTAAGTAAAGTAAATACATATTTTGGTCTTTTTATAGTATTTATTTATAGTTTTCGACTATATTAATAATTATCTAAAATAAAGTGTTAAAATAAGTAATAATTCATTGTGAAATACTATGAATATATAAAAAAATATTATATTAAATAGGGTTTTTAAGATAGAATAAAGTAAGTATTTAGATATAGGATATTACTACAATAAAAGTGTTACATTAATTATGGAACTACTTGCAAATAGTATAGATAACATAGATAATATAATGGTAAGTTTTTTAAAAGAGGGTGTAAAAATGAAAAAGGAAAAAATAATATATATAATTACGATTATCTTAGGGGCTTTATTCTTAGTAATTGGACATAATGTAGCTTCAGAAAATATCATTAAGATGAAAGAGAATGTTAATGAATATAAAGTTGAAAAAGCTGAGGTTGTTTCTGTTAATCCTAAAGAAGGGGAGAATGTTGATTTTGAGTTCTTCTTTACTGAAAAGGATGATGAATCTAGACATAAGGCATCTCAAGATGTTAAAACTGCTGAGCCAGTTAAAATAGGGGATAAGATTTATGTAAGTCAAAATTCTGATCAAAAAGATCAGTATGTATTCTTTGATTTTTTAAGAATAAATCAATTAATAGTACTAGCAATTGTCTTTTTAATTCTAGTAATAGTATTTGCTGGTAAAAAAGGGTTCAATACAATTATCTCACTTGCATTTACTCTGATAACCTTGTTTGGTATTTTCCTCCCGGCCATTCTTTCAAATTATAATATCTACTTGTGGGGTGCAATATCGTGTATTGCGATAGTGGTCTTCACCTTGATAATAGTACATGGTTATAATAAGAAAAGTTTAGGTTCGGGACTTGGGACTTTATTAGGTTTATTATTTGCATGGGGAGTAATGCAAGTAAGTAGTCAATTCTTCCACTTTACAGGTCTTGTAAGTGAGGATGCTATGTATTTGAAATTTAATAATTTTGGTTTAGATGTAGACATTAAAGCATTGTTCTTCACAACGATTATCATTGGAGCTCTTGGTGCTGTAATGGATGTTGCAATGTCGATATCAAGTTCATTATATGAGTTTAAGCAATTAAAACCTGAAATCACAACTAAAGAATTAGTTAAAGCAGGTATTGAAATTGGTAAAGATATTTTAGGTACTATGACTAATACTTTAATTCTTGCGTATGTAGGTTCTGGTTTTATCACAATTATAATTATTGTTACTGTAAATGTTGATCTAGCAGAAGTCTTTAATAAAGAGTTCTTAATAGCTCAAATTTTTGAACCATTAATTGGTAGTTTTGGGATTGTAGCTTCACTTCCAATTACTTCGGTAATATGTGCTTATTTATTTAATAATCATGTCTTCTCTAAAAAGAAAGAAGCAATTACTAGTACTGGTCAAACAATTAGTGTGGCTGCTGAGTTAGTAGAGGATGAAGAAGATGAATCGATTAAGGAATTAGCTAGTGAACTTATTAAAGAAGAGTTAAAGGATAAAGATGATATATCCAGTGAAAAAAAGGATATAGATAATAAAGAAGCTTTAGAAGATGATGAATCTGATAAAGAATAAAAAGATAAAGAAGAATAAAGGAAATGATTTAAAATCATTTCCTTTTAGTTTATCTTATTATAATAATTCACCATATTTTTTAATATAGATATTTTTCATTATTGTAGCTAGTAACATGTATAAAATAATTGTGATTGCTAACCAAATGAAGTATTCTCCTGGAAGTGGTGCTAAACCTAGTTCTGCTCCAATTGGAGTAAATGGAATAGCGGTTAATACAGCAATTCCTAGGAAAGTTAGAGCGAATACTGGAAAAGATGCTCTACTTTGAATGAATGGGATCTTAGGTGTTCTAATCATATGAATTACTAATGTTTGAGACCACATTGATTCAACAAACCATCCTGCTTGGAATAGTGCTACGTACAATGTTTTAGTAGCTACTTCTGCATCTGGAATATCATTATATAATACACCACCACTTGCAAATTTAGGGCAAATAATGAAGTACATTAATAAGTAAGTTGTGATATCAAATACTGAAGATGTTGGTCCTATCCATACCATAAAGTTACCTAAAGAACTTGCATCCCATTTACGAGGTTTATCTAAGAATTCTTGATCGACATTATCCCAAGGAATAGCGATACAAGAAATATCATAAATAAGGTTTAGTAAGATCAGATGGATACTTAACATTGGCAAGAATGGAATAAATGCACTTGCTATTAATACAGAGAACATATTACCAAAGTTAGAACTTGCTGTCATTTTAATATACTTAATCATATTGGCATATGTTTTACGACCTTCAATAATTCCTTCTTCTAATACCATTAAGTCTTTTTCTAATAGAATGATATCTGCTGATTCTTTTGCAATATCAACTGCTGTATCAACTGAGATACCTACATCGGCTGTTTTCATTGCGGCAGCATCATTAATACCATCACCCATAAAGCCAACAACATGCCCATTATCTCTTAGAATTGAAACAACTCTTACTTTTTGATCTGGAGATAATTTCGCAAATACATTTGTTTTTTCAACAGCATTGCTTAATTCGAAATCATCCATTGCTTCAACATCACTACCAAGTAATAGATTATCTACTTTTAATCCTACTTGCTTGCAAATAGTACGAGTTACTTTATCATTATCCCCCGTCAAAACTTTAGTAGCAACACCATGGTCTACTAGAGCTTGAATAGCTTTCATTGTTGTTTCTTTAGGTGGATCTAGGAATGCTAGATAACCAATTAATACCATATCTGATTCATCTTCAATAGAGAAGTAATCTACTGCAGGAGGATTAGTCTTTTGTGCAACCGCAATTACACGCATACCATCGTCATTTAAATCATCAACAGTTTTCATTATTTTATGTTTAATATCATTACTTAATAATTCAACTTTACCATCATATTCAACATGAGAACAAATATTAAGCATTTCTTCAACAGCACCTTTTGTTATTAGTTGAGTTTTCTTATTCTTATCTTCAACTACAACACTCATACGACGTCTATTAAAATCAAAAGGTATTTCATCGACTTTTATATATTGAGAAATTAGCTCTTCACTAGTGCAAACATATCCATCACATAATTCTTCTTTTGCACTATTAATTATCGCTATATCCATAAGGTTCTTAAGTCCAGTTTGATAGTAACTATTTAAAAAAGCATGTCTTAATACACGAGAATCTTCATTACCCTGGACATCTAAATGATATTCTAAGACAACTTTATCTTGAGTTAGTGTACCTGTTTTATCAGTACATAGAACATCAATAGCACCAAAGTTTTGAATCGAGTTTAAATTCTTAATAATAGTTTTTTTCTTAGACATTGCTACTGCACCTTTAGCAAGACAAGTTGTAACTATCATTGGAAGCATTTCTGGTGTTAGTCCTACTGCAATTGAAATCGCAAATAAGAATGCGTCCATCCAACTACCTTTAGTCATACCATTAATAAAGAATACTACTGGTACCATTACCAACATAAAACGAATTAAAACCCAAGAAACAGCATTAACTCCTTTTTCAAAACTAGTTACAATAGGTTCTTGATTTAATGCTTTAGCCATATTACCAAACATTGTTTCATCACCAGTTGCAACTACTACAACACTACCAGTACCACTTATTACAGTACTTCCCATAAATGCTAAGTTTTCTATTTCTGTAAGACTAGCATTCTCATTTACATTTATTTCTGGTTCTTTTTCTAAAGGATCACTTTCACCAGTTAAAGAAGCTTGTGAAACAAATAGATCCTTTGCTTTTAAAATTCGAACATCAGCTGGTACCATATCACCAGCAGCAAGATGGATAATATCACCAACAACTACATCTTCTAATGGAAGTTCTTTTTGACCTTCTTCAATACGTTCAATATTAGTTGTTGTTGTTATCATAGCAGTAAGCTTTGCAGCTGCATTACCTGAACGTGTTTCTTGGACAAAGCGTAAGATACCACTAATTAAAACCATTGATACAATTATAATAACAGTTAAAATATCAACATCTTCAGGATTACCTGCTCTAAGTGGCAAAACCACATCTGTCGAAAAAGACACAATTGCTAAGAATATTAATATTGCAGTAAAAGGATTTATAAAGGCTTCAAACAAGCGCTTTAAAATCGTATTCCCCTCATCATGAGTTATAGTATTATCCCCATGTAATTCTCTACTATCCTCTACTTGATCTTCATTAAGACCATTAATAGTAGTATTTAATTCACTAAGAACAGCTTCTTGATCTAATCTAGATATTTTTAATAGCTTTTCTTTAGTATTTTCATTTTTATTCATTTCATTGATATTATTTCTAATATCTTCTCTATTATTTTTTTTCATTGTTATTCCTCCTCATTAATTTCTTGTTTTAATAAGTAAGAATTAAAGTTAGGCAAAGTCTTATGTACAAATTTCTAGATGAAGAAACAATAATTTCTTTCCACAAATATGTATATTAAACACCTATTTAATGGTTATTCTCTTTGCCTATTATCATTCTTACTCCTGATGGATTTTTCAATCATAGAAATCACCTCTTTCTTAATTTGTTATAATAAATTTATCAGATTTATTGATGTATGCAATATCTAAACCACAAATAATTAACCAAATAATCATTGCTATTCTAAAGTTATTTTCTAAAAAGTCTTCTGAATAACCAGCAACTAAGAAGATAAATGAAACAATAAAGAACATTAAACTTAAATTTTGTGATAATGCTTTAATATTAATTCCTGCTTTTTCTTGCTCACTCATCATTTGATATCCCTTAATAAACTTAGGCGCAATTTCAAAATAGAAAGTAATCGCAATAATAAACATCAATAATCCAATTCCATAGCATAATAACATTTTAATCACTCCTTTACTTAGATTTAAAACATAAAAAAACTTACCATTCACTAGAACAGTAAGAATAATCTTTTATAAAATCACGAAAAAATATTATTGTTACCGTTCAAGCTTTAACTTCATAGGGCATGTCATTGACTTAAACGATGCCTTCTTTTTCGACAACGCTTGTTAACCAACTGATAGTGTCTCCACTATTGCGCGGTAGCAACCTGTATCCCTATGGTAGCCTTACCTACCGGATATTTTGTTTTTTATGTAATTGTAAGCTTCTTGCTTACCTCACTCAGTATAGTAGAGATAAAAATAATTGTCAAGCGATGTCCAAATTAATAACTGAAATTTATTCAATTGAATAGATAGCATCTTTAGCATTTGGATAGTAATTATCTTCTAGAATAAGCTTAGTAAGCCCAACTTTATCAAGCACTAATTTTACATCAGGTTGCATACTAGAAAAGATAATTCTTTGTTTTTTCAAATGTGCATTTCTAACATAATTTAATAAAACTGTAGCACATGCTAAATCAATATGTGGAACACCACGCATTGAGAAAATAACTACTTCTTCGCTAAAATTTGTTATTTCACTTTCAAGATATTCACTTATACCAAAGAATAGATTACCCGTAATATATACAACAACAACATCTTTTTCTACTACAAAAGAAGGGTGTAATTTATCCATATCTAAATGTGAGCTATCAATATCAATATTAGTCATTCTAATTAATAAAAAGATAATTGAGACAATGATTCCTAATGCAATAGCAATCGTTAAATCAAAGACAACAGTTGCTACCATAGTAATACTTAGTTTTAATAATTCACTTTTAAATCCTCTTTTTACTAGTCCTTTAATTACTTTTTTCTCTATCATATTCCATGAAGTAACAATTAGAACTCCAGCAAGAGCTGAAAGAGGAATTAAAGACATAACATTACTAAAAATAAAGATTGAAATAAGAAGTACTACTGAATGGATTATACCAGTAAGTCTAGTTTGCGAACCAGATTCAATAGCAACACTACTACGTGCTATTGCAGCAGTTGCAGGAACTCCTCCAAAGAAAGGAATAATCATATTACCTAGTCCTTGAGAAATAAGTTCTTGATTTGGATCAATCTTTTCCTTTTTCATTCTTGAACCAGCAACACCACTTAGTAGACTCTCAATAATACATAATGAAGCAATACTTAAGGCTGGAAGTAAAACAACACTCCATTCAATACTTAATAGTGATTGTGGACTAAGTCTAGTTTCATGAATAATAGATTGTGGAATATTTCCAACACTAGGTGTATCTAATCCTAAGACAACTACTAAGATTGTTGTTGTTATAATTGCGACAAGTGAAGCTGGCACATATTTTTTAAAAGATTTAGGCCATAACATACAAATAATTATTACAATCATACCTATAAGTAATGAGTTATAGTTTATTTGATTGATATTACTAAATAAATCGAAGGTCTTTTGCATAACACTTTGACCACTTACTTCAATACCTAAAAAATTAGGTAGTTGTCCTAAAGCAATAACAAGAGCAATACCACAAGTAAATCCAATTATTACTGAAGGTGGTATGAAATTAACAAACTTACCGGCTTTAAAAATTCCGGCAAGTAATAAGAAGATACCAGCTAAAAAAGTTGCTGCGAATAATGTACTTATTCCTTGCTTTGCAACAAGTGGAATTAGAATTGCCATCATAGCTCCAGTAGGACCAGATATTTGAAAACTAGTTCCTGAAAAAAGAGCTATTATAGCTCCACCAATTACCGCTGTAATAAGCCCTGCAGATGCATCGGCACCACTGCCTACTCCAAAAGCTAATGCAAGTGGTAGGGCAACTGCTGCGACTGTTATACCAGCTATTAAATCCTTACTAAATTTACTTTTATTATACCCCCTAAATTCATTTTCTACTCGTATTTTAAATTTATTTACGATCCCCAAAAAATCACTCCTTAATGAAAAAAAGACTTACAAAGCCCTTTAACTACTTATATTATAGCATAAATTAGGTAAGAATATAAGGCCTACCTTGCTAAAGAAACAAAAAAACAGAGTATAATTACTCTGCTTTGGCAAACACATAAGATGATATAGCTCTATGATAATGTTTACAAAATAAAATAAATATATAAGATACAACTACAACTGCTAAGACAATAGTTGCTATACTAATATAGTGGAATACAACATTTTCACTAATCCCAAAATGTTCTCCTAGTTTCATATAAGAAGTAGCACTAATAACCAATGGGAATGTTAATGCTGAAAAACTTGGATAAAAATCTAAATTTAGTATTTTAGGTATATTAATTAATACTCCTGCATAAGTAACAATTGAAATTACCAGTAAGAATAATAGTAAATAATCATTTGATTGTTCTTTGAATACTGAAAGATAAGCTACAATACTAAGATTTGCTGGTGCACAAAATATTGCAAGAGATGGCTTTGCAGGATCTGCTAGTTGCTTAACTTTAAAAACACGATAGATTACAAGAGGTAAAACTAACATATATAAGATGAAGCCAACATAAAATAATACTTTACCTATCTCTTCCATTCCAAAAAGAGGAGATGTAATACAACCTACTAGGAATCCAACAAATAAAACAAACCATGTTGGAAAGACATTCTTGATTTTAAAATTAAATAAGAATTTCTTTGAGAAGATAAACATTGCAATAATATTTGCAACTAAAGCTACACCCCATATTATATAACCTAGAGTGTGTGAAAAATGCTCAATATAACCACTAAGTAACATTAATGCCATAAAGTATGTTGGAAACACTCCAAATACCAGAGGATTTTCTAAATCCTCTTTAATTCTATTTGTATCTTCTATTAAAGTTAATGAGAAGACTATAATGATTGTTAATGAGGTTATCATTAATAAATGATAAACGATATTAGATAATGGAGCTAGTAAATTTGCCATTGATGCTATTGCTAATGCTAAACCACATATTGGAATATGCGTATTTCTAGTTATTGTTTTAAACATATATTTCCTCCTTTTAAATTTTAATTCACATACTTTGTAATTAATGTCCTATTAAAGTATATCACTTTGAACTAAAAAAATAAAATTTTCTTATCAATTTTCTAACAATTATCACTAAAAAAGAACTCCAATTAAGGAGTTCTTTCAATTACCTACTTATTTCTTTTTTGTAGGTATGCTAAACCTAAACCAAGAGATAATGATGAAATTAATAATATTAAACTATAACTTTGACCTGCTTTTGCTATTGGTTTATTAACATGCTCTTCTGGCATCTGCTCTGGCTTTTCATTAGGCTTAGACTCTTTTGCTTTTAGTGAAACCCCCACCTTATATGTTTCAACTACTTGTGAATTATTAGCTGCAATCGCAAATGAGTTATTTGCAGCACGCTCTTCTTTAGCAATACTAGTATCCATCAAACTAGGATCAATTTCACTCTCCCCAGGAGTTAACATATTGAATTTCAAATCTATACTACGACCTGGTAGTATTAAACCACTATCTTTTACTTCTATTTTAAATGATCTAACCTTTGAAAAATCACTCACATCCTTTTCATCTACCCAAGTTGCATCCTGTGCTTGAGTACAATCAGTTAGATGTTCTGCATTTTGTGGATAGTTAGTATATTTATCAAGAATACCTACAACTTTAGGAGTAGCAGTAGTACTGTATTGAATATCAACTTTGCCTTTCCATTTATCTGGAATGGAAATAGGACCAGTTAATTTTAATTCGTACTTAGAATCCCTTGCTTCATGAGTTGTGATACTTTGATCATTTAGAGAAGGAAGCGCATCAACTAAGACTAGTTTTGAAATTGTCTCATCATTAGTGTTCTTTAATGATATCTTATAATTAACAATCGAATTAGGCTCTGCTTCAACGAATCTATCATATTTCTTACCATCACTGCTTAATGATTGATCGACATTTAAATTAGTCTTACTATTAGCTAGATACGAATTACCACTCTTAACTATATATTCTTCTTTATTACCATTCTCATTTAAATCATCTTTATCATTAATCTTATAAGAATCAGTAAGGTTTGGAGTACCAACAATATCTGGAACAATAAAGTCTTGATTACCTAAGAAAGAATAAACATCTACTCTAATATTACTAGACACCTTAGTTGTAACGCTAACTTTGATGTTTGCACTAATACTTTTGTTTGGTGCAATCGAACTATTATGCCATGTTACCTTAATAAGCTGACGACCAGTCTTGTTATGATTATCACTTATCTTTTGTATTGAACCACCACTAGGAGGTAGAGTACTTTCATTATAAGTAACCCCATAAGGCAGTAAAACATATGATTCAAATGGTGATATTAAATTTGAAATAGATGCTGCATTACTTGCTATTTTAACATTAATACTATTATCACCAACATTTATAAGATTTCCATCAACATTACTAAATGAAGCAAATGTTTGAGCAACTTTTGTCTCACCAGTAGGACGCGCCATTATTTGAGCTGAGAAAGGCCCCCAAAATTGTGTTATTTTATCAGACCAATCAGTATCAATACCATAATCTGGTCTTAGATAACCTTCCGCATCCCATGGCGTTTTCATTTCAACGTTTTTAATATTATTCACAACACGACCAACATAGTCTTTTTGTGGATTAAAGTAGAATAAAATATTATATCCATACATTCCTGCTGGAGTAGATGGTTGGTTCCAAGGATTCATTGAAGCAGTATGGAAGCGTAATTCTATTTCACTAATATGTTTACCCTTAGTATCAATATTTAAATACCACTTATCAGGAGTTACATCTTCAAGTAATAATGAATACTCACTATCTTGATTTGCTTTAGTCCCATATTTTACGTATACATCATAGATTACTTCTTCTTTAAGTGGTATTCCAGATGGGAAATTACTATTAGGTCTAAATTTAAATGTACCACTATAGAACCTATTAATATCTAAATGATCATCTACTTCATAAATTAAATGATATTGAGTAGGACCATATAAAGGATTATCACCATAACCCATTGTTGCATACAAACCAAAACCTAATAAGGCATCATCATATACTTTTACATCAGGATTATCATTCGTAGTACCACCAACATCATTTGATGGAGAGCGACCTGAAATTGCCCATGCTACACCATTAGAAGAAATACTATCTGGATCACTTAATAAAACAGTGATTGATGCATTTAAACTATCACTCTTAATTGTTGATTCATCAAAGAAATTTGCACTGGTCTCTAGTGTATTAGTTACTAATTGATATTGAGGAATAGTAGTTGGAAAGAATATTTCAATTTGAAAATTTTGCTCAAAGAAATTATTTAAAGCATCAACCTGTTCCTGCTTAGTAGGCGCTTTAAACTCCCATTCTAAAACAGTACTTCCACTACTATCTGTGCTCACATTAGTAGGTGTAGGAGTAGAACCATAAACACCTTTGTATTCAAGTAAACTATCTAATTTATATTTTATCTTAATATCAGAATTCTCTTTAATTAACTTAGAACCAGTATTTAATTTAGGAACACTAAAAGAAAAGTCCCAAATACCAGTTTCGCCCTGACTAGGTGCAACAAGTTCAGTATCCTTAACATTTGTAAAATGATTAGTTAAAGCAATCTTTCCATTAGATTTAACATTAATACTTGCTTCTTCATTTACTATACATGGTACATCATTGCCATCAACTAAATTATCAGCGCTAAAAGTACCTTTAATTTTTAATGCTGTATCATTTGGTGTAAGACCGTTTAATGTTTTAATCTTTAAAATATGCTTATCCATAGTACCACCTTGAATAGAATCAAATGACCAAGTTAACTTATTCCCTTTATAAGTTGGTGTAACACCATTGATGTCTAAATCTTTTAACTCTTGATCAAAAACAATATAATTCCAATCAGGAAGCTCAACTACTATCTTAGCATTCTTAAAATTTGTAGAACTACCTGTTATTTTGAAATACATATCAAAAGTTGCTACTTCACCAGACTCAATACTATCTTTATTTGCTTCTAAACTAAAGTCTCCTTTAAAGTTCCCATTAGGAAAAGAACGTTCCTTATTAATAACTTTACTATTTGTCTTTTTATTTGCATGTACCTCTTTGTTCTCTAAGTCTTCTAATTGTCTTTTATCATCTTGATCTTTTACCTTTGTTTCTACTTCATTTGTACCTTTATCAACATCTAAAGCTGTAGAATCATGATAAATCGTAAATAATGATATTCCAAATGTAAATAAGATAACTATTAAATATTTTATAATATTACCCTTAGAAAACATCCTCTTCTTTTTCATATTAATTACCCCCCGTACTTATTATATATATTACTTATTGCATAAATAATAAGCATAGAGAGTTAATAAATCAACTTATTTCACGAAAATTCAGTACTATAACAGGGCATAAATAAGAACTTGTATTTTATTAAACCTAAAGTAAAAGAAAGTATACATTGTCACATAAACAAAGAGTATAAAATGATGAGTTAAAATGCATATTAAGTAGATTTCTTCATACCATATTAACAAATTATAGATATGAATATTATACTGTTTTGTGAGAGTCTAAAATAAAAAAACATTTTAAACAATCAAATTGAACTTAGCTGACATTCTATAATGGGTAGGATAATTTTATTATGGATAAAATTAAAAGAGAACCTAAAATTCTGTTAACTTTATATTGAATGTAATATATTGTTTATATATGTTAGAGATATCTTTTAAAGAGATATTTCTAGCATTACAGAGATCATATTACTAGACTAGATGCTGCAATATACCTAAAAAATAATATCCTATTGTTTTGTAAGCTATACGTATGTTACTAAATAAATTAATATAAATATTAAAAGAATTTAAGAAAGTAGATGGTGTAGTTAATTTAAAAGTAGCATATGTTTCTTTATGATCGTAAAAAGATGATCTTACAATATCCTGGATGAATTGATGTATAAAAAACTGAATTCATATTGACCAATTGTTAGATTTTGAGTGAAGCATTTAAAGAGGTCATAAAAAAGGAGCATTCCCAGATGGGAATGCTCTACTTAAATTAATATATTTACGAATTTAAACTCAAGTGTTACAAAGTGCATATTGTAGATTGGTCAATGATTATAAATCAACTGTTGATTATTTATGATATTAAAGACGAATTGATTAACACATGACTTACTTAGACACTTTACTTGAGATTCTAATATTTTTAGTTTTAGATATCTCTTTATAGTGGACTAAGAATCCATTCTATTTCACCACTATATTCTTGGTTGACAAAGATATTACCAGGATTAATTTCTAGTTTAACTCCTTGATCTTTAGTCCAATCTAATTTGATATCAGTAATTCCATTAATACTTTCTGCCACTAACAATGGTTCTTTATCTTTAAAATAATATTTTCTTTGGTTTTTATCAACAAAAACAAAAGAGCTATCCATTTTAGGCGTATTTATATTATCTGAATTCATAGGCTTAGTAACTTTAGCGTATAATCTCCAATTTGAATTTTCCCCTCGATCATCTTTAATTTGGATATCCCAAGGATCTTTAATATTTAAAACGGCTTGCTTTGTAGGTACTCCGACCTTACCATAGTCAATATTAATAGGGTGTTTAATTATTTTTAAACTCCCTTTGGGAATAACGCTACCTTGATTTCTTGTGTATAAAAAATTAGATACTGCAAATAAATCAAAGTTTCTTAAATCTAATGGTTGTGTTGGAATGCTGAAATTTCCAGAATTATCTGAATTACCATACACAGAATACTTTACATTTTTACTGTAATATATAGCATTCACAGCTCCATTAGGACCAGTTTTACCTGAAATTGAAGTGTCAGCCTCTGTAGCTTTATTAATATCCATTGAATTTTTACCAAATGAAACTATTTTACTTCTAGTTGAAGCAAGCGAGAAATAACTTTTTGGATCAGGTCCATCAACACTAGTCATATTGCTTGAATCTATTGTAGTAATATTTTTATTGATATTACCATTCAAATTTACGCTTTCTTCAGTTTTCTTTCTAAACTCATATTGTGGAAGATTATCTAATAAGTTTCGCTGCACTAGACCTGTATTTGTATTCCATGTGTTAATTTGTTGGACTTTAGCCCAGAAGTTTATTGAGTAAGCACCTCCAACTAAAGATTTTGTTGTTGTTGGACCGTATAATAAAACAGAGTCGCTTTCATCGACAAAGAAAAAAAAAGCACAACCGTTTAAAAAAAAAAAAATAAAAAGGGCACCACATTATACAAATTTAATGAAATAACCAACCAATAATGTTAGAGAACCATCAATAAGTAATGGAGATGCTGTTGTTTTGTTAATAGTACCTATATGTATTTTAAATACAGTTCCCCTACCTATAAGCAAATCATTTTTAAGTTCAACTGCACTATTAGCAATACTATTTAACTCTTTAGTATATAAATCTATGTTATTACTTGGCCCTAAATATAATTCAGAGGCATTTATAATATTTCCGGTACTTTTTAGGGAATGAATTTTAATGTTTGATTCATTAAGAGAAAAAATACCAGTTGTTTTGATTAATGTTGAAGTCAATGTTGCATTTGCACCGCCATCTAATTTGAAATTAAAATCAGACTTTAAAAGCTCTATTGTATCTGTATCTATTAAGTTATAGGGCATGATATTCTCGGCATTAATATTAAATTTCGAATCAGTGAGCTTCATACCACCTTTAGATACATACACACCACTAGCAGCGGTTGAAGTTCCTTTTTGATTGATTTCTAAAGTACTATTATTAAAGCTTTGTGCAAAGTTAGCATTTATATATGATGCTTTAGAAATGAAATTGTTATTTATTGTAAATTTACTATCTTTTAAATCCATATTTGCAAAATTAAATGGAGTGACACTGTGATCATTAGTTGTATTAAAAGTAAGGTTTGCGTTTGTCATTTTGAAAATACCATCCTTTGCACCCCAATCAATTACTTTTTGCGAACCTGATCCACTCATTTTGAAAGTAGAGTTACTTTTCATTTCAAAATTTCCATTAGATCCATAGATAAAATTACCAGAAGTTTGAGAATTGGTGATATCAAAAGTTGAATTTTCATTCATAATGAAGTTAAAATTAACATAGCTACCAAGTGTAAAATTAGCATTACTATTTAAAGTTAAAGAAGCATCCTTGTCAAAAACTATGCTCCCACCATTAGAAGAGAATCTAAATGATGGATATGAAATTGGAGTATCATGAGTTATCTTGTTTTGACCTTGAAAAACAAGGTCAAATGCTTCACCGACCTCATGTGTAGGTGATTTAAACCCAGATCTAGGAATATTTATTGTACTGTCTTTAATAATTGATTTCCCATTTTTATTATATATAATTTGAGGACCAACATAATTAATGTTGTCATAAACTACTGTAGCCCCAGCTGTTGATACATATATAGATCCATAATAGTTATCTCCGGCAATGTCCATATTTTTTAGTGTGATTTTTGAAGTTGACATAGCAGAATTTTGAATACGCATTGTATCACTTATGCTAGCAGATGGATAGTCAAAATATTTATAACTCTTGTTTGTTGTAGGATCACTACCATTAATAGTTAGATTCATTTTATCAATACCAATTTCAATCCCCTTTGATACACCATAAATGTTAGCTCCAAAATATATTGTTTCAATTCCATTTGTTTTATCTTCAATAACTTGTTTTAATTGATCCCCATCGTAAACAATAATTTCAGTACTAGATAATCTATTAGCTGCAGATTTCATAATAGCATTTGTTTTAGTTTTTATTTCATTTTTATTTATTGTCTCTTGATTAGAATCATCGACAACCCCAGTATCGTTATTAGGAACATCGACAACCCCAGTATTGGTATTTGAAATTTTCTGATCAAAAGCATCAATAATTCTGTTTGGCAATAATATAATTAAAAATAGTATTGGAATTATCAACAAATATTTTCTTTTGTTCATAGCAACCCCCCCTTTTATTTCTTTTTTAGGTATTGTGTAAGTTTTACTATTCTACCACATATATATACATTTATCTACAAAAATGCAAATTTAAATGTAAAAAAAGTGATAATATGTAGGAAATATAATATAATATGGTAAGAATATATAGCGTTTCGTAAATAAAACGTGCTAATAAATATGAAAAAAACGTATTTTTAGACTTTTTGAGAACAATTTGTACGAAAAGAGGTTTTTTAATTGACAAAACGAAATAAAAATAATAAAATGTAGGTCCTGAGGGTTATATATTCTCAACATAAATGAAAGGAAAATGAAAAAATGAAAAAACAAGTAAAGTATTTTTAGGGATATTTGCACTAGTTGGATTAGTGTCAATTCCATTTGCAAACGACATCTCAGCGGAGGTTTCTAAAGCGTTAGTTAGTTTTACAGCTGATGATACTCCAACAAATCCAGTTGATCCAACAGATCCAGATAATCCAGGTACAGGACCAGGTACAGGTACTGCTGGACCATTAAGTATTGACTATGTTCCTGAATTAGCATTCGGTTCACAAAAAATCACTGGTAAAATTGAAACATATAGTACAACAAACAAAACTCCATATGTACAAGTAACGGACAAAAGAGGTACGGGTGCTGGTTATTCAGTAAGTGCTAAGCTTTCTAACTTCCAAGTTGGAGCAGACACTACTAAAATTTTAAAAGATGCACGTTTAGACTTTAACAATAGCGAAATGGCTACAATCTCAAGTAATGGTGCAGCAGCTCCTACAGCTAAAGATAAATTCACATTAAGTGCTAATGGTGATGCTGTTGAAGTATTAAAAGCAGAAAAAAATCAAGGTATGGGTACTTGGATTGAGCGTTGGTTAAGTAGTGCAGATGCAAATGAAAATATTAAATTAACAGTTAATACTGCAAATGCTTTAAGTGAAGCATATGAAGGTACAATTGACTGGACAATCGGGGTTACTCCATAGTAAAATAGATTAAGGAAAAGGGAGGTATCTTTATATGAAATTAACTAAACACAAAATAAAGCTACTATTAATATTTGTATTATTTAGTGGTATCGGGTTATTAACAAGTACAAACATTAATGCAAAAGCATACAATGAATTTGGTGTTAGTGCAGTTATACCTAAGAATCAATTGAATGATAGTGCTGAGTATTATGATTTAGTTGTTAAAAAAGATACCAAACAAAAGCTTAAACTTAAAGTTACTAATAAAGGTAAGAAGAACATGGTGGCTAATGTTCAATTATATAGTGCTACAACATCTAATAATGGTGGAGTAATATATAATCAAAATAAAAAAGCTGACTCGAGTTTAAATAAACCTATAAATAAATATGTTAAAGTATTAACACCAAAGTTATCAATAAAAGCAGGTACTAGTGAATATGCAACAATTGAAGTTGATATGAAAGATACTTACTTTGATGGTATTATATTGGGTGGTATAAATGTTAATGCAGATACAAAAGATGTTGAGAATAAATCTTCACAGGCTGGCATTTCAATGGATAATAAAGTGTCTTTTGTAACAGCTATTAAACTTAATATGACTAAGAAGAATGTTGAAAGAAATCTAAATTTAGTTGAAACTAAAGGTGAATTGATTGACTTCCGTACTTCTGTTAGTGCACAACTTCAAAATGATAAACCAATTTTAATGAAGGGTGTAAATATTAAAGGGGATATATTTAAAGCGGGGTCTGAAGACTCAATTTCAAATGTAAATATTAAAGGTGCTGATATAGCTCCAAATTCTAACTTTAAGGTTGTATATGATTGGAATGATCAAAAGCTTAAAGAGGGTAAATACAGAATTAGAATGGAAGCTAGGCACGAGAAAAAAGTTTGGAAATGGGATGAAGAATTTGAAATTAAAGATGCGAATAAGGTTAATGAAGGTGCCTTTGTATTAAAAAACAATTGGATTTTAATACTAGGACTAATCTTAGGAGTATTGGTATTATTAGTTATTATTTTGATTCTTGTTAAAAGAAGAAAAAATAAAGAAGATAAATAATATTTTAAAGCATTATTAGGTTAAGCCTAGTAGTGCTTTTTTTAATTTTGTAGTACTATTTAATTAAGAGTGTTGTTATAATGAGTTTATTAAAAAAGGGTGATAGCATGGAATATATAGAAGTTAATGAAAGTAATATAGATAGTGAACATATTTGTTGTGCTATATCTAATTCTAAGAATGATACTAGAGTTATTACAAAGAAAAATTGGATGATCTACAACTTTGATAATGGATTAAAATTTATAAAGCTTAATGAAAGAGGTAAAGTGTTTATTGAGTATATACCTAGTGAAAAAGCATTTTCACCTATTATTGCTCCAAACTATATATTTATCAATTGTTTTTGGGTATCAGGAAAATATGCTAAACAAGGACATGGAAGTTATTTATTAGAAAAATGTATTGTAGATGCAAAAGCACAAAATAAAGATGGTATAGTAGTCTTATCTAGTAAAAAGAAAATGCCTTTTTTAAGTGATCCTAAATTTCTAAAAGCTAAAGGGTTTAAGCTTTGTGATAGTGTTGGATATTTTGAATTGTTGTATTATCCATTAAAAGATAATGTGATTATCCCCCAATTTAAAGATGCTAACAAGCTATTAAAAATAGAGGATAGAGGTATAGTCATTTATTATTCTAATCAATGCCCACATGCACAAATGTATGTAGAAGAAGTAGAGCAAGTTGCGATTAAAAATGATATACAATTTAAAAAAATAAAACTTAAAAATTATAAAGAAGCTCAAGATGCACCAACACCATTTACAACTTATGCTTTATTTGATGATGGTAAGTTTATTACCAATGAAATATTAAGTGTTAAGAAATTTGAAAAATACTTGGAACAAAGAAAAAAGAATGATCTCTAATTAAGAGTTCATTCTTTATTTTGTATTTGGTAACACCTTAGTAGTTGCTTTTATAATGTATGATGCACTAATTGCAATAAGGTAACCAGTAATTAGTCCACTAAAGATTAAATATGGTAAGTAATAGAAGAATACATTAGTACCATATAAGAAGCAAACAACTATAATTTGGAAAATATTAAATAGTACAGCCTGAATCATTGAAATACCATAAATAGATAATTTATTTAAACGATAGAATATATATAATAAAATCATACTACATATTGAACTAAACATTGATATAACAAAGGGCATACCAAATAAAGTTCCAGTAATAAGATTTGCGATAATAATACGCATAATATTAACACTTATCATTTCTTTATAACCAAAGTAATAAAGAATAAAGATACTTGCAATATTTGCTAAGCCTAGTTTAATACCAGGAACAAAGAAGAAACTAAATGCAACGTTTTCAACTATATTTAATATGATTGCTAAAGATAGAAAGAATGATAAAGTAACAAGTTTTTTAGTATTCATCATTTTATAAACACGTCCACTTCTTCATCGCTAGTATCTTGTTTTTCTATCTTAATATATAAATCATTGGGTAAGCAAACAATAGGATTAGTAGTAGAATCAGACCATCCTTGTATAGAACATAAATTTCTTCTAGATGTTTCATCTACAACTCTAACCTTACCATTCTTAGCTTCTATTTTCACATTTCCCATAGTTGCTTTTGTAGAGAATTCTTGTTTTTTCTTATCTTCTAAATTAAAAGTATGAACTAAGTTATTCTTATAATAAACCTTTGCTACCTTAGATTCATCGCCTCTATCTTGTAATAATACAAATACTAGAAAAATAGATGCGAGAATTACTACAACAAAAGATAGAATAATATCATACTTATTTAACTTCAACTGCATCATTAATACCTTCACTCATTGTTAATTTATCATTTTTATCTATTACTATATATTCAAATTTATATTTCCTCGATAATTCTTTTATTTGATTAATATTCAACATAAAAGACTCTGTACTAAAATAATCTGCAAGAAGTCCATCATCACTTATAATTGATACAGATTTATTAATATTACCAGGCTTTAATGTATCAGGATCAGTGATGTGATTATACTTAACACCATCTATTTCATAAAATCTTTGATAATCACCAGAAGTTACAATATTAGTGTCACTTGCATCAACAGTTAATGCATAACTATTAGGATTTTTTGGGTCAGCAATACCTATTTTAAAATCCTTATTACCAGGTTTTTTACCAATAACAACAACATTACCTCCAGCATTTAAAATACCAGAATTTAGGCCTTCTTCATTTAACTTATTAGCAACTTTATCAGCAGCATACCCCTTTGCTACACTACCTACATCAATACGTGCGCAAGACTCTTTTAAATATATCTTATTATCACCTTGAAGTTCTATATTACCTATGCTAGTACATTTTGCTTTTTCCTTTAATAAAGACATACTAGGATGACTAACCTTCTTACCATCATCATAGTCTTTCATAATATCCTTATATACTAAGACTACAGGGGCTAAAGCAATATTATTTTTCTTATATGAATCATTATAGTATTTAATTGATTGATCAACTAAATCATAAAGCTCTTTATCAACCTTAACTGCTTTTTTGCCGGCATTATCATTTACCATCTTTAAATTATTTACACCTTCATAATTATTATAAGCATCAAATAATTGATGATATCTTTCGAATTCTAACTTAGCACCTTTATAATACTTATCAAACTCTTCCTTATCTTTAGTATATCCATCTAATTGAATATATGTATCAAAAGATAAAAAAGAATCAGAAAACTTTTCAGCTTTTGAACCAGAACACCCAACTAATATAATTAATATAAACAATGAAAAAATATATCTTTTTTTCATAATTTCCCTCCTTATTATAATAGACATTGGATACAATACACATAATATAACCAATGAAGATATTATATCATATCCAAAATAAGATAGCCTTTAAATTAATTAGAATTTAAATAAATATGAATTATTTGAATGAAAAACTATTATCTCACTTCCATATCAATACGATTATATGTTATAAATATGACTAGAGGTGAATTATAAATGTTAAAATATATAAAATATTTTGTTAAATATGTAGAACTAAATACAAAAGTAGCATCTTTCTTTCCATTTATGATAGCGATGTTCTATTATATTTTTTATTTTAGTGATGATAATGGAATTAACTATGTAAACTTTGTTATATACTTTATAGCAATGCTTTGCTTTGATATGGCAACTACATCTATTAATCACTATGTAGCATTCCATAAAGAAAAAGATGATATATCATTATATGATGATGATACTTTAAGACAAATGAAAGAACTTAATATAACAATGAAAGATAACCTTGCTATAACGATTGTCTTACTAAGTATAGCTACTATCTTAGGTGTAATCCTAGTTATAAACTCAAATATCGCAGTTCTATTATTAGGTGGATTATGTTTTTTAATAGGTATATCGTATTCATACGGACCAAAACCAATAGCATATGGACCATTAGGAGAAGTTTTTTCAGGAGCAACAATGGGAGGGATACTACCCGTAATAGTATTATTTACTCAATACGATCATATCCCTTTTGAATTAAATCCTTTATTAGTTGTTGTATTTATACCACTTACATTTTTAATCGCAAATATCCTGCTTGCTAATAATATATGTGATTTAGAAAAGGATGAAAACAATAACAGATTTACATTAACTCACTATATTGGTAAAAAATGGGCTGTAAGGGGACTATACTTATCTAATCTTATTGCAGTATCTTTTATAGCTGTTTCTTATACATTAGGATTTTTAGATAGTCAATGGTATTTATTGCTTTGTTTAATGATTGCACCATTAACCTTAAACACGATGATGTTCTCTAAAAAACTATCAAAACAAGAGAGCTTTCCTTTTATAATAAAGAACTTTATTATGTTCTCAGTTTTCTACTTAATGGCAATATTATTGCTTAAATAAATATGATTTATAATTTATATAAAAAAAAGTATTATATTAGTTGCTAAAATAAGAAAAAATGATATAATTTAAACAAATGTAAAAAAATAAAAAAGGATAGGTAAGAGAGAATGAAAAATATGAAAAAATTATTCAGTGGATTAGTAGTTATGGCATTAGTTCTATTCGTTACAGCATGTGGTGGCGGATCAGATAAAGCTGAAATGAAAGATGGTAAATACCAAGCAGCAGGTAATGTTACTGAGACTGGGTGGACTTACTACATGACATTTGATGTTAAAGATGGTAAAATCGCTGATGTTGACTACAACGGAGTTAACTTAAGAGATGGAATTAAAGAAACTAAAAAAGTTGAATCAGAAGCTGGACGTTATGTAATGGCTCCAAAATCAACTGCTTGGCATAAACAAGCTGAGAAAATTGAAGAGTATATCGAAAAAGAACAAAACTTAGATAAAGTTGAGTTTGATGAAAAAGGTAACTCAGATGCTATCGCTGGTGCAACAATTCACTATAACGATACAAAAGATTTATTAAAAGCAGCTTTAGAAGCTGGACCAGTAACTGAAGGTAAAATGAAAGATGGAATCTATTTTGCAGAAGATGCTAAAAAAGATGAAAAAGGTTTCAAATATACATTAGGTTATTTCGTAAATAATGGTGTTATCTTAACAGCTAATGCTGATGCTTACCAAATGGGTAAAGAAAAAGGTAAAGATGTTAAAATCTTCAAAACTACTTTAGCTAAAGAAGGTAAATATAACTTAGGTGAAAAAGCAGCTGGATCTTATGATAAACAAGCTCAAGCAGTTGCAGATTATATCATTAAAAACCAAAACTTAGATGTTACAGTTGGTAAAGATGGTAAAACAGATGCTATCTCTGGTGCTACAGTAGCAGTAGGGCATTGGGTTGAATTATTTAAAGGTTTAAATAAATAATTTAAAACTTAAATTTAGAAATAAACAAGCAGCAAACTTAGTGTTTGTTGCTTCTTTATCTTAAAGAAGGGAAATTTATTATGGAAAAAATTGTTGTTGTAGGAGCTGGTTATGCAGGTGTCCTTACGGCTAAAAAGTTAGAAAAGAAATTAAAGAAGAAAAATGATGTAGAAATTACAATTATTGATAAAAACTCATATCATACAATGCTTACAGAATTACATGAAGTAGCAGCAGGTAGAGTTGATGAAGAATCAATTAAAATGGAGTTAAGTGATATCTTCGCAAATCGTAAAGTAAATGTTATCTTAGATGAGGTAGTAAATGTAGATTTTGATAAAAAAGTAGTAAATGCAAAAGATCATAAATTTGAATATGATTACTTAGTAATCGCAACAGGTTCTAAACCAAATTTCTTTGGTGTTCAAGGGCATGAGAATGCTTACCAATTGTGGTCTTATACGGATGCTATTGTACTTAAAGATCAAATCTTAAATTGCTTTAGAACAGCAGCTTGTACAAGAGATGCTGTTGAAAGAAAAAAACTATTAACATTTTCAGTTGTTGGTTCAGGGTTCACTGGTGTAGAGATGGCTGGAGAACTTGCAGAATATAAAACTGAATTATGTAGAAAATTCGATATTCCTCAAGAAGAAGTTACAATTAATATTCTTGATATATGTCCAAGAGTTTTACCAAATTACCCAGATAAATTGGTAACTAAAGTTGAAAAAAGATTTACTAAAATGGGAATTACTCAAATTATGGGTGAAGCTGTATGCGAGATTGGTGAAGATTACCTTAAAGTTGGAGATAAAAAAATTGAGTGTAATACAACAGTTTGGGCTGCAGGAATCCAAGGTAGTGATTTAGTAGATAACGCTCAAGAAATTAAACATGAAGGTTGTGGACGTCTTGCTACAAACGAATACTTACAATCAGTAGATAATGATTCAGTATACGTGGTAGGAGATAATGTGTTCTATGTACCTGAGGGAGAAGAAAGTTCAGTACCTCAAATGGTAGAGCATGCTGAAAAATCAGCAGGATGTGCTGCTTCAAATATTATTGCATCAATCAATGGTGGAGAACTAACAAAATATCAACCTAAATTTAATGGTTCAATGGTTTGTGTTGGTGGACGCTGGGGTGTAGCATCAATTGGATCTAAACCTGATAAAATGAAATCATTTAGTGGTTTCCCTGCAATGTTTATTAAGCATTTCATAAACTTTATTTATTTCATTCAAGTTTTAGGTTTACATAAATGGTATTCATACGCTAAACATGAATTCTTTACTATTAGAGATAAACGCTCTTTTGTGGGAGGCCATTTCTCAAATGAAAAAAATGCACCTACAATATTCTTAGTACCACTTAGAATATTCTTAGGATTTGCCTGGTTAGCAAGTGGTATTGCTAAATTACCTGGAATCCTAGGTGATTGGACTAAAGTAACTGCATTTCCATCAAAAGCGGCAAGATATGGAATAGAAGCTGTCAATTCAGGAGGATCAGATGCTGCTGCCGCTGCAACTGGAGCTGCTGAAACCGCTTCAAATGCTGCTGGAGCTGCCGATGCTGCTGCCGCTGCAACTGGTGCTGCTGGAGACGCTGCTGCTAGTGGTGCTGTTGATGCAGCTGCTGCTGCAACTGGAGATGCAACTGGACAAGTAGTTGATACTACTATGTCAACATTTGATAGTGCTGCACATTGGCTTGGACAAACCTTTGAATTTAAAGCTGGAAATGCTTCACCAACATTCAAATTCTTTGATGGAATTATGAATTGGGCATATGAGACTTTCTTCTGGTCAGGAGATACAGGATTTACAACATTAGCTGCTGTATTCCAATCAGGAATGGTATACGCTGAAATTGGAGTTGGATTAATGTTCATATTTGGATTCTTAACACCGATTGCTGCTATTCTATCATTTGTAATGATGGTTGCTATCTATATGTCAGGTTGGTCTTACATGGCTATCTTCTTCTATGGATTTGCTGGACTAGCATGTATCTTTGCAGGTAATGCATTTGGATTAGATTACTACTTCTTACCATGGCTTGATAAAAAATTAAGAACTTGGAAATTCACTAAGAAATGGTATCTATACTTTAAGTAATCATGAGTATTAATTTATACGAAGAATTTCCTCAATTAGAGAAATCACTTAAAAAAGTAAATAACGTTATTCAAAAAAGCTTAGAAAGCTCAGAAGAATCATTTTCAACGATAATTCAAAAAAGATTTAATGAGAACTCTAAACTAATTAGACCAGCATTATGTCTAATTGCTAGTGAATACAATCCTAAAGTTAAGGAAAAAGCAATTAATCTTGCAGCAGCAATAGAAATGATGCATGTTGCAAGTTTAGTTCACGATGATATCATCGATCAAGCAAAAACAAGAAGAAACGAACCAACAATCAATGAAGAATATGATGTAGGATATGCAGTTATATGTGGAGATTACTTATTTTCAAAATCATTCCAACTTATCTTTGAAACACAAGATTTAAGAGGAATCTCAAAAATGGGAAGCAATGTTACCACTATGGTGTTTGGTGAAGTTGAACAATATTTAGAAAAATACGATGAAAATATATCAATTGAAAGATATTTTTCAATTATTGAAAAGAAAACAGCTTCATTCTTTGCGACATCATTAGTAATGGGTGCATACCTTGCTAATGTAAAAGAGAAAGAAATTAAAATATTAGAACAGATTGGTAGAACAATGGGGATGCTATTTCAAATACAAGACGATTTATTAGACTTTGAAAGCCAAGAACAAATAGGTAAATCTTCTCAATCTGATATTTTAAGAGGCACTTATTCTTTACCTATTATTATTGCATTAGAAGATTCAATTAAATTTAGAGATTATGTTATGAGTAACAAAGAAGAAATTTCATTTAATCAAGTAATGACATATTTAGATTCTAGTGATGCATTACAAAAAACTCAAAATTATATTGATGAGTATTATAATAAAACTATTTCACTTATTAATGAATTAAGTAATAAAGAAGTTAATGTAAAACTAACTACTTTAGTTAATAAACTAATGAAAAGAAGTAGATAGTTAGAAAACACTATACCTTTATGTTGGAGGAGTACCTACCCCCTAATTAAAAGTATAGTGCTTTTTATATTGACCTTCATTATTTTTTTGTTTCTAGTAGTAGTTAAAAAAACAAAATTGACCAAATAAACAAAATATAGACAACTAGTATATATATGTTATAATTAGGGAGAAAGACACATTTAAAAAATATAGAGTGTTTTTGAAGAAGTAAAAAATATTAAGATAATTATTTTAGCATTAGGAAAGATGAGAGGTCGGTTATGAAAAAGATTACTAAAATTTTAGCAATACCATTACTGTTAATGGTATTTATGTTTACTATGGTAAAAGTAGATGCTCAAGACTTTAAAGGAAATGAAAAAGTAAATAATGTTAGCTCTAAAAATACTAGAGCAGTTGGTACTTTTAATCTAGAAGATTGGCAATACGATACAAGTCATGACAATATTCTTATAATTTCGGGATTAAATAACCAAGGTATAAAGGATATATATATACCTTCTTACGTGATTGTAGACGGAGTTGAACGTGAAGTAAGAATGCGAAGTCTTGCAATGTTTAATAAACAAGAAAAAGATAGTAAAAGATTTGAATCGATTATATTTGACGCTATAGCTCCAAGTCAAAAAGAAGGACCAGTTAAAAAAGTTACAATAGATACGTGGGATATTGAAAATGCGTTCGCTAATCATCCTGTTCTAAAAAAGGCTGATATGACAGGGTTAGAGGTATCAAATATTCAGAAAATGACTGGATTGTTCAACGGTTCTGGCTTACAAGAACTTGATGTTTCTGGATGGAATGTTTCTAAAGTAAAAGACTTTTCTAGTGTATTTGCAGGATTACAAAAGCTAAGCGATATTGATCTTTCAAGTTGGGATACAAGTAGTGCAACAAATTTAAGCGGAATGTTTAGGGGAAGTGGCATGAATAAATTAGATTTAAATAATTTTAATACTAGTAATGTTACAAATTTTTCTGGAGTATTTTCTTCTATGTCTAAGTTAGAAAACATTAAATTAGATAAGTGGGATACTTCAGAGGGTATTGATTTTAGTAATATGTTTTCGAATATGACTAAACTAACAGAATTAGATCTATCAACATTTAAAACTACAAACGCTAAAGATATGTCTTCTATGTTTTATGGAACTGCGAATCTAGGTGGAGACCTTTTAAATATATCCAGTTTCGACACTAAAAATGTAACGAATTTCTCATACATGTTCGCAAAAAAATCTTTTATTAGAACATTAAACATATCACATTTAGATTTAAGCTCAGCTGAGACAACTGAAGGAATGTTTCAAGACGTTGATGTTTATTATTATGATGCTGAGGGTGGACTACCCAAAAAGGGAACATTAGATGTAAGTAAATTTAACATGTCAAACGTTAAAAATACATCATTTATGTTTGAAAATGTTAATGCTGAAACATTAGATGTATCAAACTGGAATGTAGATAAAGTAGAAAATATGTATTGTATGTTTAAAAATATGAATAATCTTAATGGTATTGATGTATCAAAATGGAATGTAAATAAAGTTAATGATATGACAGAAATGTTTTATGGCACTTACGAATTATTATACATAGATGCAACTAATTGGAAAATCAATAATACAAATGCAGCGACTTCACAAGATATTTTTATGTTACCTTTAATTCCAAAACCTCTTGTTGTTAAAACAACGGATTCATTCCTATTAGGATATGATTATAAATCTGATAATAGAATAACTGCTGGGCCAAAAAAAGATGCAATTAAAAATGCTGGTAAATTTTTGAGTGATGGAAGTATTATACAAGAAATGTTTGATCGTTTTACGATACAAGATATTTCTGAATTAATGGTTACTCCTCAACAATATGATGAGTTTATGAAAGAGGAACCAGTTCATAATAATCCGGCTTATGAGTTTGTAAAATGGAATCCAGAATATAAAGGGAAAACTGAGGTGACTAATCTTTTAAAAGATCTTCAAGTTTACAAGGCAGTGTACCAACCTATACAAACTAAGGTAGACTATAAGGTTACTAAAGTATGGGATGATGGTAATAACCAAGATGGACTTAGAGAAAGTGATATTCAAGTACAACTTAAAGCGGGAACTGAAAATGTAGGAACACCTATCACACTAAATGAGGCTAATGCATGGACACATACTTGGAAAGATTTAAATAAAAAAGATGGGGCTCAAGAAATAATTTATAGTGTAGACGAGCTGAATCTGGGAGATAAATACACTTCAAAAAAAGTTGAGAATTCTAAGTATGAATCAACAATTACAAATACACATACACCAGAAAAAATGGATATTGAAGGTGTAAAATCATGGTTAGATAATGATAATCAAGATGGAATTAGACCTACTAAAGTAGTAATTAAGTTAATGGATGGAACAAGAGAAGTTGCTCAAACTGAAGCTACTAAAGATGGGTTATGGAAATATGAATTCAAAAATCAACCAGTATATAGAAATGGAAGTAAAATAACATATACATTAAAAGAGGTTGGAGTAGATAAATATAAAGCATCTTATGATGGATATAATATTACGAATACATACACTCCATCTAAAGTATCTTATAAAGTAACTAAGAAATGGGTAGATGGAGAAAACCAAGATGGAATACGTTCTGAAAATATTCAAGTACAACTTAAAAAAGGAACTGAAAATGCAGGAACAGCTATTACATTAAATGAAGCTAATAATTGGACTTATACATGGGATGGATTAGATGCGCAAGCAGGTGGAAATCCAATTGAATATAGTGTAGCTGAGATAAGTGCAGTTCCAGGGTATGATACTGAGACTGTAAAAGTGGATGAAAATGAATCAATAATCACAAATACACATAAACCAGAAACAGTAGATATTGCAGGGACAAAATCATGGATAGATGGAAATAATCAAGATGGAAACAGACCTGATAGTATCGTAGTTAAGTTAATGGATGGAACAAGAGAAGTTGCACGAAAAACAGTTGATAAAAATGATTGGTCATATGAATTCAAAGATCAACCAGTATATAAAGCTGGAAAAAAAATCAATTACACATTAAAAGAAGAGGGTGTAACTGGTTATACAACAACATATGAGGGTAATAATATTATCAATACATATGCACCAGGAAAAGTAAGTAAAACAGTAAGTAAAGTATGGGATGATAAAGAGAATCAAGACGGAATAAGACCAGGAAGTGTTGAAGTAGAGCTTAAAGCTGGAAATGTAGTAAAAGATACTAAAGTTTTAACTAAAGATAATAATTGGACTTATACATGGAGTGATTTAGATGCAAAAGCAGGAGGATCTACAATTGTATATACAGTAGATGAAAAAGAAGTGCCTACTAAATATACAAAAGATGTAAAAGATACTGCAGAAGCAACAACAATTACAAACTCATATACACCTGAAACAACAAAAGTTGAAGGAACTAAAACTTGGAAAGATAATGACAACCAAGATAATAAAAGACCAGAAAGTATTAAGGTTAATTTATTAGTAGGTGGAGTTAAAAAAGACCAAGTAGAAGTAAATGCATCAACAAATTGGAAATATTCATTTGTAGGATTACCTAAAAAAGCAAACGGAGTAGATATAAACTATACTCTAAGTGAAGAGGGAGCAGGAGAATATACACCAAAATTCACAGGTTATGATATTGAGAATAGTTATACACCAGGAAAAACAAGTGTAAGTGTAGATAAAGTATGGACAGATGGAAATAACCAAGATGGACTTAGAAAAGATAAAGTAGAAGTAAAATTAGTAGTTGATGGAACTGCAAAAGATGAAGTGGTAGAATTAAATGCAGGGAACAACTGGAAATATACATGGCCTGATTTAGATGTAATGAGTAAAGGGAAAAAGATTACTTATAGTGTAGAAGAGGTAAATGTACCAGATGGATATATAGCAAGTGTTAATGATACTAATCATGAAGCAATCACATTAACAAATACCCACACACCAGAAGTAAGAAAAATAAGTGGTGAGAAGAAATGGGTAGATAATGATAATCAAGATGGAAAAAGACCACAAAGTATAACAATTAACTTACTAGCAGATAATTCAAAAGTAGCAAGTACAACTACAGATAGTAGTAAGAACTGGAAATATGAATTTAATAATCAACCAGTAAATGCTGGAGGAGAAAAGATAACATATAGTGTTCAAGAAGTAGGAGCATCAGGGTATACACCAAGTTATGATGATAATTACAATATAACAAACAGTTATACACCTGGAGAAACAAGTGTAAATGTCACTAAGGTATGGACAGATGGCGAAAATCAAGATGGTAATAGACCAGATAGTATAGATGTACAATTAAAAGCAGGAACTAATGTGAAAGAAACAGTAACATTAAATGCGAAAAATAATTGGACACATAACTTTACAAATTTACCAGAGATGGAAGCAGGAAATAAAATCGACTATACAGTAGATGAAGTAAATGTACCTAGTGGATATAGTTTAGGAAAGAATCAAGCAGGAAATAATGTAACATTAACAAACACATATGCTCCAAAAACTACAAAAGTAGAAGGAACTAAGACATGGACAGATGGAAATAATCAAGATGGAAAACGTCCATCAAGTATAAAAGTCTTAGTAATGGATGGTACACAAGAGGTAGCTAGTAAAGTAGTAGGTGCAAATGATGAGTGGAAGTATACATTTGAAGAATTACCAAAATATAAAGCTGGAAATGAAATCGACTATAGTGTAAAAGAAGTAAAAGTAGAAGATTATACAGCAACATATGATGGATATAATATTACAAATAGCTATACACCATTAGAAGTGGACTATGATGTAACTAAGGTTTGGGATGATAATGAAAATCAAGATGGAAAAAGATCTGATGAAATCAAAGTAGAACTAAAAGCAAATGGAAATAAAAAATATGAAGTTACATTAAATGAAGCAAATCAATGGAAATATCAATGGACTAAACTACCAAAAATGAGTGGTGGAAGTGATATTGCATATAGTGTATCTGAAGTAGATGTGCCAGATGGATATACATCAACTAAGGTAGAGGAAGCTAATAGTGCAATCATCACAAACACATATACACCAGAGAAGATGAATTATCGAGCAACAAAAATATGGGATGATAAAGATAATCAAGATGGTAAAAGAGCAAGCCAAGTAGAAGTTAAATTAAAAATTAATGATATTTTAAGCAATAAGGTAATAACATTAAATAAAGCAAACAATTGGACTTATACATGGGAAGATTTAGCTAAATATAAAGATGGAATCTTACAAAAATATAGTGTAGAAGAAATCAATGTAGGATTAGATTATATATCTAGTATAAAACCAAAAGGTGAAAATGCTGTAGATGTAATAAATACGCATGATATAGAAACAACAGAGGTATCTGGAGTTAAAACATGGGATGATAAAGAAAATCAAGATGGAAAACGTCCAGATAAGATAAAAGTAAACTTATTAGCAAATAATAGTCCAATCGCTAGTAAAGAAGTAACAGCTAGTGATGGATGGGCATATAAATTTGAGAATTTAGATGTATATGCAGCAGGAGAGAAAATCACATATTCAATAACTGAGGATAGTGTAGCTGATTATACAAGAGAAATAACTGGCTATGATATTGAGAATAGTTATACACCTGGAGTTACAGATGTGAGTGTTAATAAGGTATGGTCAGATGCAAATGATCAAGATGGAAAACGCCC
>JAVWHL010000007.1:0-38005 GCA_036640095.1 Erysipelotrichales bacterium | reverse complement strand
CATATCAGTAATTTTACGCTCATTAGTGTTTGTATTAGAACGTGGTAGATTATTATCGTTATTAGTTGTATTAGGATTAAAAATATTCTTTCTATTTACACCACTACTAGCATCAACAACCTGATTTACTTGATCAAGATTATAGCTGTTTATAATAGATGGGAATTCACTAGTTAATAAAATATTATTCTTAATATCATTATTATTTCTAATCACTAAAGAATTAATTGCCCCTACTTCTTCTTGAACATATCCATCAAAATAAATATTAATCATCTTAACATCTTCAATATTTGATATATTTTTAAATTGAGCCACTACTTTATTTAGTAATTCAATCTCTTTATCAAAAGCATCTACATCATTATTTACTGTATTACTAATTCTTATTATTTGATATTGTGAAGAACGATTTTCTAAAAATATTCCATCAACATTTTTAATTTCCATATCTCTATAATGATAATTAGCAATAAAAAAACGTGCCAATTCAATTGTCTTTAATCTTTCAAAGATATTATTAGCCATTAAAACTCCTCCTTTGATACTTATACATGTATATTATTATACCTACAATTGCACATAAAGTTGTGACAATATAAAGTAAGTATGTATTTTTAACACTACCATCATTTCCCATAATCATACCTGTTCCAAATGATATTACAGCAAAGAAAACATATGATAATCCTGTATAGACTGAAATTGCACTTGATATTAAATTAGGCTTTACATTCAACTTAATTAAATCTATTCCTACCAATACAACAAATGCCATTACAATACCATGACCCGTTGAAAAGATTAATAAAATTGGTAATGAATTTGTAAAGAATAAAACAATCCAACGTAATAGTAAATATAAACATCCAAATAAGATTAAATGCATATGAGATAACTTTTTAGCCCATTTTAATACAAAAGAATAGAATATAACCTCTGGAATAACTAAAAAGAAAACTGATAAACCTACTATTTGACTTGATCCACCAAGTTCCATTACTGCTAATGATATATAAGATTGAGATAATTGTACTAAACCATTAGCAATCGCCATAATAAATATAATTAGTAAATACTTTTTATTTTTTAGTAGATCTTTAATATGATTTATTATAGAAATATTATCATTAGTGTGCACATGATTATTTTCCAAACGTGAAGCAAAAAAAGCACATAATATTAAAAAGACAATATGAATATATAAAAACAATGCTGAATATTGATCAAATCGCTCTAATAAAAAACCAGTTAGTATTGAAGACATGATAAATGAAAACGATCCAACTGACCTAAAGAATCCATAATTACCACTATATTTAAATTGGTATTCAATTGAAAGAGTATCGGTCATAGGAACTAACACTGATCTTAAACCATTTATAATTACATATAGGAATGTCATTATAAAGACACCCTTTAACATAGTGAATGGTATTAGAAACACTACAGTTGCTAGTGCACATAATACAAATACCGTTTTAGCTGATCTTATTTTATCAGCCAAGATACCAAAGAATGGTACACTTATTACTACTATTAAAGAAGATAATGAATAAAATAAACCAATCTGTTCACCATTAAAATGAAGTGTATCCTTTAAATATATTGACATGAATGGAAAAAATGCTCCTAGTCCCATAAATAAAGTGAAATACACTAAAATAATTAAGTTTCTTTGTCTATTCATCTTTTAATTCCATTCTCTTATCAATAAATTCTTGAGGAGGCATTGCTTCAAACTCCATGTATTCATTTGTCGTAGGATGTATTAATCCAAGTTTATATGCATGAAGATATTGACCAAATGATTTATCCTCTTTCTTAAACCCATACTTAGGATCTCCTACAACAGGATGTTTAATATAATTCATATGTATCCTTATTTGATGTGTTCTACCTGTTTCAAGTTGTGCTTCTATATAAGAATGACTATTATATACTTCTAATACTTTAACTTTAGTAAGTGCCTTACGACTATTCTTAGAAGTAATTGCCATTTTAGTACGATCTTTTTCATCACGACCAATTGGAGCATCAATAATAATATTTTTATCTAAAATTTGACCATGCACTAAAGCAAGATATATTCTATATAAAGATTTATCTGAAAGCTGTGCAGCAAGCTTTTGATGAGCTATATCATTCTTAGCAACAACTAATAAACCAGATGTTTCTTTATCAATACGATGCACAATTCCCGGTCTAATCTCACCATTAATACGAGATAAGTCTTTAATATGATACATTAAACCATTAACTAAAGTATCTTTATAAGCACCAGCACCAGGATGAACAACCATTCCAGTTGGCTTATTAATAACAACAATATCATCATCTTGATATACAATATCTAAAGGAATATCTTGAGCTACAATCTCATGATCATCTAGAATCATTTCTTCAATACTAATAACATCCCCTATCTTAGTTATATAATTAGCCTTTGTCTTTTCATTATTTACTAAAATAAATTCATTTTCAATCATTTTTTTAATTGTACTTCTTGAATACTCTAAATCACTATCAACAAGATATTTATCTATTCTTATACCTTCTTTATCACATATAATATTATCTATCATGTTTTTTTCTCCTTTCAACTAAAATGAAATCAATAATTAATAATGCAACACCAACACATACAAAGACATCAGCAAAATTGAATATCGCAAAATTATAATCAAATATTTTAAAACTTAAAAAATCTATAACTTCTTGAAATCGCAAACGATCAATAAAATTACCTAGAATACCTGCAAGAAGCATTGAAGTCGCTACATAAGAAGTTTTTGTTTTAGCATCTTTATAAAAAAAGTAGACTAGTACAATTCCAATTATCGTCCCAATTAAAAAGACAATCATACGCCCTTCTAACATTGAAAATGCTGCTCCCTTATTTCTTATATAATAAATAGAAAAGAAGTTTTTAATAACCTCAATCTTATCATATAAAGCCATATTAGTACTTACAATATATTTACTTACTTGATCTAGGATTAAAAGTCCTAGCACTATTATACTTGACATTTTTTTCATTTTATCACCCATACCATTATATCATTTTTATAGTATATATGATATAAAAACAATCTAATAATAGAGTTTAATATCTACTAGATATGAGTTATAATATATTAATGAGAGGAATTGATAAAATGAAAGTTTGTGGTATTGTTGTTGAATATAATCCTTTTCATAATGGGCATATCTATCATATAAATAAAGCTAGAGAAATTAGTGAATGTGATATCTTGATTGCAATAATGTCTCCTACTTTTATGCAGCGTGGCGAACCAGCAATCATTGATAAGTTTACTAGAACTAAATTTGCTTTAGATAATAATATTGATTTAGTTATTGAACTACCATCTGTTTATGCAATGCAAAGCGCTGATCATTTTGGAGAAGGTGCTCTTACTTTGTTAAATGAGCTTAATATTGATACTTTAGTATTTGGTAGTGAGAATAATAATATTGATAAGTTGATTAAAGCTAGTAAGATATCATTAAAAGAAGAATATCAAGATAAAGTAAAAGAATACCTAAGTGATGGACAAAGATATGCTAGTGCATGCAATTTAGCTTTTAAAGACTTTAGTATCAATAATATCAATCAAGCTAATGATATACTTGGTTTTAGTTATATTAAAGCAATCGTTAAATATAACTATCAAATAAAACCTTTATCAATTCAAAGAACTAATGAGTTTTTATCAAATGATATCAATTCAAATATTGCAAGTGCTAGTGCTATAAGAAATGCATTAACTAATAATGTAGATATTAGTAATTTAACGCCCATGGCAGATATACTAATTAAGAATAATAATCTTTATATTGATGATTTATTTGATACATTAAAGTATGTACTTACGACAATAGAGATAGATAAATTAAAAGAAATCCAAGGTTTTGATGAGGGATTAGAATATTTATTTTTAAATAATATTCATCTTTCAAATAATATGGAAGATTTCATTAAAAGAATTACTTCTAAAAGATATCCTCAAACTAGAATTCAAAGAGCTATTATTCACTTAATTGCGAATATTAGTAAAGAAGATATATCTAATATTGATGTTGATTATATTAGAGTGCTTGGAATGAATCATAGAGGACAAGAATATCTTAAATCATTAAATACAAATTATAATGTTATTACAAGATTTGCACAACATAAAAATAAAGCTCTTGATATTGAGCTAAAGCTTTCTAGAATATACGGACAATTAGCTAAAACAAATTTAGGAGAAAAAGAATATAAACAACCAGTAATAATTAAAAAACAGGATTAAATAAATCCTGTTTTCTTGTTAAAATAGTGATAATTGATTTAAATCTTGTAAATGAGTTAACGAACCTATTTTATCTAGATACATTATATGCTTTTGACCAAGTCCAGTTCTTGACTCTAAGTCTTCCTTAGATAAGAACTCCCTTTCATCTCGAGCTACTATTATACTATTAGCAACTGATTCACCAAGTCCTTCTACAGCTATAAATGAAGGTATAACTTGATTTGCTTCATGATCAACACTAAATCTAGATGCTTGAGATTTATCAATATTAATTGGTGCAAGACTAAATCCTCTAAGATTCATCTCAATAGCGACCTCAAAGACAATTACTAAAGCTTTTTCTCTAGCACTTGCTTCAAAACCTTTAGCATTTATTTCATTAATCATTGCTTGCATTGCTTCAACACCTTTAATCATAACATCAAGATCAAATTGATCACATCTTGTTGTAAAGTATGTTGCATAATATTCTAATGGATAATATACCTTAAACCATGCTACTCTTAAAGCCATCAACACATATGCAACAGCATGTGCTTTAGGGAACATGTATTTAATCTTTAAGCATGAATCTATATACCAATCAGGAACATTATTCTTACGCATATCTTCAATCCATTCATCTTTTAAACCTTTACCTTTACGAACAGACTCCATTATTGTAAATGCTAATTTTGGTTCAATACCACGATACATTAAATAAACCATGATATCATCACGACACCCAATCACTTCACTTAATGTACAGATTTCTTTTTTAATTAAACTTTGAGCATTATTTAACCAAACATCAGTACCATGAGATAATCCAGATATTTGAACTAACTCAGCAAATGTTGTAGGATTTGTTTCATTAAGCATTCCCCTAACAAAGTTAGTACCAAACTCTGGTATACCAATAGCTGCATTCTTATAGCTTACTAAATCACTTATACCTAATGCATCATTACTTGAGAATAATGATAAAACTTTTTCATCATTAGTTGGAATACTTTTAGGATCTACATCAGTTAAATCTTGTAACATCCTAATTGCTGTAGGATCAACATGACCTAAGATATCTAATTTTAGAACATTATCATGAATTGCATGGAAGTCAAAATGAGTCGTTTTCCACGAAGAATTAATATCATCAGCAGGAAAGTTTACTGGCGTAAAATCATATACATCCATATAATTAGGTATAACTATTATCCCACCAGGATGCTGCCCAGTAGTTCTTTTAACACCTTCACAACCTATTGATAATCTTTCATATTCAGTATTTCTAATTTGATGAGGAATATATTTTTTCTCATAATATCCTTTAGCATAACCAAATGCTGTCTTATTTTGAACAGTACCTATTGTACCAGCTCTAAATACATAATCTTCACCAAACATCTCTTTAGTAAAATCATGAGCTATAGGTTGATATTCACCTGAGAAGTTTAAATCAATATCAGGAACTTTATCACCCTCAAAACCTAAGAATGTCTCAAATGGAATATCTTGTCCATCACCCTTCATCTTGGCATTACACTTAGGACAATTTTTATCCTCTAAATCATAACCACTAGCAACACTTCCATCCTCAAAGAACTCACTATAAGTACACTCAGGACAAAAATAATGAGGAGCTAGAGGATTAACTTCTGTAATATTTGACATTGTTGCAACAAATGAAGAACCAACACTTCCTCGAGAACCAACTAAATAACCATCTTCTAATGATTTTTCAACAAGTTGACTTGAAATAAAGTATACAACAGAAAAACCATGTTTAATAATACTTGTTAACTCTTTTTCTAAACGCTTTTCAACTATATCAGGAAGTGTCTCACCATATTGTTTATGAGCATTCTCATAACACATAGCAGATAATTTTTCATCTACTCCATCAATCTTTGGAGTATATAATTTATCTTTAATTGGTTTTATTTCTTCAATACTATCAGCAATTAAATTAGTATTAGTGACTACTATTTCAAATGCCTTATCTTCACCTAGAAAGGCAAAAGCATCTAACATTTCAGTAGTTGTACGATAATGCTGGTTTGGTATATTCTTAATACGACCTTTTCTATCAAATAATGGATGTATCTTACCACCAATACCTAAAGCAGATATATATACTTCCCTAAATTCTTTTTGTTGTTCTTGCACATAATGAGCATCACCATTAGCAACTACCATTTTATTTGCTTGATTAGCACATTTAATAATATACTTAGTTAATTCCTCTACATCTTTTAATGAATCATATTCTTTTAAATCAACTAAATGAATAAGATTATTAGGAGGAAAGACTTCAATATAATCATAGAATGACATCATCTCAATAAAATCATCTTCATCTAAAATTTTGGCCTGATCATATACCTCACTATTAATACATCCACTTCCTATTAATAAATTCTCACGATGATCACTTATAGTACTCTTAAATAATCTAGGCTCTCCATAGAAAAACTCAGTATGAGCAAATGATACTAACTTAAACATATCCTTTAATCCAGCTTGATTTTTAGCAAGAATTGAACAATGATATGGACGTTGACGAATTAAAAATGATTGGTCACATAACCCATTAATTTGAAAAATATATTCAAAACCATGAACATTAATTAATTCATGTTTCATTGCCTCATATACCTGAGCTAATACCATTGCATCATAATCAGCCCTATGAGCAACATCCCCACTATAACTAACACCATATGCACGAGCACAAGCTCCAAGATTATGAAATTTTCTATTCTTATCTAAACTTCTACTAAGTTGCAGTGTATCAATTACACAATTCTCAAACTTACCTAAATTTAATTTTAATAGTGCATTTTTTAAAAACGCAACATCAAAAGTAGCATTATGAGCAACCATAACACTATCTTCATAAAACGAAATGAAATCAGGTAATATCTCTTCAAGTCTAGGTGCATGTTCTAAATTAGCATCACTTATTTGTGTCAACTCTTTTATAAATAAAGGAACTTTTTTATTTGGCTTAACAAACGATTGGAAACGATCTACTTCAATTCCATCCTTATATTTAATTGCACCAATCTCTATAATATCATCACTTTCACTAGATAAACCTGTTGTTTCAAAATCAAAGAAAACATAAGAAGGCTCATTTAGCTTATAATCAGTTTGATTGATTGTTATTTTAATTTCATCATCAATTAAATTAGACTCCAAACCATATATTACCTTAATACCACTACCCAGAGCAGCATTATATAAATCAGGGAATGCTTGAACATTATTATGATCAGTAATTGCTATAGCACTATGACCATATTGTAAAGCTTGTTTAATATATTCCTTTGGCGAACTAATCCCATCCATTGTTGACATATTAGTATGAGCATGTAGTTCTACCCTTTTATCATTAGACATATCATATTTATCTTCTATCTTAGATTTTACAACTTGAATAGACTTCAAAAATAAAACATGTTCTCTAGCAAACTCATCATATTTAACATCACCTAAAGCTCTAATCCACATTCCAGTATTAATAGCCTTCATATCATCAATATTAAGACCAGCACCCTCAAAACGCTTTAACATAATAGAATCAGTAAAATCATAAAGCTTAATCGTTTGAATATGTTTGCCATTCTTTAATTTAACTAAGTCAGTAGCAAAGATTTGACCTTCAATACATACATCTAAATAAGTATCATATAAATCAATTATATCCATCGTTTCATGCTTGCTCAAATCATTTAATGATTTCTTATAAGTAGTCCTAGTCTGAGTCTGTTTTTGTACAAATACTTTTTCAGGTCTTACTTCAACTTTTTTAGTTGCTAATTTATGATCTTCTTCCTCAATTATTTTATCAATTTCACTATTTAATTCATGATTTTTATTTATTAAGTATGTATATTCAATATTCAGCCCAGCTAAATACATTAGATTTTCTATCTTTGATTTATAAGGTTGATACATTAATTGCATACCCTCATTAGCAAACTCTATTTCTAAATCATGATTTTGATAATTTAAATTCACTTTTTTTAAGTAGCTTGCTGTTTGAGCATTAAAATAATTACTAATAAAGTAATTATAATAAGCATATACAGTTTCAGGAATAAATATTGCTTGTTTAACATAATATCTAATTTTAATATTATCATTAAATTCTTTTAATTTATTTGTTAAATTAATAAAAGTATCTAGAGGTAAAATATCATCTAATTCCAAGTATATAATAAGATATTTTTTTGATTCAATATACTCTACTTTAAGTATTTGAGCACCATTAAAATCATGATATATATCATTATCTAGTCCAATTGTATTTAAAAAATTCTCTAATGTTTCTTCCATAAAATCACCTTTTTATATTATACCATAAATCAATATACATTATATTCCTTTTATCTCTATAAACATTATTAATAAATTAATGCTTGACATATATTTAGTAACTTGATAATATAAGGACAATATTTTTAGAGAGGATGACTATATATGTTACAAGTAAACTTAAATCACAATAACTTTAGCTGGTATACAATAGATAGCATCCATCTCGATTTCTATCTTTTTTTGTAATACCAAAATAAAGATAATTAATTTAGGCTAGATGGATATTTATTCATCTAGCCTTTTTCTATGTAAAGGAGAAATAATATGAAACAAGAACTAAAAGATTTAAAAGTATATCCAGGAATACCTGAAGGATTTATCAACTTAGCAACAAATGAAGTGAATAATACAAAATGGAATGAAATATTAAACTACAATGAAATACTTAAATCATTGCATTTAGATGAATATGGCAATTCTAAACATGAAATATTAGTAGATACATATGCCAAATATATTGGATTAGATAATTCAAATATCATTTGTGGACCAGGTAGTGATAGTTTAATCCCATTATTAATAAATGCTCTAACAACAAGAAATATTATGACAATTAGTAAGGATTTCTTTAGATATAAGGACTTAGCAAATATATTACAACGTGAAGTATATGAAATTGAGCATTCTTCAAATATGTTTAAAAATGCTATTGATATAATTTCTAAAAATAAAATTGAATTATTTATTCTATCTAATCCAAATAATCCACTTGGTATTGTTTATAGTATTAATGATATAAGATACTTACTAGATAATAGTGATTGTTATATCGTAGTAGATGAAGCTTATATGGAGTTTAGTGATCAATCTGTTGTAGATTTAATTAAAGAATACGATAAATTAATTGTATTAAAAACACTATCAAAAGCTTGGGGTTTAGCAAAACTTAGAGTTGGTTTTTGCTTAAGTAATGCACAACTAATTGACTATTTAAAAGCTGTGCAAGGTCCATTTGTATTGAGTGATATAAATGCAACAATAGCAAATGAAACATTAAAAAATAATAATTACTTAATTAACAATATTATTCAAGTAAATAATACAAAAAAGGAATTTATTAATAATCTAGATAATAGTCTAGAAGTCTATGATAGTCACACTAACTTTGTATATATTAAATGTGAAAATGCAGTCATTATTCATAAAGCTTTACTAGATAATAAAATACTAGTTGCTAGATTTGAGGATGCCTTAAGAATTAGTATTGGTTCAAACAAGGTAATGAATGAAGTATCCAAAATTATAAATAATACAATAAAGGATGGTAAATAATATGAATATTATAATGTATGGAGTACATGGTAGTGAACTAGATGCCATTAAAGACTTTGAAAAAAAGAATAATGTACAAATCACAATGATAAATGAGATTTTTACTAAAGATACAATGAATAAAGTTATTGGACATGACTTACTATGCATCCAACAATCACAAAAAGTTGATGATGAAGCAATTTATAGTTTTTTAAAAGATAATAATATAAAACAAATAGCACTTAGAACAGCAGGTTTCGATATGATTGACTTAGATTTAGCTAATAAATATAATATATCAATTACTAATGTACCAGCCTACTCTCCCAATGCAATTGCTGAAATGGCATTAAGTCATATTATGTATTTAAATAGAGAATTCTACCTCACAATTCCAAAAGTAGATAATAATAATTTTACTTGGAATGCTAAACCTGCAAAAGAAATTAGAAAACAAACTATAGGTATAGTTGGTGTAGGACGCATTGGATATGTCCTTGCTAAATTATTAAATGGTATTGGAGCAAAGGTAATTGGTTATGATATTAATATTGAAGAGCATAAAAAAGATATCTTAGAATATAAAGATAGTTTAAATGACTTATTAAAGGAATCAGATATAGTTTCCTTACATCTTCCTTTAGATGAAAGTACTCATAATCTAATTAATAAAGATACACTTTCTTTAATGAAAGAAGATGCACTATTAATCAATACATCAAGAGGACCAGTTGTAAATAGTGTAGCTCTAATTGAAGCATTAGAAAATAATGTAATTAAAGCTGCAGGCTTAGATACAATTGATTGTGAAATTGGATATTTTCAAAATGATTATTCAAATAAAGAAATTGAAAATAATGAACTTAATAAACTACTTTCAATGAATAATGTATTAATTACACCACATATTGCATTCTATAGTAATGAAGCTTTAAAAAATATGGTAGATATAAGTTTAGAAAGTGCTTTAGATATCTATCATAATAATACATCTAAAAATATAGTAACATAGGAGAATATTATGAAAATAAAAGAAAACGGATTTAAAGTTTTAAATGGTATGAGTTTAGGAATTGTGGTTGCATTAATACCAGGTGCAATTTTTGGACAATTAACAAAATTATTTGATTATAGTCTATTACAAAATGCATTTGATCTTTCAACTGCTCTAATGTGTTTTATGATAGGTATATGTATTGCAATACAATATAAATTTGATGGTATAAGTACAATGTCATTAGCTTTAGCAACATTTATTAGTGGTGGTGCTTTTAAAGGAGTTAATGATGAAGGTATGTTAATGGTTAAAGGGACTGGTGATGTAATTAATGCAGCCTTAGGTGCAATATTAGCGCTATTAATTATTAAATACCTAGACCCTAGACTAAAAACATATAAATTACTAGTTTTACCTGTAGTTTCTATTGTAATAGTAACTATCATTACAAATTTCACTGCACAACCTGTTAGTCTAATAACATATAATATTGGACAAGTTATATCATTATTTACTTCACTACAACCATTAGTAATGTCAATATTACTTGCCCTATCATTTTCATTAATAATTATTTCACCACTATCTACTGTTGCAATAGCTTTATTAATTAGCATAAGTGGCTTAAGCTCTGGAGCTGCAAATTTAGGTATAGTTGGAACATCATTTACATTAGCATTACTTAGTTATAAAGAAAACGGACTTGGATGTGCTTTAGTTCATTTTATTGGATCTCCTAAAATCCAGATGGCTAATTTTATAAAAAGACCTATAATGTTTATTCCTTCTTTATTTAGTGCTTTCCTATGTGGGATCATAAGTTATTTATTTGCTATTCAAGGCACACCAATATCAGCAGGATTTGGAATATCTGGATTAATAGGACCATTAGCTCACTTAAGTAGTGAAGGATTTACTAGCTTTAACTTATTTATAGTTTTAATAGCTTTTGTAATCCTCCCGATCATTATTTCAATAAGTTCTATGTATTTATTTAGAAATATACTAAAACTTGTAAAACCAGAAGATTATAAAATAAATATTTAAAGCACATCTATAAAACTAATGATTTGTATATGCAACAAAAAAAGTGAACATATTATATTGTTCACTTTATTATTCTATTATAGTTCTAATAATTGAAGATATAATTATTGCTACAAAAAATAAAGGTAGAAATAATTTGCTCTCAAAAACATCAGCTTTAAATATTTTATTAGCTACACAAACTAATAAACAAGTAACCCCCAATATAACAATATATACAATTACACTTTTCTCGATCATTGGGACAAAAGTCATCAAAATTATTAAAATTATTTCAAATAATATTATATAGAATATATTCTTCTTAGAAATATTTTTCATACTAACATTGTTTCATTGAATGACCAAGATCACAACCTAAATCAACAGTATATGCCATTCTAATTACATCACCATTTTTTACTGTAACTGCACTTAAACCATAATTTGGAAACTTACTATTAACACTATACATCCAACCACTTTCTCCACCAGCACTAAATTCATATATGTGATTTATACCTTGGATATATACACTATTATAAATATTATCATTGGCGCCTTGATATTCCATATGAATTCTATTCAGCCTTGTTGCTTTTTGTAAAACATCAAATGCACTTGAACCACTTGGAACCTCAATAGTTGTTTTATGTAATACATAACCATCACTAGGAACATATTTTCTAAGTTCTGGTTTTAATTTTTTATAATGTTCTTTTTTAAGTAAAGTTCTTTCATCAATATAAATAGATACTTTTATATTTCCTTTGCCCTTCCCTTTACCTTTTGAAGACCCATTACTACCAGAAGTACCATTAGGTGATAAAGCATCAGAACTAGAATTTTTTCCATTATTATTTTTTCCATCTTTACCATTACCATTTTGTAATTTTCCATTTAAAGTGTTAGTTTCTGAATCATTACTATCTAATTTACTAGAAGTCTCATTATCTTGATTGTAAAACTCGTCTGCAGACTTTAAATCTAGTTTAAATAGAGAAAAACCTATAATAACAAATACTAATAACACCCCAAATATTGCTTTTTTATTTCTCATATAACTTCACCCCTTTATTTTAGATATACTTTAACAGTTGCATGCATACCGACATATTGTTCTTGATAATTAACTTTATAAACATGTCCTTTTGTTCCATTTGGAGCAACAACTTTAATATTAGAACCTCTTTTATTTAAATCATAAATATATTGCTTAACCTCAGGCATTGTTTTCCCATTTAAATTACCAACATATGGTCTACCTGCAGAATATGAAACAATTACTTTTTTGTTTCCATATAATCTAGTTCCAGCAGGATATGATTGTGCAATAAACTTACCATAGTCTTTTTTAGTACTGTATACCATTTTAACATTTGCATTTGAAACACCTTTTGCTGCTTCATAAGACATTGATTTAAAGTTTTTAACCACACTACCATTTCCCATTGATATAGTTAAATTTATAGTTTTAGAATTAGTTATTTTAGAACCTTTTTTAACACTCTGTCTTATAACTTTATTCTTTGGTTGTGTCTCATGTCTTTGATACGAATAACTTAAAGTTACACCATGATCAATTGCCCAATCACGTGCGGCGTATTTATCGCCATTTGTAAAATCAGGGACTACAATCTTAGTAGATGAAGTAAGTCTACCTTTAGATATTTTTATAGTTAACTGGTCTTTACGTTTGTAGTTATTTGCACTTGCTAAATCACCATCATACTTAAGACTAATTACTTTACCTTCTCTAACTGATTTTGAATATGCTCCATCTAGAACTACATTATCTAATTTATTATCAGCAATCCATTCTTCTATTGCACCTATTTCCATATCTTCTAAATTAGGTACTACTATTCTTTCTTCAGGATCAGCACCTTTAGATACACTTAATACTAATGTATCATTTTTTCTGATTTTATCGCCAATTTCTTTATCTTGTTTAATAATTATATTAGCATCTTGTTTTAGTGAATATTCTTCATTTACTTTTAAGTTAACTTCATTTTTATTAGCCCATTCTTTTGCATTAGATAATTGTTCATTTCTAAAATCAGGAACTTTAATAAAAGACATAACAAAATATATTAATATCGCAATAATAACAAGTATTGTACCTAAGATATAATATTTATATTTTTTAATAATATCAAGAAAACTTTTCTTCTCTTTTTCTAAGTTATTATTTTGATTGTTCTCTTGATGATTATTAATTGGTGTATTATTTCCATTATTATCAACTATTGTTTCTCCTTGATAATTATTTTCATCAAAGTTATTTAAAAAATCACTCATAATTTAATTGACCCCTTTGCAAATTTAATATTATATCTGAACAATGTGCTACCTCAGGTGAATGTGTTACAACAATGACACATTTATTATGCTGGTGAGCTAACATTTGAAAAATCTTAATCAACTCTTTTTGTGAATTTTCATCAAGGTTACCAGTTGGCTCATCAGCTAAGATGTAATCAACATCACAAGCTAATGCACGTGCTATTGCAACACGTTGTTGTTCTCCACCACTTAGTGAAGGAATAGGACGATCAGCTTTGTTTTTATCTAAACCTAAATAATTTAATAAGTTATATGCGATTTTGTCCATGTCTTTTGGTGTTTTCTTAGAAGTTATATCTAAAGCAACCAAAACATTTTCATAAGCACTTAAATAATTAATTAGATTATAATTTTGAAAGACAACACTGATACAGCTATTGCGATACTTCTCATATCCTATTGCTTCTATCTCATTATTGTCTAATACTATTTTTCCACTTTGTTTAGTATCAAGACCAGCCATTAATGATAATAATGTCGTTTTACCAGATCCTGATTCTCCCATAATTGTATAGAAGTGTCCTCTTTTAAATTCATAATTAATATCTGTTAAGACATATCTTTTGTAATCACCATCTATATAATAATGTGAGAGATTAGAAACACTTAAACTCATTTTTATGACTCCTCTACATTAAAATCTCTTTTGGATTCAATCTTAAAATATAGATTGAAGGACCAATACTAGCTACTACTAAAGTAGATGTTCCTATTAATAAAATATATAGAATATTATTAACTGTTATTCTTACTTGATAATTATTAGCAATAAAATTATCATCAATACTTGAATACTGTACATATGGTACTATCTCACTTATATCAGCAGCATCTTTTTCTTTATGTTCAATAGAAGTTTTTGAAAGGAATGTTGTTGATACTTTTTGTGCAATTATACTACTACTTGAAATCGCAATTATAAATCCAGTTAAACCTATTAAACATGTCTCTATTAATATTTGACCAATAGTTTTTTGTTTCTTTTCTCCAAGTGATTTATAAATACCAAATTCCTTTTTACGATCGATTAAGAATAAGATAACAACTAAAGCTAATACGATTATAGTTAATGATGTCATCGCTACAAAAGAGAGTAAGGCAATACTATTAAGAATTGCAGTTGTTTCAATAGAAGATTTAATATTATCATAATCAGAAATAAAACTTACACCTGGAGGTAATTTACCTTTTTCTTCTTCAATAAAATCTTTTAAATTATGTGGATCATTGATAATAAAGACTGGTGTTGTTGTATTTGTTGCAAGTTGTGAATTAGAACCACCACTAGCAATAAATTCATTAATTGTTTTAGTAATTGAATTAGGAGCAAATATAGTGTTTTGAATATTAGCTTTATTTACTTCAAGTTCTAAATTACTATTATTTAATTGCTTGTTAGCAATATCAATTATACCCACAACTTTTAATCCATATCCTCTAGTTAGTGTTGAACTATCACTTTGAATACTTGCACTAACATCAAATGTAGAATCTACTCGTAATTTATTCTTCAATGCAAACTCTTTTGAAATAATAACACTATTGCTACTTTGTTTGATTTCATTCTTATTAAAATAACGTCCAGCTATTAATTCAGCTTTTCCCTCTTTTGCAATAAGTAATTCTGGATTATTAACTCCTGTTATTTTAAAATTACTATCAAAGTAATCTTCTAGTTTTTGAGAACCTTTAATATACTTTTTAACATCACCTTCATAATGAGTTAATGAATCTGAATTAACTAATGAGTTGATATTATAATCATAGTATTTAATATAAGTAGATTGACCAATTTGGTCTACAGTATCCTCTTTTAAATTACTTCCTAAAGGAAGACTGATTGCTGTATTAGCACGATTAATCATTACATTTGTAGCCTCAGATATAGCACTTTGAATCAAGAAAGATATAATAATACCACTACCTAGAACAAAGCTAACTAGTAGTAAAATTATTGATTTATTTTTTTGTCTAAAGATGCTTTTAAAAGCTCTATCATAAAATTTCATAATCATGCTCCTAAATAAAAAAAGTCTAATTCAAACGAATTAAACTCAAAAAAATCAATCTTTTCTCATCCGCGTGAATTTGGACAATAATAAGGTGTTCTGGCTTTGCACTAAGTGCATTACAGTGGCGGGACCGCATAAGATTTAAACTTATTTTCCACTTACTATTGCTATTTAATTTACATACTGATTATATCAGTTTTTGACTATATTGTAAAGTAAGTCAATTTTATAAATTATACCAAGAATGCCCTAATCCATACTCTACTTTTAGTTTAACACCTAAGTCGTATGCATTCTCCATTTCACTTTTAATCATAGTAATTGCTTCATCAATATCTTCATCATTTACTTCAAATATTAACTCATCATGTACTTGAAGTAACATCTTAATATCTAAATCACTATTTTGTATTTTATCATCTATTTTAATCATAGCAAGTTTTAATATATCAGCAGCTGAACCTTGTATTGGTGTATTCATTGCCATTCTTTTTCCTGATTCTTTAATATTATAATTATTTGATTTAATTTCATCAATATATCTTATTCTATTTAAAATCGTTTTTGCATAACCAGTTTCTATTGTTGATTCAATTAATGAATCCATATAATCTTTAATAGTCGGATATGTTTCATAATATTTATCAATAAAATCTTTAGCTTCATTTCTCATAACACCTATTTGTCTTGCTAGACCAAAATCACTTAATCCATAGATAATACCAAAGTTTATTGCTTTAGCTGCTTTACGCTCACTTGGTTCTACTTCATCTAACTCTTTGTTAGCAACTTTTGCTGCAGTAATCTTATGAATATCTTCATCATTTTCAAAAGCAGCAATGAATACTGGATCTTTTGAAAAACTAGCTAATACTCTAAGTTCAATTTGACTATAATCAAATGATAAAAGAGAATAACCATCTTTTGCAACAAACATCTTCTTAATAGACTTTTGTAAATCAGATCTGGTAGCTATATTTTGAAGATTTGGTTCTTTAGAAGATAAACGACCAGTTGCTGTTAAACATTGATTATAAATTGTATGAATACGATTATCTTCTAAGATAAAGTCTGCCATAGGCTCTATATAAGTAGACAATAATTTCTTATAAGTACGATATTTAACTATTAATGGAATAATTGGATGATCATTTTCTAATTCACTTAGAACATCATTATCAGTTGAATAACCAGTTTTAGTCTTTTTAATAACTCTTAAATTAAGTGTATCAAATAATACTTCACCTAATTGTTTAACAGAATTTATATTAAACTTCTTAGTTGCATAAGTATATATCTCTGTTTCTAAAGCACTAAGTATTTCATTAAAACTAACATCTAATTCTTTTAGTTCTGCTTTATCTAATAAGATACCTTCTTCTTCCATATTACTTAATATATATGCCACTTTTAATTCGACTTGATATAGTTCTTCAAGTTCTAATTCTTCTAGTGAATCTTTATTTTTTTCTACTAATTGTTTTAAGTAAAATGCTTGTTTTACTTTATTTTCAATTTGAACTTCAGTTTCTTCTTTTAATATTTGTTTATCATTTATAGTAACAACATTAAAATTAGTATCAACTAAGGCACTTGGTTCTAATTCTTTAGAACTATCTATTAGATAACTACCAATTAATACATCCTCTTTAATATTATCAAGCTTTATTCCATGCCAATGTGCTATAACCTTATTCTTTTTAAGATCATATGCTTGTTTATCTTCATTCTTTAAGAATTTCAATAAACTTTCATCTTTTATAATATCTAATGTATCCATAAAATAATTACCTGATTCATTAATTATTATTAAGCCCATTATAGCATCTCTATGATAATAATCACTTAATGAAACAAAATCAATATAACTATCTTTTAATAATTGTTCACTTTTAAATGAGTTAACTACTTCATAAGTAATTTCACACTCTTCACAAGATTCATCTTGAACTTCAGCAAGTAATCTATTTAATTCATGAGTATGATATAGATTTTTAAGTTTTGCTACATCACTTTCTTTAACGCTTAAATCTTCTATTTCAAAAGGTAATTCAACATCAGTAATAATAGTTGCTAATTCTTGAGACATAAATGCTTTATCTTTATCATTAATAAGATTTTCTAGTCTTTTACCTTTAAACTTATCTAAGTTATCATAAATATTTTCTAAAGTATCATATTCATCTAATAATTTCATAGCACCCTTTTCACCTATTCCACTTACACCTGGAATATTATCTGAAGGATCACCCCATAATGATTTAAGATCGATAACTTGTTTTGGTTTAATTGGCCATATATCAGAAAGTTTACCATCAATCATTTCAATTCTAACTGGATCTGGACTATTTCTTCTTTTAAGTAGAATATTTACATTCTCATCAATTAATTGTAATAAGTCTTTATCTGCAGTTATAATATCAACTTTATATCCTTTTTTAGAACCTTCTTTTGCAATAGTACCAAGAATATCATCTGCTTCATATCCTAATACTTCATAATTTTCAATTCCTACATAATCTAAATACTCTCTAACTAGTGGAAATTGTTTTATTAAGGCATCATCAGTTTTAACTCTAGTACCTTTATAATCTTCAAATTGTTCTGTTCTAAAAGTCTTACTACTAGCATCAAATGCCACCATTATATAATCAAAATGATTATTATTTATAATTTTATTTATCATTCTAATAAAAGTATCTAATGCATTAGTATACTCTCCCTTAGAGTTAGGTTTTACAAAATCTTTAGTTGCATGATATGCAGCAAACAATAATGCATTACCATCTATAGCTATAACTCTCTTCATATATAATTACCTCATTTCACATATTATTATATCATTATTTTAATTGCAGAGCCTCATTTAAGATGATGTTTTCTTTATCTTTATCATCAATACGACCTTTTACTAATAAGATATTACTCTTAACTAGTATTTGTTGAACTTTAGAATATATTTTTGGAAAAACAACTAATGTTTTTGTTTCATATAAATCTGAAACATCTACAAAAGCCATTAATTCACCCTTCTTAGTTCTTATTTCTTTAACTCTTTCTACGATTACAAGAGCTTCACTTTGATTAGTTATATCTTCTAATAAAGCATTAGGATATTGATTAGAATAGTTATTAAGTGGATGATTAGATAAATATAATCCAAGCAATTCTAATTCCTTTTGAGCTACTTCATAATCCTCAGTATATTTTACTATCTTAGGTTTTGGTATTGAATCTATTTCAAGTATTAATTGGTTAGAATCACTCTTTGTGATTGCTATATACTGTTCAATTGAACTAAGATTTTCAATCATCGTTCTTCTAGTTAAAGCAAAACAATCAAAAGCACCACCATAGATTAATTTTTCAATCACACCAACACTAATTTTATTAGATACTAATCTTAATACAGCATCAAAATAATCTTTAAATTCACCATTAGTATTTCTCTCATCAATTATAGTTTTAGTATTACTTTCACCTAAACCTTTAATAGATATAAGGGGTAAGATAAAGTTATCATCAATTATTTCAAACTTAGTAGTTGAAATATTAATATTAGGAGCAACAATATCTAATCCTACTTGTTTCATTTCATGGAGATATTGTTTTATTTTAGAAATACTATATATATTAGCACTTAGAATATTCTTAAAGAATACTATTGGATAATTAGCTTTTAAATAAGCCATATAATAAGCAAGCAGTGCATAAGAATAAGCATGAGCTTTATTGAATCCATAGTTAGAGAATAATAAAATCATATCATATACTTTTGCAGCAATTTCTTCGCTATATCCATTTTCTATTGAAGCACTAATAAAATCAGTTTTAATTTCTTGTAAAAGTTTTTCATTCTTTTTAGCCATACCTTTTCTTACTATATCAGCTCGTGCTAAAGAAAAGTTCGCCATTTTTTGTGTTATTTGCATAATCTGTTCTTGATAAACAATGATACCATAAGTTTCAGATAAAATATCTTCAAGACTAGGATGAATATAACTAAACTCTTTTAAACCATTTTTACGTGCAATATATTCATCAATGAATTGCATTGGACCTGGACGATATAATGCTGTTGTAGCAACCATATCATTAAGTGAGCTTACATTCATCTTCTTTAATACTTTGATAACACCAGAACTTTCAAATTGAAATATACCAAGTGTATTACCATTAGATATCATATTAAATGTCTTTTTATCATTCAAATCAATTTTATCTAAATTAATATCTTCATCAATATCATTTAAAATATCTTTAATAATACCAAGATTCTTTAAACCTAAAATATCCATTTTAAAAAGTCCGATACTTTCTAAATAATCCATACTATATTGAACCATCAAGGTATCATTAATACCTTTAGTAACTGGAACATACTCCATTAATTGATGCCTACCTATAATAATACCAGCAGCATGTGTAGATACATGACGATTAATTCCCTCTAATTGGATAGCTTTATTAAAAAGATATGCTAAATCATTATTAGCCTGTAAAAGAGCTTGTATTTCTTTTGATTCATGATATAACTTATCCAATTTAACATTTAAAACACTAGGAATTAATTTTAATAATAAATCTAGTCGATAATTAGCAATCTCTAATACTCTACCTAAATCTCTAATACTATTCTTAGCTTGAAAGGTACCATATGTTGTAATATGCCCAATCATATCATGACCATAAGTATCTTTTAAATATGTAACTACATCATCACGACGATCATCTTGAAAGTCAACATCAATATCAGGTAACGATACCCTTTCAGGATTTAAGAAACGTTCAAATAATAGATTATTATCAATAGGATCAACATTAGTTATTCCTAGACAATATGCAATTAAAGAACCAGCACTACTACCTCTACCTGCTCCGACTAAGATATCATTCTTTTTAGCAAATAAAACATAATCATAAACAATTAAGAAATAATTATCAAAGCCCATCTTATTAACAACACTTAGTTCATATGCTAGTCTTTTAAGATATTCATCACTAACATTATTATTAAATCTTTTATATAGACCTTTAATACATAATTGCTTTAAATAATTTCTTATTTCTGCTTCATCTTTTTTATATAGTGGTAATGAATCATATACTGGCAATGAAATAGAACTAAATAAAGAAATAAAATTACTAGTATTACTTAATATATCTTTATTTAATTTATCTAAATCATCTCTATTTATAAAGTGATTACCACCATTTTGTTTTAATAATAATTTAGAAGCTTTTTCACCAGTATCAATACATCTTAATAAATAATGTAAACTAGCATCTTCATTTTTTTTATAATTAATTCTACTTGCATATATTTCATTTTCATGTAGATGAATTGCTCTAAATTTATTAATGAAATTAGTATCTAAATAATTAGAAAAAGAATAATAAAAGTTATCAAATACTTCTTTATATTCTAGATATATTTTATTATTTATTTTCTCATTTAATAGGAAATCTTGATATAATGTACTACTTAATATATCAATTACAATTACTATATTATCTTTATACTGATTATATTGTTCAATACTTAAAGGCTGATTACTTAAAGAAATAATTGATGATATTTTCTCTAAGTTTTTAAAACCCTTAAAATTCAATGCATACGCACTAACATCAAGCAGCTTATCACCTAATTGAACACTAAAACTTAAAGAGAAAATTGGTGTTAGATTATGTTTTTTTGCTTTAAAATAAAGTTCAAGAGCATAGGAAAAAGAATTATAATCACTAATAGCAACATAATTATAATCATTATCTATTGCATTATTAATAATATCATCTACTTTAAGAGTACTATTAAGTAATGTGTAATGTGATCTAACATTTAAATTAGTAAATTTCATAGCTCTCTCCCTTCAAAAAAAGATGTTACTTAGATTGAACTACAATAACATCTTTATCAACTTTAATCCAAGCATTACCTTCTATTTCATTAGATACGCATAGTGTATCATCTAGTTTTAAATGATAATTTTCAAGTGGATATTTAAACTCTCTTAAACTAATATAAGTATCCTCCATTGCATAAAAAGATATATATTTATATAAACCTTTATCAATACGATATTCTCCTGCTTTGATAATAAAAGTAACACTATAATCATCAAACAACAAAATACTAGGATATTTTTTTAATAGATTAAGATTTGTTAGAGTATGGTCTAAACGACCACCTATTGCACCATAGACATTAACTTGATTAAAACTACTTAAATCTAAATAAGATAATGCAGCTTCTAAATCAGTTACATCCTTATGAGCATCAAGTTTTTCAACTTTAAGTGCTTTATTTAGTAGTGGCACTAACTTATCTTGATCAATACTATCAAAATCACCGATTGCTAAATCAATTTGTAAATCTTTTTCTAATAAGTATTGAGCACCTCTATCTACTCCTACATTAAATCCTTCATAGTAAGTATTTTCATGAGGTACACTTGCGATTATATTTAATCTTTTCATAATAAAGAATCTACTGCTTTAGCAAAATCATCTTGTTTAAATAAATATGATCCAGCAACTAAACAATCAACACCCGCTTCATAACATTCTTCTTTATTAGTATTATCAATACCACCATCAATTTGAATTAAATAATTATATTTATAATCAATTCTAAGTTCATCTAATAATCTAACTTTATCAAGAGATGTTTTAATAAACTTTTGCCCACCAAAACCAGGTTCAACAGACATTACTAATACTAAATCTAATTTACTAAGTAATGGTGTAATTGCTAGAACATCTGTTTTAGGCTTAATAGCAAGTCCTGCTTTAACATTGTTTTCATGTAAATAATCAATGATATGTAATGCTTCATCTATATCTTCAACTGCTTCAAGATGAAAGACAACTTGATGGGCACCAGCTTTAACAAATAGTTCTGCTACAAACATTGGATTAGATACCATTATATGTACATCCATAAATAAATCTGAATTATTTTTATAAAATTTAAAGATATCTGGACCAAAACTTATATTTGGAACAAAATGTCCATCCATAACATCAAAGTGGATCCACTCTGCATTTGAATTATTAATTTTATTAATCTCATTATCAAGTTCTAAAAAATTAGCTGATAAGATTGAAGGAGCAACAATTCTCATTAATACTTCACTTTCCTCTCTTTTATTTCTTGTAAAAAGGTTAAATAATCATCATATCTAGATTGTGCAATTTCATTGTTTGCAACCATCTCTTTTATATAACATCCAGGTTCATGTTCGTGTAAACAATTATTAAATTTACAATTTTTAGAACCCTCTTTAAAATCATGATAGGAATGAGCTAAGTCAATAGCATCTAATAAGTCTAAAGATATACTAGAAAACCCTGGACTATCTGCGATCATTCCACTTGCACTTTCAAAAATTTCAACATGTCTAGTAGTATGTTTTCCTCTTCCTAGTGCTTTAGATATTTCATTAGTTTTAATCATGAACTGACTATCAATCATATTTAATAAGCTTGATTTACCAGCACCAGATTGTCCTACAAGGACACTAACTTTATCTTTGAATAATTCACTTATTTCTTCTTTTCCATATTCTGTTTCAATACTAGAATAATATACTTCATAATTTGAATTAGTATAATCTTTAAAAGCTTCTTTAACTTCATCAATAGATGAAGCTAAATCAACTTTAGTTACTATTATGATTGGTTTAATTTCAAAGTGTTCGATTATCGCAAGAAACTTATTTATTAAATTAAATGAATAAGTAGGTTCTTGATATGATGTAATAATTAATGCTTGGTCTATATTAGCAATTGAAGGTCTTACAAGTAAATTTTTTCTTTCTAAAACTTCAATAATATAACCTTCATCATATGCAAGCATTTCAACTTTTACAAAATCACCTACTACAGGTTTAATATCTTGATGTCTAAATAGACCACGAGCTCTACATTTAATCAATTTATCTTCAACCTTAGTATAGTAATTACCACCAGTAAGTCTCATTACCTGTCCTTGCTTAATCACTTTATTATTCTGGTCTTGCATCTGTTTTGTTATCTGTAGGTGGTTTTATATTTGGATCTTTAATAATTTCACATTTTAATTTAATCTTAGCACCTTTTTTAGCTTTACTACCAGATTTTTTACTTTGATAAATTACTTTACCATCTTCATTACAATTACCACCATCAACATTAAATCCTTGTCCCTCTAATGATGAAAGTGCACTACCATATGATAATCCGATAACATTATTAACACTAATTTCTTCTGGAATCGCAACTGTTAATGTAACTACAGTTCCTTTATCAACAGGCTCACTAGTACTTGGTGAATATGATTTTACTGTATATGCTTCTACATTATTATCTTCAACATATTTAGTATCTCCAGCTTTAAGTCCAGCATCACTAAGTATTCTTTTAGCATCACTTTCACTCTTACCTACTAAATCTGTTGGTATCTTAACTTTCATACCAGTACTAATTTTTACAGTAACTGTTGCATCTTTTTTAAGTTCAACTCCACCAGTTGGATCAGTTGAGATAACTTTTCCTTTAGCTACATCTTCACTTTCTTCTTCTTCAAAGTTTATTTTAAAGCCTTTATCTTCAGTAATACCTTCATCTTTAAGCTTTTCTTCTGCTTCTTTTTGTTTTAGCTCAATTAAGTCAGGCATATTTATTCCAGACATTGCTAATTTATCTTTCATGAAGATTGCTCCTACAGTAATCGCAGCTATTGCAACTACAGCGGCTATTGCAATCATTATCTTTTTATTACGTGATAATTTTTTCTTTTTCTTTTGTTTACCATTTATATCATCTTTATCCATTACAATAGTTTTATTATCACTATCATCCTCTTCAAAGTCATCTTCAATTTCATAAACAGCTTCATCATCACGATATTGACAGTTTACTAAATCTAATAACATTTCATGAGCTGATGCATAACGATATTGTTTATTTTTAGCAGTAGATTTAATTATGATATTTTCCATTGCTTGATTTACATCTGGACCTACAATTGCTCTAATAGAAGGCATTCTCTCTTCCATATGCATTAAGGCAATATTAACAGCACTATCTCCTGCAAAAGGAACTTTACCTGAAAGTAATTCAAACATTACAATACCAAGTGCATAAATATCACTTTGTACAGTTGCTGCTTGTCCTTTAGCTAACTCAGGTGCTAAATAATGAACAGAACCCATAATACTATTTGTTTGCGTTAATTGAGCAGCATTTTGTGCAATCGCAATCCCAAAATCAGTAAGTTTTACTGTTCCATCATTTCTAACAATAACATTTTGTGGTTTTATATCACGATGTATTACTTGTCTTGAATGAGCATGTTCAACTGCTGAAACTAATTGTTCCATTACATCAAGTACTTCACCAACTGATAAAGGACCATGTTGTTTAATTAATTGTTTTAATGTTTTACCTTCAATATATTCCATTACTATATAGTGATAACCTTGTTCTTCACCAACATCAAATACTTGAACTAAATTTGGATGCTCTAAAGCTGTTGAAGCAAGTGCTTCACGCTGAAACCTCTTTACAAAAGTCTCATCATGTGAAAGATCACCTCTTAATACTTTAATAGCTACTTGACGATTTAAGATAGTATCATTTGCTAAATAAACATTAGCCATACCACCTTCACCAATTTGACTTAATAATCGGTATCTATTATTTAATAAATAACCAGCATTATTATTTACCATATTACTCTACCTCCATTAGGACAACTGCCATATTATCATATCCACCATTTTCATTAGCATCATTTATAATACTTACTGCTTTTTGACTAATTGGTAATGAACTTTCTAGAATTGTTTTTAGATATGACATTGAAACCATATTATAAATACCATCACTACAAAGTAATAATGAACATTTCTTATTTTCCAATTCATAAATATCAATCTGTGGCTCATCCATAGTACCAATAGCATACATTAAAACATGTTTATTTGGATGATTGACTGCTTCTTCTTTAGTAATTTTACCATTCTCTAATAAGATATTTACTAAAGATTGATCCTTAGTTATCTGTGCAATATCATCATCTTGATAACGATATACACGAGAATCACCAACATTAGCAACCAATATAAATGAATCACTAATTAAAGTCATTACAAGAGTAGTGCCCATACCTGAAAATTTCTCTTCAGCATCAGATTTCTCTTTAACCTTATTATTAGCTTCCATTATTGCATCATATAGCCATTCAGTTGCCTGTTCCTTTGATGTTAATGGTTCACATTCAATAAACAAGTCAAGAACAGTAGATGCAGCTAGTAATGAAGCATAGGCACCAGCCTTATGACCACCCATACCATCACATACAATACCAATAGTATCTCTATTCTTGTTAGTGTAAACAAAAGCTTGATCTTGATTTGATACTCTTTCTTTACCAATATCTGTTATTGCATATTTCTTTAATCCCATTTATATCACCTCTTTATCCTTTTGCTTCTAAGTTGACCGCAGGCAGCATCAATATCACTACCAAATTCACGTCTAATTGTTACATTAACATTTGCCTCTTTTAAAATCTGATAAAAAGGAAAACATTCATCTCTACTGATTGATTCAAACTCTAGATTTGAAACATCATTATAAGGTATTAAATTCACATAGGCATTTATACCTCTAACAAACTTAATCAATGCCTCAGCATCCTCTTTAGATGTATTAACACCCTTTAACATAATATATTCAAAAGTAACACGTCTATTCGTTTTCTTAATATAATCTTTAATAGCACGTTTTAAACTTGTTAAATCATTACTTTTATTAACAGGCATTAGACTAGACCTTTTCTTATCTATTGCACTATGCAAAGAAATTGCTAAATTAATTTGTAAATCTTCATTAGCATATTTATTAATACCATCTATTAGACCACAAGTACTAATTGTAATATGACGAGCGCCGATTGCTAAACCAAATGGATTATTAATAATACGAACAAATTTCATTACATTATCATAGTTATCAAAAGGTTCACCAATACCCATTACAACAACATGAGATATACGATCTTCATCTTGATCTAAATCATTTTGAATAGTAAGTATTTGTAAAACCATTTCACCAGCACTTAAATCACGCTTTTTCTTAAGTTGTCCACTAGCACAAAATTGACATCCCATATTACATCCTACTTGAGAAGATACACAAACACTATTACCATAACTATATCTCATTAGAACACTCTCAACTAAATTACCATCTTCTAATTCAAATAAATATTTAATAGTTCCATCATTACTTACTTGTTTATCTTTTATAGTTAATAAATCAAATGTATAATCCTTATTAATTACACTTAAAACATCATTTGATATATTCGTTATCTTATCAAAATCATTAATTCTTTTAACAAATAACCAATCAAATAATTGTTTAGCACGAAATTTCTTTTCCCCAATACTAATAAAATATTCTTCTAAATCTTTTAAATCTAATCCATAGATACTTTTCATTTAATCACCTTTGTCTATTTTACCATATTTAACATCATAAATCTTTAATTTTTTGTGACTTTTGCCATATAAAAGCTATCACAATCATTTTCCATTTGATATACATATCTTTCTTCTATAAGTTTAATATCATCATATTTATTTAGAAAACTTTGAATTTGCTTTTCATTTTCTTTTTTATTAATAGTACAAGTAGAATAAACTAATACGCCACCTTTTTTAAGTAATAAATATGCTTCTTCTAATAGTTGTTCTTGTACTTTAATAAGTTCATCCATTACACTAGGATCATGATACTTAATTTCAGGCTTTCTTTTAATTACACCTAACCCAGTACAAGGAGCATCACATAGAATATAATCGAATGTACCCTCATCATATATTTCACTTATCTTAGTAGCATTATACTCTCTTGCTTTAATAATATTTATTCCTAGTCTATTAGCTTGATTATTTATTAACTCAATCTTATGTTGATAAATATCAAACGCATCTATGCTACCCTCATTATTCATTAATTCAGCAATCGCAGATGTCTTATTACCAGGCGCAGCACACATATCTAAAACACTAGAATTAGGCAAAGCATTTAAGAACTGTGCTACTTGTTGACTAGAGTAATCTTGAATTGAAAGTATTCCTTCTTTATATAATTCTAGATAAGAAGTATCATTTCCAATAAACTTATATGTATTATTATCTATTAATTCATACACATCATCTTTTAATAAATATCTTTTATCAGATAAAGTATTGTATCTTATATATAAATCAGATTTATTCATATTATCTTTTAAATATTCAATTAAAAAGTCATATCCATACTGTTTATTAATCATCTTTATTAACCACACAGGCATAGAATAATTAATACTTAGATCAAGAAACTTATCATCACTCTTTGAATACATTAAATCTTTTTCTAATAATTGCTTTAATATTACATTAATAAACTTACTATCAAAATGAGATAATGCCTCCTTAGTAAGATTAACTGCCTCATTAACAATCGCATACATTGGAATACGATCTAAGAAATGATACTGATATAAAGAAATTAAAATAATTACTTCTTGAGCATGATTCATCTTTTTAAATTCAACTTGATTTAATTGGTATTGTAATAACTCATAGTTTTTTAATGTTCCATAAACAATATTAGTAACTAATTTTTTATCACTATCATTTAAATGATTTATATTATTCTTTAATAGTAGATTAGAATAACCACCATTATATCTTACCTCTTTTACTATTTCGTATGCACAATAACGCATTGATTTATTCATAGTTACCTCCTAATACTCTAAATCTATTGTAAGATTAAAGTTTCTTTTATTTTGATAAGTCTTTTTAACATTATATAAGACTTTCTTAATATCATTAACATCTTTATATTTAATAATAATTTGTTGACGATAAGTATTTTGTAATTTATATATTGGATGATCCATATTATCAAACACTTGAACATTGTTTAGCTTTTCTTTTAAGTATTGAGATAATGCATACGCTTCTTTATTAACTAAAGTTTCATCTAAACCAGAAATTAATATTTGAGCTATTTTAAAATAAGGTGGATTATCATATTTTTTTCTAGCTTGCATTTCTTGTTGATAGAATCCTAGATAATTATGTTCCTTTAAATAGTGCATAACATAGTGTTCTGGTTGGAAAGTTTCAACAAGCACCTTTCCCTCTCCACTATGACGTCCAGCTCTACCCGCTACTTGTGAAAGTAAAGTAAAGGCAGATTCAATTGCATCATATGAATTAAATGCAAGTGAAGCATCAATATTTAAGACAACTACTAAATCAGCACTATCAAAATCTAAACCTTTTGCTATCATCTGTGTTCCTATAAGAATATCAGCTTCTTTATTCTTAAAACTATCTATCATTTTTTCTAATTGATTAACATTCTTAATAGCATCATGATCAATTCTAATAATATTATATTTATTAAAAACAGATTCTAAATATTCTTCAATCTTTTGAATACCAAAACCAAGTCTTTTTAAATCTTTAGAACCACAATAAAAACAAGTATCTATTTTATGAGTTGTATACCCACAATGATGGCACATTAAAGCAGACTTTTTATGATGATAAGTTAAAGCTACATTACAATGAGGACACATTAATGTCTCCTTACAATCACGACATTGAAACATATTATTATAGCCTCTTCTATTAAGTAAGACTATTACTTGCTTATCCTTTTCTAAAAACTCATTCATCTGATCGATGACTCTTTTTGAAACAACATCACCTAAAGCTTGATAGTTCAAATCAACAACTTCAACTTCAGGTAAAGGTTGATTTAAATACCTATTATTTAATCTAAGATATTCATAATGCTTAGTATATGCCTTAGTAAAAGAAATCATTGATGGTGTTGCACTAGCATAAACTACTTTTGCATCATTTAATGAAATACGATAATCAGCAATATCATGAACATCATACATTAAATTACTATGTTGCTTATACGAAGAATCATGTTCTTCATCAACTATAATAATACCAAGATTATTTAATGGAGCAAAAATACTCGATCTAGTTCCAACAACAATCTTAACTTTATTATCTCTAATTTTTTGATATTCTTGATAACGTTGTGAATTACTTAGTTTAGAATGAAGAATAGCGATTTGATTTTCAAATCTTGAAGCAAATTGTTCTTGCATCATAATCGTTAAAGTTATTTCTGGTACTAATACTAAAACACTTTTTCCTTGATTTATATAATAGTTTGCTAGATGAAGGAAAATCTCAGTTTTCCCACTACCCGTAATTCCATGTAATAGAAAAGATTTATTAGAACTAGAAATTATTTTATTATAGACTTCTTCTTGTTCTTGATTTAATGTTTTAAAAGAACTCATCTCTTTATTAACAATGTAATATTTTCTAGGTTTCTTTATTTTTTTAAGATACTCTTTTTTAACTAGCTCATTAATAATATGATTAGATCCAATCTTAAGTGCTTCACTTAATTTAATATCTTCATTATCTTTTAGTTTTTTAAAATTTTCTTCTTGTTTTTCACTTAGCTTTTTATCTCCTTCTAATACAAGTAAATAAGTATCATATACAACTTCTTTCTTTTGATTAGAACTAGGTTTAAAACCTGAAGGTAACATTGTTTGTAAAGCTTGTATTTGACTAGCAAGATACTTACTTTGCATAAATTTAGATACCTTAAATAACTCTTCATTGATAATTGGCTTTTCATCTACTACTTCAAGTATTGTTTTAGCATTAAACTCTGATTTACCATTCTCAATAACATCACATACAAACCCTACTACCTTACGATTATTAAAGGATACTAAAACCCTTGAATATAGCTCAACTTTATTAATTGAATAATATTCAAAAGTACGGTCTATATTGATGTTTTGGTATTCAATTAATACTTTTAAAAGATACATAATAGACCTCCTTATAAAAGTAAAAACTAAAGTATAACTTTAGTCTAGATATTATTTTCAATAATTTTTTTAACTTCATCAACTGTTTGATCAAGTGTATTATTTTCTACTACGAAGCGATATTGATCAGTTAAAGTAAGTTCATACTTAGCTTTATTTAATCTTTGTAAGACAATATCTTCTTCCTCTGTTCTTCTTTTTCTAATTCTATTTTCTAATTCCTCAATACTAGGTGGTACTATGAAAATAGTTATAGCATCTGGAAACATTGATTTAACTTGAGTTGCCCCTTGTACCTCAATCTCTAAAACAACATTCTTACCTTCTTCTAATAATTGTTCTACATAGTCTTTAGGTGTTCCATAGTAATTTCCTACAAACTTAGCCCACTCAATTAAACCATTTTCTTTTATTTTCTTTAAGAAAGTCTCATCATTCACAAAGAAATAATCTTCACCTTCAACTTCATTAACTCTTGGACGTCTAGTTGTCATTGAAATTGAATAAGCTAAATTTAATTCTTTATATTCAAAAAGCTTTTCTCTAATAGTCCCTTTTCCTACTCCAGAAGGTCCACTTAATATTATTAGTTGTCCTCTTTTTTGCACTTATACATCACTCCTATACATTGTTATTATTATATATTTTTTATGTACTTATTACAAGCAAAACATCATTCTATTATAATAATGTAATAGTATGTTATAATATTTAAAGGTGATAAAAATGATAGATGGACTATTAACAAACAAAATATGTACTAACTTAAAAGAAAAATTAATAAGTGGTCGTATTCAAAAAATATATCAAATAAATAATACTGAAATACTATTTAAAGTAAGAGCAAATCGTACTAATTATCAATTAATTAATTCAATTGATAACAATAGTTTTAGATTACATATAACTCAAAATAAATATGATACGCTTGATACTGCAACTAATCTAACAATGAATTTTAGAAAACATCTTGAAGGTGGAATTATAAAAGATATCTACCAAAATGAATGTGATCGTACCATTACATTTGAAATAATTAAATTTAATGAAATGCGTGATGAACAAGTTAAATATCTAATCTTTGAACTAACAGGAAGACATGCTAATACGATGCTTGCTGATAGTGATTATACAATAATCGATGCATTAAAGTTTCTACCTATATCTTCTAATTTAAAGCGTATGATACAACGTAATTTAAAGTTTGAATATGCAAGTGTAAATGATAAGTTAAACCCTCTTAATGGGATTGAAAATACTGAAAACTATCAACAAGTATATCAAGGCTTTTCAAAAGAATTAAATAATGAATTCATATACTTAAATAAACAAGATATCAGTGCACAAGAGTCTCTAGATAATTATCTAAGTAGTACTACAATATATGCATATAAGAAATGTCTTTCTTATATACCTTTAAGTCATTTAGAAGAAGAACCTAGAATATTTGATGATTTAGATGAAGCATTTGATTACAAGTATATGAAAGAAAGTAGTGAAAATAGCTTAAAATCAATTTATAAAGCTGAAATTAAACATCTTAAAGGTATTCAAAAAAGAAATAAGAAAAAAATTGCTAAACTGCAACAACAATATCAAGATAATTTAAACTATGATATTTATAAAATTAAAGGTACTCTTATCTATGATAATCTATATCAATTTGATAAAAACCAACACTATGATAAAATAACTGTTTTTGATTATGAGAAGAATGAAGAAGTAATACTCTATTTAGATGATAAAATATCTTTAGTTGATAATGCTACAAAAGAAATGAAGTTATACAACAAAGCTAAAAAATCATTTGCATACTTAGAAGAACAAATAGAACTTGCTAAAAAGCAAAACAATGAAATAGAAGAAGCATTATCTAGTATTAATTATTCAAGTGTTAATGATTTTAGTGAGGTTATCGATTATTTCAAAGAAAACTATAATATAAAACATGTTGTTCAAAATAAAAAGAAGAAGAAAAAGAAAAAAGAAGTTAGTTATGAATCATTAGTTAATGATGAAGGAGTTACTATTTTGATTGGTAAAAATAGTATCCAAAATAATCATGTAACATTTAAGTTGGCACGAAAAAATGATATCTGGCTTCATATTAAAGATGAAAGTGGATCACATGTTATTATTAAAGATGATAATCCTAGTGATAGTACATTAGAACAAGCAGCACGTTTAGCCCTATTCTATTCAAATGCTAAACCAAATGTTAAATATGAAGTAATGTATACCCCAATAGTTAATGTAACTAAATTAAAAGGTCATGGAATTGGTATGGTGTCTTTAAAATCATATCAAAGTATCTTTATTGAAAATGATCATGAAATGATAAAGGAGATTAGAGACAATGTATCAAGTAATTAGAGATGATAGTATCTTAGCAATAAGTACTAATCGAAGTGATGGCGTTTCAAAAGCACCTTATGATTCACTTAACTTGGCATATCATGTACTAGATAATAAAGATGATGTTGATACCAACTATTCCCTGCTAGCAAACAAATTAAATATTGATGTAAATGATATTTATATTCCTAATCAAACACATTCTAAAATTATGTTAGAAGTAAAAAAGAATCAAACTAAGATAACTAATGAATGTGATGCTCTTTATACAAAAGATAAAGGAGTATACATTGGAGTCTTAACAGCTGATTGTCTTCCAATATTAATGTATGCACATGATAAAGAAGTTGTGGTTGCTATTCATGCAGGATGGCAAGGAAGTGATAAATTAATTGTTCAAGAATGCATCTCGAATTTAGTTGAAAATGAAAATGTCGATATCCAACAATTAGAAATTATCTTTGCACCAAGTATCATGGCACATAATTATGAAGTACAAGAAGACTTTAAAGAAAATATATTAAAACATCAAATTGAAGATATAGATAAATGCTTTCTAAATAAAGAAAATTCACTATTCTTTGATAATAGATTATTTAATACATTACAATTAGAACAACTAGGTATAAGTAAAAAACAAATAACTTATATTGAAGAATGTACATATGAAGGTAACTACTTTAGTTATCGACAAGATAAAATAACAGGACGTCAATTAAGTCTAATTGGAATAAAATAAAAATACCCTTAGTGAAGATAATTCATTAAGGGTATTTCTTATATTATTTTAGGTATTTCTGGTTTATTACTTAATTTCTTTATTACCTTCTTAATTAATGGTAAAGATAAATTCATAATTAATAATGCAATAAAAGAACTATAGATAAATGTTACTTTAAAGCCTAGTATAACTGCTATAAGGGCAAATAATATTGCATAGATATATTTATCTAATTTATCATTAGGACTGGTGATTGGATCACTAAGCATGTATACAACAACAAACAAATAATTACTACCGATTAAATGAATAATAATAAAATTGAAGTCATATTTAAAGATAAGCATTATTATAAATAAGAAGATAAAAAAGAATACAAATGCCACTAAAGGAATTCTAAAATCAATAACTTTCTTCAACATTAAATATATCCCTACTATCAATAAAGGTAAAAACATAGTTGTTCCAATACCACCATGATAACTACCAAGTAACAATGAAGTATAATTACTAAATGTATCATAAACATCTACATTACTAGATATTGCATCTAAAGGTGATTGATTAAGTAAACCATCTATTGTCGGTGATATAAAATCATCACTAAATAAGAAGAAAGTTAATAGAATACCTGTTGCTGCTGGATTAAAAATATTCTTATCTTTATATCTAATTAATAATTTAGCAACCATCTCACTTAGAAAGGCAGCTAATAAAGTAATAAGATAAATTCTATTATTTTCTAAATCACCTAAAGGTATACATAATGCTACTATAATACCAGTAATAATAGGCGTACTAGCAATGATATGCTTTCTTATATAATGATAATCATTCTTTTTAAACTTCCAATACATTGCATTAGTAAATGTACATGTACTAATAGCAATCACTATCATAAGAAATGCTCTAATTACACCTTTAATTCCAACTAAATTATACTGTAAAATTAAAGTTAGAAAGCACAAAAAAAGTAAGGCATTAGTAAACAAACGATATTTACTATTTAGTCCTTCTTTTTTTATTGATAAAGTATCATCTATCATTTGTGCACCCCATTTTTAATAATCAATAAAGCCATTCTCTGCTAATTCAATTAATTGACTAATTTCTAATGGTTTAAGTTTACGATATTCCCCTGGCACTAAACCATTTAAATTAATATGTCCATATTTTTCACGATGTAGTTTTCTTACAGAAAGACCAACAGCATCAAACATCATCTTAACTTGATGATATCTTCCCTCGTGTATAATTAGTTTAACTTTAGTTTTTTCTAATTTATAATCTCTTTGCATTACTTTAACTTTAGCTGGAGCTGATTTTTGTCCATCAAAGACTACACCTGCTTCAAGTTGTTTTCTTTTTTCTTCAGTTAAAATACCATCAATAAATGCAATATAAGTCTTATCTAATTTAGAAGAAGGATGCATCATCTTATTAGCAAACTCACCATCATTAGTTAATAATAAGATTCCCGTTGTATCAAAATCTAAACGACCAACTGGATAAAGACGAGCAGTAGGATTATCTAATAAATCAATAACTGAAACACGTCCTTTATCATCACTAGTTGAACTAATTACTGATTTAGGCTTAAACATTACATAGTATTGTTTTCTTTCACTCTTAATCTTCTTACCATTAACAATAACTATATCACTAGAACTAACTTTAGTACCAAGTGTATCTACTACTTCCCCATTTACTTTTACTTTTCCTTCTACAATTAGTTCTTCAGCTTTCCTTCTTGAACATATTCCAGCTGCAGCAATTACCTTTTGTAATCTTTCCATTATTCTTGCTCCTCTATAAATCTAGTTTTAAATATATCTTGTTCTTCTTCACTTAAATTAACATCTTTTAAAATCGGTAATTCTTCAAGACTTTTTAAATTAAATATATCAAGAAAATCATTAGTTACTTGATATAATTTAGGACGTCCTGGACTTTCTTTAAAACCTGCTTCTTTAATAAGTGATCTTGATAATAGCTTACGAATCATATTATCACTTCCAACTCCTCTTATACGCTCAACATCACCTCTAGTAATAGGTTGATTATATGCAATAATCGCAAGTGTTTCTAAAGCAGCATTTGAAAAAGAAAAGTTTGTTGGATTATCAACTAGACGACTATAATACTCATGATACATAGCTTTAGTTGTAAGTTTATAATGCTCACCAAATTTAACTAGTTCAAGACCACGACTTTCATCTTTTAATTTGTTTTTATATTCTCCTAAAAGTTCTATTACATTTTCATTATTCATCCCAAGAACTAAACATATATTCTCTTTTATGATACCTTCATCACCGCAAAGAAATAATAGTCCTTCTAATATCGCAATATTATTTTCCATTAGATCACTCCATTAATATATATAGTATCAAAACGTTGGTCTTGATTAATTTTAATTAAATCTCTTTTAGCAAGATCTAATAATGCAAGAAATGTAACAATCATATATGATTTAGTTGGTACATCAATTAAATCATCCATCGCTATTTTTTTCTTAGATTGTCTATTTATTTGATTAAGTAAATCACTAGCTCGATCATCAACAGATATTTCAGTATGTTCAAAGACTGCTGTAATAGGTTCTTTAAATTTTAAGCGCTGTTGCATTTTTTCCATAGCCCTAATTAAATCAAATAATTCTAAATCTTCTGGAATTTCTAAAGCTTGTTGTTCACTTTTAAACTTAGACAAATCCTCTAAAGGCTTAGTATAAATAAGATTTCTTGTTTCATTATATTCTTTTAAAGTACTAGATACTTCTTTATATCTTTTATACTCTATTAATCGTTTAATTAATTGTTCTTGTGTATCTTCTTCATAATCATCTTCATCTAATTCAGGTTTAGGTAGAAGTAATTTAGATTTCATTTCAACTAATGATGATGCCATAACTAAAAACTCACTTGCTATTTCTAAATCAATATTTTTAGCTTCTTCAATATAATTTAAATATTGTTCTATTAATGTTGTAATTTCTATATCAAAGATATCCATTTTATTATCTTTTATTAGATGTAATAATAAATCTAAAGGGCCTTCAAAATCATTAATTTTATATACATTGTCCAAAGTACTCACCTCGCTACAACATTATACCATAATTTAAAGGATGTATCACCTATTGATAAAAAAAACAAGTAAGCAAATCTGATTCGAATATGATAATGTCTTAAGTAATCGAAAATGAAAATGTCCCATTATTTATATTTTAGAGATATAATTAGTTTCTAATGATATGGAGGCTGATTATGAGAAAGGTCGAATTAAGAATGAATGAAGATTATAAGTATAATGTTATTAAAAAATTAGTTGAAACAAACTCTAATAAAAAGAGTGCCGCTCTTAAACTAAACTGCTCATCAAGAACTATCAATAGATTAATTAAGCTATATAAAAATGAAGGTAAAAGTGGTTTCGTTCATAAAAACAGAAATAGAAAACCTAGCACTGCTTTTAGTCGTGAGGTTAGAGATATGATTACTCACCTTTATATTGATGATTATTCTGATACAAATCTAACTCACTTTTGTGAAATTGTTTATAAAGATTTTGGTATCTCTATCTCTGATAACACTATTAATAAGTGGCTTAAAGAACTTTATATTGTTTCACCTAAAGCTAAGCGATTAACTAAAAAAAATATGAAAATCACTTTAAATCATATGCAAGCTAATTCTAAAA